>JAYTXL010000215.1:0-50935 GCA_043742955.1 Verrucomicrobiota bacterium | reverse complement strand
CCTCTGGCGGCGGCCATTGGGCTGCAACCCGGAGAAGAAGTGGAATGGGAGCTTTTGGATCGCGGCGAACTACACCTGGTCAGAAAAAATCCGCAACCTTCCAGAACCCGTCAGCGTGCTCAAAAAGACTAACACACTGTCAAAGCTTCATCGGAGTCACCAAAGTTGACGGGAGCCAATGTTTTCGCGGCGGAGCCGCGACCTAAGCCCGGGTTTTTCATGCCGTTTATGAAAAATCCGGGCTAACGAGCGCCAACAGCGGCGTGCGGACCGCGACCGCCCCTCACTTTTGACAACCTTTTGTTGCATATGCAACAAAAGGTTGTCAAAAGTGAGGATGCGTGGACGTTGGGGTGGGCGGACTCGCCTGGGTTGCCGGCCTGGAACCAGTTTGCGTCTGCGAAGTCTTCCGTCGGGACGGGGGTGCGGCACGGGGTATCCAATCGCGTCGCAAAAAATCGCGAATCGATGTGGGTAATGCTCAGCTCCCCGCCGGTAAAGCCACCCTGCGTACCCCGGTGGGTTCATGAGAAGCTGTCATCCGGATCACGGCGCGACGGGCAGACACCATTCATTCTGGCCCGGACGTGTTCCTTGCGTTCAGTCACGGCCATGCTCATCCACGGGCTTCTGTAATTGAGAATGTTCTCCAAATGCATGTCTTCGGCTTAATTGCTTTGAAAAAGTCCGGCGCGAGGAAATAATCCGGCGCATGACAACGAGCGCCCGTCGAGCATCGCCGCAACTCTTTCTCGGCATCGAAGGCGGCGGCACGCGCACGGTGGCACTGCTGGCGGACGCTCAGGAACGCCTGCTCCAGCGCCTCGAGTTCGGCCCGGCGAATTTGAAATTATTGAAGGATGCGGAATTGGCGCGTCATTTTCGCGCCCTCAGCAAAGCCTTCCCGCGGCCAACCGCCATGGCCATCGGTCTGGCGGGTGCGCGGGAGGAAAGCGACTGGCAGCGTATCCGTGCTGCCGCCGCAAAGGTGTGGCCCGGGATTCCGTGTCACGCCACGAACGATTTGGAGACTGCCCTGGCGGCCGCGCCGGGCGGGCGCTTGCCGAGCGCCGCTACCGTTTTAGTTCTCAGCGGCACGGGTTCGTGCTGCTACGGCCGCGCCGCTGACGGGCGCAGCGCGAAGTTCGGTGGCTGGGGCCATCTACTGGGGGACAAAGGTAGCGGCTTTGAAATCGGCCTGCGCGCGCTCAAGGCGGTGGTCTATTATTTCGACCGCGACGGCGAATGGTCCGGACTTGGCCAGCGCGTGCTGCGCACCCTGCAACTCAACGAGCCCAACGAATTGATCGGCTGGGTTCAGACCGCCGCCAAATCAGACATCGCCGCGCTCGCGGTGGAGGTGTTTGCGGTGGCCGCCCGGCGGGATAAAATCGCATCTGACATTTTGGCGGGGGCGGCGCACAGCCTGGCCAAGGATGCCGCCTATTGCGCGCGGCGACTCGCGAAAGTCGGAACACCGGTTCAATTTGTTTTGGCCGGCAGCGTGCTGCTTCGGCAGCCGCGCTTTGCCAAAATAGTCGCCGGCCATTTGAAAACGCTGTGGCCGAACGCCCTGGTTTCACCGCTCAAGCGGGAGAGCGCGTGGGGCGCGGTGGTGTTGGCGATGTCCCATTCCAAAGCGACAGGCTTGCCGCCCGCCCACCTTTCCGCCACTGCCTTGCGTGCGGGGGGCGTCGGAAAACCGATTGTCAATGATCCGTCTCCGAACAGGGAAGCGCTGTCTCCCACCGAACGCCGCCATCCAGATTCGATGCAGTTGGACCGGCTTTCGCTGGCGGAGTCCATCCAGCTAATGCTTCGCGAGGACGTTAAAATTCCCGCCGCCATCCTGGCGGAGCGCCAGCAAATCGAACGGGCGGTGGGAATAATTGTGCGGGCGTTCCGTCGCGGTGGGCGGCTGTTTTATGTGGGCGCCGGGACCAGCGGACGATTGGGTGTGCTGGATGCCAGCGAATGTCCGCCCACTTTTCGCACGCCGCCGGAACTCGTGCAGGGCATCATGGCCGGCGGTCAGCGGGCGATCTGGTCTGCGGTGGAGGGGGCGGAGGATGACGCGGCGGCGGGGGCGCGCGCCCTGCAATTTCGCGGCGTGGCCCGGAACGATGTGGTGGTGGGTATTGCCGCCAGCGGACGCACGCCGTTTGTATGGGGGGCTCTGGCGGAAGCCCGCCAGCGGAAAGCGGCAACGATATTACTCTGCTTCAATCCCGATTTAAAAATACTGCCCGGCGCGCGTCCGGACGTGGTCATCGCGCCGAACACCGGCCCGGAGATCCTCACCGGCTCCACCCGCTTGAAGGCGGGGACCGCGACCAAACTAATCCTGAATATGTTTACCACACTCGCGATGGTGCGGCTGGGCAAGGTAAAGGGCAATCTGATGGTTGACTTGAATCCGAGCAACGTGAAGCTCCGCGACCGCGCGATTCGCATCGTCAGTGAATTGACCGGCACCGACCCCGCCCGGGCGAAAGCCGCCCTGGAACAGGCTGGTTGGAAGGTGCCGGCCGCGTGCGGCCTGGTGCGCCGTTAAATTTCAGTTCTTCACGCGGGTCTGGTAGGTGCGTTGATGTCCGTTCGCTGGAATGGACACGGTGTAGATTTTTCCCGAGGGTGCCACGGAAAGCTTGATGTAATTGGCATCGCACTTTTCCACCAGGTTGGCAATGAACTCGTCCGCAGTGTTGTTCGCCTTGTCGGCGCGCAGATTTTTGTGCACCTGATACATCGCCTGGATGGACGGCGTGCCTTTCAAGGTGGCAAAAGTCTCCCGCTCGCAGCCCTTGGTGGTGCCGTTGTTCATCACCGTCACCGTGGGGGCGATGCCACGCACCAGCAGCGGATTGTTGCTGTAATCCAAGCCGTGATGGTTGACCTGATACACGTCCACCTGGCCAATCAGGTTCACTGGACAAACCAGTTCGCCCTCCACGTTCCAGGAGAGATCGCCGCCGTCGAGAAACCGGAAACCGCCCAGTTCAAGCATCATCACGACGCTGTTCGCGTTGTCGGAAATATCCTTTTCCTTGAGCCGCACGGATTCGCAGGCGGCATTGGGCGTCGGTGTCGCGGAGCGCGGCCGATTGAAAACCTGTTTGGCTGCGACACACCGCAGTGACAATTTCGGCACCCCCGGACCGGCGGGTTGCTGGAGGGGGATTTCGCCGTCGGGACGGATGATCACCCGGCGCTCCACCTTCATTTCCCGGTAGGGTTTGATCTTCAAAACAAAGGTCGTGTCGCCCGGGTTATTATCGGGGCTCTGCGGCGGGATGCCGTTGTCGTAAACCGTGCCGATCGGCAGCAGTTGCGCCAGCTCGGCCGCGCCGCCGAAGTGATCGATATGAAAGTGGGTGCTCAGGTAATGATCGATGCGCTTGAGCCTGGCCACCTGGGTGGCGGTGTGATGGATGCGGCCGGCATCGCGCCCGCCGGGGTTGCCGGAATCAATGAGCACGGATTCACCGGTGGGCGTAACCATCAAGGTGGAACCCCCGCCCTCGGTGTCGATCCAATAAATATCGAGCTGCTGGTCGGCCAGGCCGGCACGGCAAGGGAGGGCGAAAAGACAGGGTGCGGCCAGGGCGACAGCCCAACGGGCGAGATAGGATTTCATGACTATTGTGAAACACATAAGCCTGAAAAGTTCAACCCTTGCTTTGCCGCGCGCGGGCAGGTTTTCCTGCCGACCGGAACGACGGTGCCTCCCGGCCAACCATCCGGTTTTGCGGTTTCCCCATGCTGGCGGTCAGTTTTTCATCCTTGCCGACGTGCGTGAATCGCCGCAGATTCCTCGGCGTTCCATGAAAACCATCTTCACCCTGCTCGTGGTCATCACGCATGTCCAGCTCGCAGATGCTGCCGCTTACCGCAATCCTTACGGCAAGCTCCCCGCCGAGGCCACGCCCGGCGACCGCCTGTTCGCCGAATATTTTCGCGCCGAAACACAAACGCTCGCCGGCCGTTCGCTGGCGGGGATCAACACGCTCGACGATTGGAACCGGCAGAAAGACGGATATCGCGCCCAGCTCCACGAAATGCTTGGCCTCGACCCTTTGCCGCCGAAGACGGATTTGAAGGCGACGGTGACCGGCAAGATCGAGCACCCAGAGTTCACGGTGGAGAAGCTGCACTTCCAATCCATGCCGGGCCTGTTCGTGACCGCGAACCTTTACGTGCCCAAGAAGTTGGTCAAACCCGCACCCGCGATTCTTTACGTCTGTGGCCATGCCCTTGTGAAGACCAACGGCGTCAGCTACGGCAATAAAGTCGCCTACCAGCACTGGGGCAGTTGGTTTGCGCGCAACGGTTATGTATCGCTGGTCATCGACACGGTGCAACTCGGGGAAATCGAGGGCCTTCATCACGGCACCTATCGCGAAGGCATGTGGTGGTGGAACTCGCGCGGCTACAGCAGCGCGGCGGCCGAGGCCTGGAACTGCATCCGCGCCCTCGACTATCTGGAAACGCGACCGGAAGTGGACCCGACGCGATTCGGGGTCACGGGCCGCAGCGGCGGCGGAGCCTACTCGTGGTGGATTGCCGCGCTCGACGAGCGCATCAAGGCGGCCTGCCCGACCGCCGGCATCGCTGACCTGCAGAACCACGTTGTGGACGGCACGGTGGAGGGACATTGCGATTGCATGTTCATGGTGAACACCTACCGCTGGGACTATGCGCAAGTCGCCGCGCTGGTGGCCCCGCGGCCGCTGCTCATTGTCAATACGGACAAGGACACTATTTTTCCGCTCGACGGCGTGGGCCGCCTGCACGCAACGATGCGCAAAATTTACGACCTGAACAATGCGCCGGAAAAACTCGGCCTCATCATCACCGAAGGCCCGCACCATGACACGCAGGAACTGCAGGTGCCGGTGCTGCGCTGGTTCAACAAGTGGCTCAAACGCGATGAATCGCCGGTGCCGAACTTTGCGGAGGCGTTTTTCACGGGCCAGCAACTAAAGGTGTTCGACCAACTCCCCGCCACCGAGATCACCAGCAAGTGTTACGAGAATTTCACAAAGCTGGCGACCGAGGCGCAACCACTCGACGTGAAAAATGCGCTGGCGGCGTTGCAACAAAAGACTTTTGGCGGCTGGCCCGCGCCGGGTTCGGCCCCCGGCACCCGCCAGCTCGCGAGCGCGGATCATGACGGGGTGCGGCTCTCGGTGCACGAGTTTGAAAGTCAGCCCGGGGTGAAACTGCGGTTCTACCTCGCGCGCCCGATGGACAGCACGCCCAAGTCATTGCACCTCGAGACCGTGGACGCGGAAAATTGGAGACAACAACTCGCGCTCGCCCAGGCCGGATTCGCTGCCGCCTTCGCGGATGAATTCGCGGTCGCCGGCGTGAAGGCAGACCAGCCGGTCCCGCCCGAGTTGGCGAAACAGTTTTCCGGTTGGATTCAATACATCAAGAAGAGCGGCGCCGCCTACGTCACATTCGCCCCAAGAGGCGTGGGCTACTCCGCGCTGACCGACGATAAAAAGTATCTCACCCAAACCCGACGTCGTTTCATGTTGCTGGGCCAGACCCAAGCCGGGATGCAGGTGTGGGATGTGCGTCGGGCCACCCAAGCCGCACGCCAGGTCGAGGGTCTGGGGGCCGTCCCGCTCCATTATCATGCCAGTCCAGCGATGACCGAGGTCGCCACCTTTGCGGCCGTGTTCGAACCCGGCGTGAGTTCGCTGACCCTGGCGCAGGCTCCGCGCGGCGACCAGGTAGCGCCTGACTTTCTCAACTGGTCACGCATCCTCACGCCCCGGCAACTGCTCCAGCTCGCCCGGGACCGCTGTCAAGTCGTTCTGCCGCCGACGAAATAATCCGTATTTCCGCAGTGGATAACCACGAATGGTCGCGCCTTCACCCACCGCGCGGAATCCGAAACCGCTCCCGGCCCAGGAACCAGCCGCCGTCGTCTGACGTTGCGCTCGCCGACGGGGACGGCGCAGCGCGCCATCCCGATCCCGGTTCCGGAGCACAAGGAGCGCAAAATGTCCGGGGCATTTGGGGTGCGGGGAAATCCGAGCTAGGACAATTCGCTCAGCTCCCCCTCGTCAGCTCCTCCATGGAGAGCGATCGCGCCGCGCCGGCCAAATATTTTACCGAGAATGCGGGAGCTTTTATTTTTACTTTACCGCCGGTGCCTTGAGTTTCTCGACGAGGTAATCCAGCACCGTTGCATGCTTCACCTCCGGCGCCCCCGGATAAACGAGCTCGCTCGCCACGCCGACGCTGCGGAGTTTTTCCTGCAGCTTCACCCCAAAGTTGGAGGTGTGCGTCGGGTCCTTCTGGTCCTGACCCAGCGCGGGCGGCGCCGGGTAAATCAGATAAATCGTGGGATCATCCGCAGTGACGAGCGCGTAGGGTGAATACTCCGCTATCCATGCCCGAATCTTTTCGCGACCGGCCAGGAATTCATCGAATTGGGAAAGGTTCTTCTCCTTGTCCCCGGTGAATCCGAAGGCGTGGCCGCCATATTTGCTGTTGGGCGTCCACTCTTTCATCTGCTGCGGATCGAGCGTGGTTTGCGCTCCGGTCACGGCGGCACACCACAAGCGCGTGGATTCGCGCGCGATCGGGTCTTTGCTTTGGGCGTCGGCCAGATCGGGATGAAAGGCCAGCCACAAGCTTGAACACGCGCCGGCCGAACCGCCGCTCGCACCGATGCGCGCCTTGTCGAGGTTCCACTCGGTGGCTTTGCTGCGGACAAATTGCAAGGCGCGGGCCGCGTCATGCAAAGGAGCCTTGACCGGCGGCGTCACCCCGGCAGCCCTGGCCTGGGGCACATAGCGATAGTTGATGGAGACGACGGAAATTCCGGCGGCGAGGTATTGGCCGAGATTGGCCACCCGGGCCTTGTCACCCGCGTTCCAGCCGCCGCCGTGAATAAAAAACAGCACCGGGGTCGGCTTGGTGGACTCGGCTTTCCAGAAATCCAGCACGTTTCGCTCATGCTCGCCGTACCGGACATCTGCCAGCGTCGGCTTTGGCAATGCGGGCCCGGCGGCCTTCTTGGCGGCGGGGGGCAGCTTCCTGGTCGGTGCCGCCTTGAGTTTCTCGATGAGGTAATCATGCACCTGCAGATGTTTCACCTCCGGCGCCCCCGGGTAGACCAACTCGCTCGCCACCCCGACGCTGCGAAGCTTCTCTTGCAGTTTCACACCGTAGTTCGCCGTGTGGGTCGGATCTTTCTGCTCCTCGCCGAGGACCGGTGCCGTGGCGTAGATCATATAAATAGGGGGATCATCGGCGGTGACGTGCTCAATCGGGGAATATTTTTTGATCCAGGGAAGGATCGATTCGCGCGCGGCCAGGAACTCGGCGAACTGGGTGTCGCGTGTTTTATTGTCCCGGGGGTCCGGCATGAAGCCGAAGGCGTGCCCCCCATAACGGCTGTTCGGCGTCCATTCCTTGAGCTGCTGGGGGTCGAGGGAAGTCTGCGCCCCAATCACGGCCGCGCACCACAGGCGCGTGGATTCACGCGCGACCGGATCGGCGCTCCTGGGTTCCGCCAGGTCATTGTGCAGTGCCAGCCACAGACTTGAGCACGCGCCGGCGGAGGTGCCGCTCGCCCCGATGCGCGCCTTGTCCAGGTTCCATTCGGCGGCCTGGCGGCGGACAAACTGCAGCGCGCGCGCTGCATCGCTGATCGGCCATTCCACGGGCGGCTTCACGCCCGCCAGCTGGGCCTGCGTGCTGTAGCGGTAGTTGATGGAGACCACCGAGATGCCGGCGGCGAGATATTTCTCCAAATTGGCGACCAGCCGTTTATCGCCTGCCACCCAGCCACCCCCATGAATGTGGAACAGCAGCGGCGTGGGCTGGTCGGATTCCGCTTTCCAGAAGTCGAGCACCTGCCGCTCGTGCGGGCCATAGGAGACGTTGGCATGCGTCGGCGGCCGCTGTGGTTCGGCCGCCGGTGCCTCGGCGGCGAGAGCGGGGAGTCCAAGAATGGCGAGCACGGCCAGTATGCAGCAGGGGATTCTCATGACGGGCAGCGTAAAGAATCCAGTCGGGAAATCCAGCGCCTAAGTGTTTCGGATCCTGCCCCGGTCACCGTCAATCGGAGCAAGGAGCGGTCAAACGGAACGTCTAGTTTGGCCACCACACCAACAAGGCGCCCCCGGCCGCTGCCGCGCTGCCGAAGCCAACGGCCACGCGTGAGAATAAGCGTCGCTCGCCCAGGAAGGCGACCGTGCCTGCTTTGAAAACAAGGTTTGCCAGCGCGGCCACCAGGATCAGTCTCCAGCCGGTCCCGGTGGTGACCTGGTCGTTGTTCACCAGTTGGGTGACGGAAAGAGTGATGGCATCCATGTCCGTCAGGCCCGACAGCACGGCGACCGCGTAGAGCCCGCGCTGGCCGAAGTATTCCCGAGCGGCCGCCACCGCCAGCAGCACCCCCGCGTAGAGCAACCCAAAAACCAGCGCTGGTTTCAATTCGGTGGGATTCGACTGGTCCGGCCCGGCGGAAAAGTTTCCGGTGTGGCCTCGTAAATTCCACCAGCCCAGCAGTGCAAGCACGGCGAACATGATGGCGAGCGGCACCACGGCCGCCCGCAAAAATTGCGGAGAAGTCGCGCTGATGACCATTCCCACGCGCACAAAGACGACGGCCGAAGCCACAAGGATAACGAACGCAGCCAGCGCGGGCGATTGCGGTATCTGCCGGCTGCGGCGCGCGAGGCTCACGGTCGTCGCGGTGCTGGAGATGAGACCTCCCAACACGCCGCTGGCCCAAGCTCCGGCACGTGGCCCCGCGAACTTGTAAATGATGTAACCGCCGAGACTGATCCCCACAATGAGCACCACCATTAGCCAGATCTTGAAGGGGTTGAGCACCTGAAACGGGCCCATAAAACGATTCGGCAACACCGGCAGGATGACCATCGAAATGAGCGTGAACTGCATGATGCCCGTGAAATCTCGGTCGCCAATTTTCGCCGCCAGCGTGTGCATCTGCGGCTTGAGGTGCAGCAAAACCGCCACGGTGCCGCCGATGGCCGTGGCAATGGCCGTGGGTCCAACCATTAAATAGGCGCCCACGGCAAACATGACGAGCATCGCAATTTCCGTCGTGACGCCGGGTCTTTCTTCCTCCGCGCGCAGCAGGGGCAGGTTGCCGCCGACAATTACGAGCGCCAGTCCCACGAAGCCCACCGCCACCACCCACCCGCCAAAGGTCGGCGCGAGCAACCCGCAGAGCGCGCCCAGCATGGTGATGAGTGGAAAGGTGCGAAAACCCGCGAGCCGGGCGTCGGTGCGTTCGCGCTGTAAACCAACGAGCAGGCCCAATCCCAGGGCAATCCCCAATCGGCTGAAAATTTCCGGCAGCTCGAACACCTACCGAACCTAATGCATCTCGCGGCACTTGGCCAGCACGGGCGTAGCACCTCTGTATGCCCTGCGAGGGCAATCCGGCCCGGCACTGGCTTCACTTCGCTCGCCCGGGGCTGTTATCTTTCGGGCCTTCAGCCCGGTGGCTGGGGATTGGAGCGCCGGTCTCCGACCCGGCTCGGAGATTGTACCGCCCGAAACGCGCCGGATCGGAGATCGGCGCTCCGCCCGAGTCGTGGTCATCCGTGGTCATCCGTGGTTGCACTTGATCGTTCCATATCGGTCCGCTCGCCTCGCGGCTTGCGGTTTTGGCGGAATTCTCCAAAACTCTCCTCATGCCCAAGACGCTGCTGACGTTCGTGGACGATATCTACGAGGATTTGGAATTGTGGTATCCGCTGTTCCGCCTGCAGGAGGCGGGTTACGCCATGCGCCTCGCCGCGCCAGAAATCCGCCGCTACTCCGGCAAACACGGTTATCCGGCCATGAGCGATCTGCTCCTGGCGGACGCGCGCAGCCAGGATTTTTGCGGCCTGCTCGTGCCCGGCGGTTTCATGCCCGATAAATTGCGCCGGGACGCCAAAGTGCTGTCGCTCACGCGGGAGTTTTTTGAACAGGGCAAACTGGTCGCCTTCATTTGTCACGGCGGCTGGATTCCGATCTCGGCGAAAATTCTGAAAGGCAAACGCGTCACCGGCTCACTCGGCATCCAGGATGATTTGGAAAACGCTGGCGGCATCTGGGTCAACGAGCCGGTGGTCGTGGACGGTAATTTAATTTCCAGCCGCACCCCGCGCGACCTCGCGCCGTTCGCCAAGGCCATGGTGGATTTCTTGCACGCGAATGTTCCGACGGAAGTTTAAGCGTTCCGGGACGCACATTCGACAAGCCTCCACGCGAAGGGTGGTGAGCCCATCGGGTTGTGCGCCCATGCAGGGCCGGGGACAATTCTTGGGACGATTTACCCAGGGCGGCGCTTGTTTCACTTCGCTTGACCTGGGCTGGTATTTTTCGGGCCTTCCGCCCGGCGGATGGGGTTGCGTGGGCGCAGTTGAATCTGGGCAGGCGTGACAAAGGATCCTTTTGAAGCTAGCTTGGCGTCGTTATGAGTGAGCCATCAAGCCCGGGCGAGCCCCAGCCCGCATTGGAGAAGGTTGGGGAAGTGGTTGTCAGCCCGCCCAGCCCGCCGGCCGCACCAAGACCATTGACCAAGGAGGAGCAGATGGCGCTTTACGAGGATTCACTCAAGGAAGAGGACTGGGGACATCAACCGTGTTGAGGATGCGGGGCATTTTCTCAAACCTTGGTCGGGACGCGCTGCCATGTGTTGCGGTGGTTTCATTTTCGCAATTGACTCCCTATCATCGGAAATTGGCATCAGCAGCCGCGAATGAACTCGACTGAGGAGGCCCTCGCCCGTCGAGATGAAGCGGGCGGCGCCGAGTCCACGGAAAGAATCGACCGGAACCCGACGACTTTAATATTCGCGATCTGCCCAACGCTGGACGGTGATTGGTTGCGCTTAGCCATTTTCGGAAAGAGAAGAGCAAAAAAGGGTAGGTCAATTCAGCCGGCATGCCGTTTTCTTAGCGGGTGCGTGCGAGTCTGCTGAATAGTTCAATCGTGGTTGCCCCGGGCATCCGCAAGCCGCAGCCTGATGAAACGGGCTGCTGTTTCCATTGTGGCAGCCCGTGCCGTGGGGAGCAGTTCGCGGTGCACGACAAGGCTTTCTGCTGCCGGGGCTGCCAGACGGTCTTTGAACTGCTGACCGAAAGTGGGCTCACGGATTTTTATCAGTTGAGTCCGGCTGCAGGTGTGCGCATCAAGGCGACGGCCAAGGAAGATCAATTCCGCTATCTCGATGAGCCCGGGGTGCGGACGCGGTTGGTGGATTTCACGGATGCACGCAGCACGCGGGTGACGTTTCGCTTGCCGGCGATCCATTGCATCGCGTGTGTCTGGTTGCTTGAAAACCTGTTCCGCCTTCGGCCGGGCCTCGGGGAAACGCGCGTGAACTTTCCGCGCCGCGAACTGGCCCTGTCTTTCGATCACACCCGGGTGCGGCTGAGTGAAATCGTCGCCCTGCTGGCTTCGTTGGGGTATGAACCGGACCTGAAATTTTCCGATCTGGAGAATTCCACCAAACCGCGGACGCCCCGCCGGCTCTGGCTGCAACTGGGAATCGCCGGGTTCGCGTTTGGCAACACCATGCTGTTCAGTCTCTGCGCTTATCTGGGGCTGGACAGCTTCAGCGGGCCTCAGTTCCAGGCGGTCACGGGTTACCTCAGCCTCGTGCTGGCCCTGCCGGTGGTTGCCTACAGCGCGTCGGATTATTGGCGGTCGGCCTGGATTAGCCTGCGCGAAAAATTGCTCACGATCGAGGTGCCGATTGCGGCGGGCATTGCGGCGCTGTTTATCCAGAGCGTTTACGAGGTCGTCTGTGGACAGGGGGCTGGCTACTTCGATTCACTCGCGGGGCTGCTGTTTTTCCTCCTGAGCGGTAAATTGTTCCAGCAAAAAACCTTCGACCAGCTCGCCTTCGACCGCGATTACAAATCCTTCTTTCCGCTCTCGGTGAAACGCAAACGGGGAGGGAAGGAACAAAACGTGTCCCTGTCGGAACTGGTGGTGGGCGACCGGCTGATGCTCCGGAATGGTGAGTTGATTCCCGCCGACGCCCGGTTGGTGTCGGGGGCGGCGATGATCGACTACAGTTTTGTTACCGGGGAGGCCGAGCCGCTGGAGAAACTTTCCGGTGATTATCTCTACGCGGGCGGGCGGCAGATCGGCGGCACCCTGGAAGTCGAAATGGTCAAGCCCGTGTCCCAGGGTTACCTGACCTCGCTGTGGAATCAGGACGCGTTTCACAAGCCGCGCGGCGCTTCGCTCGACACGCTCACCAACCGTTACAGCCAGCGCTTCACCAAAATCATCATCGTCATCGCTATCGGCGCAGCGGTGTTCTGGTGGTTCCGCGATCCCCGTCGCGCGGTGAAGGCATTTACCTCGGTTCTGATCGTGGCCTGTCCCTGCGCGCTGGCGCTGGCGGCGCCGTTTGCGCTCGGTACAGCTCAGCGCGTTCTGGCCCGGCGGCAGGTGTTTCTTAAAAATCCGCAGGTGCTCGAAACGCTGACGCAGGTGGACACCGTGGTTTTCGACAAGACCGGCACGCTGACCGCGGCGGGTGCGGGTGCGATCGTCTTTCACGGCGCGCCGCTGACCGAGGCGGAGGAGGGTTGGCTGTATTCGGTGACGCGCCATTCCACCCACCCCTACGCCGTGCGCATCGGCGCGGACATCGCGCGGCAACATTTCCCCGAGCCGGTGCGGTCGTTTTTGGAAACCGCCGGTGGTGGCATGGAAGGCAGCGTGTCGGGTCGTGAAATCTGGATGGGCTCCGCGGCCTGGCTCGCCTCGAGGGGAGGGCAGCTCGGGACCGCAGGAGACCGGCAGGCGGACGGTCCCGCATTGGGCGGCAGTGTCGTTCACGTCGCGATTGATGGGGTGTATCGCGGCTATTATGAACTGGCGAGTGCGCTGCGTCCCCAGACGGCCCAACTCCTGGATGCCCTGGCCAGAAATTATGAGCTCGCCCTCCTCAGCGGCGACAACGCCAAGCAGTGCGCCCGCTTCACTCCTTGGTTCGGTGAATCCACGCACCTGCGCTTCAATCAAAGCCCGCTGACCAAGCTTGGTTTTATTCAAGAGCTCCAACAGTCCGGCCGGACCGTCCTGATGGTCGGTGATGGCCTCAATGATGCGGGCGCCCTCCGCCAAAGCGATGTTGGCATAGCGGTCGTGGAAAACATCAACGCCTTTTCGCCCGCGAGCGACGTGATCCTCGCGGCCCCCATGGTGGTGCGGCTCGCGGACGTGCTGCGGTTCTCGCAGGCGTCGGTGGGAGTGGTGCAGGCTGCCTTCCTGATTTCCACGGTCTACAATCTGGTGGGGATCAGCATTGCCGCAAGTGGAAACCTTTCCCCGGTGGTGTGCGCGATCCTGATGCCGTTGAGTTCCGTGACGGTGGTGGCCTTTGCCTGCGGGATGACCAGCTGGTGGGGACGCCGCCTCGGGCCGGTCCGCGATCTGGAGGCCCGGTCATGAGTATCATTTTTCTCCTGATCCCGCTCAGCATCCTGATCGCCGCCGGCTTCCTCGCGAGCTTCATCTGGGCCGTCCGCTCGGGTCAATACGAGGACACCAGCACGCCTTCCCTGCGCCCGCTCCTGGATGAACCAACCCCCAAGCTCGGCGCTGAAACCCTTGCCGTCCCGCCCCAACCGAAAATAAAAAATGAAAATTGAAACATTCAAATACGATAATCGAATCGTCCGCGCCTTTGCGATTGCCACGGTCCTCTGGGGCCTGGTGGGGATGAGCGCCGGATTGCTGGTGGCGGTGCAATTGTTCTGGCCCGAGGCAAACCTGAACCTCCAGTTCGTCTCCTTCGGACGGCTGCGTCCACTGCATACGAACGCTGTCATCTTTGCCTTCGTGGGCAATGGCATGTTCACGGGCATTTACTATTCGCTCCAGCGTTTGTGCAAGGCGCGCATGTTTAGCGATACCTTAAGCTGGGTGAATTTCTGGGGCTGGAACCTCATCATCGTCGCCGCCGCGATCACCCTGCCGTTGGGGCTGACCACGAGCAAGGAATACGCGGAACTCGAATGGCCCATCGACATCGCCATCACGCTGATCTGGGTTTGCTTCACGGTGAACCTGTTCGGCACCATTTTAAAACGGCGCGAGAAGCATCTCTACGTCGCCATCTGGTTTTACATCGCCACGGCCCTGACCGTGGCGCTGCTCCACATCGTGAACTCGCTGGAAGTCCCGGCGGGCGCGTTCAAGAGCTACCCGATTTACGCGGGAGTGCAGGACGCCCTGGTGCAGTGGTGGTATGCGCATAACGCGGTCGCCTTTTTTCTGACCACGCCCTACCTCGGGTTGATGTATTACTTTCTGCCCAAGGCGGCCAATCGCCCGGTGTTCTCGTACCAGCTCTCGATCATTCATTTCTGGGCGCTGATCTTCATTTACATCTGGGCCGGCCCGCATCACCTGCTCTACACCGCGCTGCCCGACTGGGCCCAATCGCTCGGCATGGTGTTCTCCCTGATGCTCATCGCGCCGTCGTGGGGCGGCATGTTGAATGGGTTGCTCACCCTGCGCGGTGCGTGGGACAAGGTCCGTCAGGATCCCATGTTGAAGTTCATGGTCGTGGCCATCACCGCCTATGGCATGGCCACCCTCGAGGGCCCGATGCTCGCCATCAAGAGTGTCAATGCGCTCTCGCACTACACCGACTGGACCATTGCCCACGTGCACACCGGGGCGCTGGGCTGGAATGGATTCTTCACCTTCTCGATGCTCTACTGGCTTTTTCCCCGTCTCTACCACACCCGGCTCTGGTCGGTGAAGCTGGCGAACTACCACTTTTGGATCGCCCTGCTGGGAATGGTGTTCTACGTCGTGCCGATGTATTGGAGCGGCATCACGCAGGGCCTGATGTGGAAACAATTTAATGTCGACGGCTTCCTGCAGTACCCGAACTTCCTCGAAACAGTGCTGCAGCTCATCCCGATGTATCAGCTCCGTGCCGTGGGTGGCTCGCTCTACATCCTCGGCACTTTCCTCATGGCATTTAATCTCTGGAAGACGGCCCAGAGCGGGGTGTTCCAGCCGGACACCGAGGCGCAGGCCGCGCCCCTCAGCGAGCAGGCCTCGGCCGTGGAAACGGGTAAACATCCGTGGGGCCATCGCCTCATCGAGGCCCGGCCGCTGCTGTTGGCCGCGCTCGCGTTGGTGGCCGTGCTGATTGGCGGATTGATTGAAATCATTCCCATGTATGTCATCCGGGAAAACGTCCCCACGATTTCGAGCGTGAAACCCTATACCCCGCTCGAGGTGCTGGGCCGCGATCTCTATATCCGCGAAGGCTGCGTCGGCTGTCATTCCCAGATGATCCGGCCATTCCGCTCGGAGACCGAACGCTATGGCGACTACTCCAAGGCGGGTGAGTTTGTCTACGATCATCCCTTCCTCTGGGGTTCCAAACGCACCGGGCCGGATCTGCATCGCGAGGGTGGCAAGTATCCGGACGCCTGGCATTTCAATCACCTGGACGATCCGCGCACCACCTCGCCCGGTTCCATCATGCCGCGCTACTCGTGGCTGCTCACGCAGCCGCTCGAAACCAGCTCGCTGCCGGCCCGCATCTCGGCGCTGCGCAAAGTGGGCGTGCCCTACCCTGCGGGTTACGAGCAGAAAGCGCTCGCCGAATTAAAAATCCAGTCCGCCAAAATCGTGGACAACTTGAAGACCGGCCTGGTCAAAGCCGATCCCGACAAGGAAATCATCGCGTTAATCGCCTATCTCCAGCGGCTCGGCACCGACATCAAGGCCACGGGCGCGCCGGCCGCCCCCGCGCCGGCCCCCGCGCCGCCGCCGGCCCCGCCCAAGAAAACCGTCCAAGCCGGTTCACCCGACCAGGTTCGCAACTAGTGTGCTACGCTTATGATCAAGAATGTACTTACTGACATCGGCGGCATTGCCGCGTATGGCGTGATCTCGATCTGCCTGTTCTTCCTGGTGTTCAGCGGAGCGCTCGTCTGGGCGCTGCGGCTGAAGAAACCATTTCTTAAAACGATGAGTCGGCTGCCGTTGAGCGACGAGCCGCTGCCCTCCACCGAAGCCGGAGACCACGACCATGAATAATTCCCCCGATGAACCCCAGGATCCGCTGTTGATGGACCATGAGGCCGATGGCATCAAGGAACTCGACAACAACCTGCCCCGCTGGTGGGTGTGGCTTTTTTACCTGACCATTATCTACGCCGTGATTTATCTCGGCTACTATCACGTGTTCAAAGCCGGCGATCTGCAGGCCGCCGAATACGACAAGGAATGGCAGCGCGGCGAGGCGATCAAGTCGGGCGCACTGGCGAAATTCGAGGCGACCCTCGGCTCATTGACACCCTCCAAAGATCAGGCGGTCATCGGTCAGGGATTGCAAATTTACACGACCTATTGCTCCCCCTGCCATCGGCCGGATGGAGGGGGACTGGTCGGTCCGAACCTTACGGATGACTATTGGATTCATGGCTCGAACTACGTGGACAACCTGAAGACCATCATCAACGGCGTGCCGGAAAAGGGTATGCTCACCTGGAAAGGCATCCTCAAACCGGGCGACATCCAGGCCGTGGCGAGCTATGTTTACACGCTGCGCGGCACGAAGCCGCCGAATCCCAAACCGCCGGAGAATCAGCAGCAGGCGCCGGCTGGTCCGAGTCCTTTTGAATGAGTTGCGCCCGCCCGCCGCGCTCAACGACCGAACCTGCATGCCCTGATGCCCGAAGAAATCAAACCGCCTTCGCCCGCTGTGCGTAGTCCGGCCCAGGATGTCAACTGGGAGGATTTCCGCGACCATCTGGCGACTGCGGACAAGCAGGGCAACCGCCGCTGGATCTATCCCAAGCAGCCGCAAGGTCAATGGTATGACCGTCGGACGTACGTGAGTTGGCTTTTGCTCGCGATCATGTTTGCGGGTCCCTTCATCTTCATCCATGGCAACCCGCTCCTGATGATCAACATCGTGGAGCGCCGCTTCTCCATCCTCGGCCAGATTTTCTGGCCGCAGGATACCCTGCTGTTTGCGCTGGCCATGCTCGTGTTTATTGTCAGCATCATTATTTTCACCACGGCCTTCGGCCGGCTTTGGTGCGGCTGGACCTGTCCGCAGACCCTGCTCATGGAAATGGTGTTCCGGAAAATCGAATACGCGCTCGAAGGTGATGCCGCCGAACAGCGCGCGCTCGCGGCCGCGCCGTGGAGCCGGAAAAAGGTGGTCCGGAAAATCGCGAAGCATGCGCTCTTCTTTGGCCTCTCCTTTGTCATCGGCAACACCCTCCTGAGCTACATCATCGGCCGCGAGCAACTGATCCACATCACCACCGATGATCCGCGGAACCATCTGACCGGGCTGACCTTCATGATCCTGTTCACCCTGTTGTTTTATGCCATCTTCGCGCGATTCCGGGAGCAGGCCTGCACCTTTATCTGCCCGTATGGCCGGTTTCAGTCGGCCATCCTGGATGAGAACACGATGGTGGTGGCCTATGACCACAAACGCGGCGAGCAACGCGGACCACGGCATCGCGGACAGACGCCCGACCAGCGTCAGACTGCCGGGCTGGGTGATTGCGTGGCGTGCCGGCAGTGCGTGACGGTCTGCCCCACCGGGATCGACATCCGCGATGGCACCCAGATGGAGTGCGTCAATTGCACGGCCTGCATTGATGCCTGCGACACGGTCATGGACAAAGTGGGCCGGCCCCGCGGACTCATCCGGTTCGCGTCCCTGAACAATATCGAGCGTGGCGAGCAGCAGCGTTTCACCCCGCGCATGCTGGGCTACACGGTCGTGCTGGGAACGCTGATCACCCTGTTTCTGGTCCTGCTGTTCACCCGTTCCGACGTGCAGACCACGCTGCTCCGCGCCCCCGGTGCCCTGTTTCAAAGAACCGATGGCACCCACATTGAGAACATCTATACGATGAAGCTTATGAACAAAACGTCACGCGACATTCCGATCCAGTTGAAGCTGGAAAATATCGCCGGCCGGCTCAAAATCATGGGCGGCCACGAACTCCTGGTGCCCAAGGAAAAGCTGCTGCAATCCTCGGTGTTGATCGAACTGCCGCAACGTGAACTTAAAGGCCCCACCACGAAGGTGAAGATCGGCATCTATTCCAACGGCCGATTGCTCGACACAATCAACACGGTGTTTGTCGGGCCGCGCGATTAATCAGCCACGTTTTCGCTTAGCTTATGAATCCCAACGCCGCCCCTGGTCGAAACCCCTGGCCCATTGCCATCATCTTGTTCTTCGCGGTTTTCATCGCGGGCGTCATCGCCTTCACGCTGTGGTCGACGCGCCAGTCCATGGACCTCGTTCGCCATGATTATTATGATGAGGAAATCACCTTTCAAAAACAATTGGACCGCTTGAATCGCACCCAGTCCATGGCCGCCCCGGTGACCATCAGCTACGACCTGAAGCAAGCGGCGATCATCATCCGCTTTCCCGTCGCGCCGGCGGGTCACGTGCCGGCGGGCAGCATCCAGCTGTATCGCCCGTCCGACGCGCAGCTGGATCAAAGCATCCGGCTCGCCGCCGACGTCACCGGCGTTCAGCGGTTGGATGCCCGCGCGCTCCGGCCTGGTTTGTGGAAGGTGCGGGTGCAATGGACCGCCAACGGTCAGGAATATTTTTCCAACCAATCCGTCATCATCGGCGCGCACGCCTCGTAACCGCTTTGTCACATGGCCTTGTGGACAGCACTATTGCTCGGGTTGGTCGGCAGCTTGCACTGCGCCGGCATGTGCGGCCCCCTGGCGCTCGCCCTGCCCGTGGTGGGCCGGACCCGGTCCTCCTTCTTTCTCAGCCGGCTAGTTTATAATCTCGGCCGGCTGCTCACCTATGCCTCGCTCGGTCTGGTGTTTGGTTTGCTGGGTGCGGGCTTCGCGCTGGCGGGCTTGCAGCGCTGGCTTTCGCTGGCCGCCGGCTTCGCCATTCTCATTGGTTTGTTCGCCTCCGCGCGCCGCTCGCTCGGCACTCCCGCCCTGAAAATGGTGGTGCGGGTGAAGTCAGGCCTGGCAAGCCTGCTGCACCGTCGCTCATTCACCGCGCTTTTTGCGCTGGGTCTGCTGAATGGATTGCTACCGTGCGGTCTGGTTTACGTCGCCTGTGCCGGTGCCACCGCGACGGGTAGCCTGCTCAACGCAACGGAATACATGCTCAGTTTTGGGCTGGGAACCCTGCCCATGATGCTGGGCCTGGGCCTCGTCGGAAACCGGCTTCAATCGGCCTTCCGTTTTCAAACTCGCGGCCTCATCACCGCCAGCCTGCTGCTCGTCGCTCTCCTTCTGATCCTGCGTGGCTTGGCCCTGGGCATCCCCTACGTCAGCCCCGATCTCGCTGCGGGCGCCGACTGCTGCCGGCCCTGATGAAAGGCGGTTGCACAAAATCGGCGACTGGCCCCTGGACTGGCCCGCGGCCCGGTGCGCCGCCGCCACCTTCAACCCGAGGCACCGCTCGGGAGTTGTCCTCACATGTGACTCGATGTGGGTCGCAGTCCCGCGCTCCGGGAAGGGTTCCAGGGGCGGGCTACATCACCCACTCGCGCGCCACGCAGCGAACATCCATCTCAAACTCGATATCCACGACCGGCGGGCGGGCGTAATGCCAGGTGATCCCGCCCGGCGCCGCGCTGCGGCCGATGATTTCCGTCCCGACCAGCGCGTGGAAATCGTGCACCGTATAAACGTGCGTGTGGGAGGCGTCGCCCCACGTAAACCCCAGCGATTGCATGCGTCGTTCCATTTCCTCGAGCACGTAGACGGCCTTGGCTCGCAAGCCTGCCGCCGAAAGGTCGCCGCGGCAAATGATGTGATCCCGGTAATTGCTTTTGCCTTCCGGGGCTTCGCCGCTGCCCGCGATGATAAAGCTGCTCCGGGTCGTCCCCGCGGCGGGAACGGTGTAGGAGAACGCATAACAGCCGGGCTCGGCGGGTGGTCCGATCGCGGGACAAACATTACTGCGTGCCACCGGGTTCAAGCCGTCGCGACCCATTCCCCACCGGGCGAGCAGCGCCACGTATTCCCGATTGAAAACCTCGAAGGTGACGTCCGTGAACGGAGCCGGTGAGCGCAGTTCGCACGCGCAGAAGGCGGTGAGCGGGCGGCCCAGCGCTTGCAGGTGGGCGGCGATGGCCTGAAACCCTTCCGCGAGCGGAACGAGCCGACGGAACCGCACCCGATCGATCGTAAAGCCCGGTTCCGCAGCAACCGCCGCTGAGTATTGGAAGACCCCCGGCAGATACCGGTAGCCCCCGGCGGCAAATGGTCGGCTCGCGGTCATGCCCAGTCGGCCGGCGGGCGGAAACTCAATCGCGTCATCGGGAGGTGCGGAAGGGTGAGGCCGGCAGGCTTGCGGCATTCATCAGATTCGGATCGGCGAGTTGATCCCAGCCAAAGCGGACCGCGCTGGGTTCAGCGATTTTGTCGCTCGACACGACGATCGAGTTGCCGTCAATGACGGCGGAAGCCTCGACAAATTCGCCTTCCTTGCCGGCGATCGTGAACCATGAAAGCGGCTTGCCATCACGCGACTTCAGGCCGCCGCCAACATGATCAAACGCGAGGCGGATCTTGTTTCCCTCGACCTTCATGGATTTATAAAGCGGTCCGGAATACACCAGCCCCTTTTTGCCGTAGGTATTGGCCAGCGCCCACAGCGCGAGCCGTTTGCCAACATCCTGTTTGTTCTTGGGATGGATGTCGGCCAGGTTCGCAATGTCCGTGACAACCGCCATGCCAGTGTTCTTCATCGCGAGGGTCTTGGTTTGTGCCTCCCAGATTTGCGGCAGCAGAAATTGCGGATCGGTCGGGCCGTATTTGTACGGCGCCAATTGCACATACAGAAATGGAAATTCCCCCTGGGCCCACACCTGGCGCCAGCCATTGATCAGCGCGTGCATCTTTTTTTCGTAGGCGACCCCCTCGCCCCGGTTGGATTCGCCCTGGTACCATAAGGCTCCCCGGATCGCGAACGGCACGAGCGCGTGCACCATGCCGTTGTAGAGGTGCGTGGGCGCACCCGGATTGGGTTGGACGCCTTCCGGCTTCGCTTGCTGGGCCTTCGCCTGCTCGGCGATCGGTTTGAGCGACTCCACCGACTCGAAACCCACAATTGGCGTCCACGGTTCGATCAGGGTGCCGCCCCAGGAAGTGTTGATCAATCCGATCGGCACGTTCAGATCCTGGTGGATGTGGCGTCCAAAGAAATAGGCCACGGCGGAGAAATTGCCGACCGTTGCGGGCGAGCATTCCGACCATTCCCGATCCAGCACGACTTCATTTTGCGCAGTGACGGCGGGGACCTTCCGGACGTGGAACAGGCGAATATTGGGATATTTCGCCGCCGCGATCTCGTCTGCGCCGTTGGTGGAGGCCGAGACGGGCCATTCCATGTTCGACTGGCCTGAGGCCACCCAGACTTCCCCGATCAGCACGTCAGTCAACCTGATCTCGTTCTTGCCTTTGATCACCAGTTCATGCGGACCCCCGGCGGTCATCGCCTTCAATTTAACCGACCACTTTCCGTCTGGACCGGCTTGGGTCGAGGCCTTGTTCTTGCCGATGGTAACCGTCACTGCTTCGCCCGCGTCGGCGGTGCCCCAAATGGGCAGCGGCGCCTTCTGCTGCAAAACCATGTGGCTCGCCAAAATCTTTGGCAGCTTGACGTCAGCCTGGGCCAGGCTGGCCACCGCCAACAGGCTGAGCAGCGCCAGGGTTATCCGCGCTCCATCGCCCGCACTTTTCCGGAGTTGAAAGGGATGGGTGGCCAGGGAGAGCGCGAGGCGCTGGTTTCTTTTGTGAGTCGGATTCATGGTGGAAGAGTTTAGGCAAATTTGATCGGCCGACAAACAATATTTCCAGTTGAATGGCACTCCAATGGCTCGGCGTTACCCGCTGGGTCTCTCCGCGCCAGCCCCGGGTCCGCCCCAGGATTTCGGTGTTCGGGGCCGGAACGCACTTCCCATTCCACTCGAATCCGGCCAGAATTGACAGTCACGGAACCGCACCGCTCAACCCATGGCTACTTCCAAAAATAACAACCGCGCGCGGAGGGTGCAGCGGATTATCGTCGCCGGGCCAGTCTTGTTGCTGACGCTGGTGGTGGTCGTGCTTCTGGCGCTTGGCCATATTTCGCAGACCCGGCCGGAGAACCTGGGTGTCCACGACGGGAGACTGGCCCCGCTGGCGCCCACCCCCAACGGTGTTTCCAGTCAAAGCCCGGTCCCCGCGCAATTCATCGAACCGCTGCGTTACACCCAATCCGCCGTCGAAGCCATGGCGAGCCTGAAAGAAGTTCTCCGCCATCAACCGCGCGCCACGATCATCCGGGCGACGGATCGATATTTGCAGGTGGAATTTCGCAGCCGGTTTTTCCGCTTGGTGGATGATGTGGAATTTATCATTGAAGAGAAGGTGATCCAGGTGCGCTCCGCCGCGCGCGTGGGCCGAAGCGACCTGGGTGTCAACCGTGAACGGATTGAGTTCATCCGCATCCGCTTCACGGAACTTCAACCGTAACCCCTCCGTCTTGATCCGAGTTGATCCCGATGGCAATGTCTTTGATGATTGCCTTTGCGGTCTTTTGTTGGAAAATCGGCACCTGGCACCCGATCCGGCCAGCATTGCGCCGGGGTGGCTTGAAAACAGTGATCGAGCGTTCGGCCTGGCCATGAACCCTGAGCGAAAATGTCGGTCCTCGAGCGCGGTAGCGCGGGCGACCGCCTGCCCATTCCGGGACGCGGGCTCCGCCAGGCTTTGGCCGGTTTTGCTGACCGCCGTGTGGTTGACTGCGGCAGGCGCAGGCGGTGCGGAGTCGGTCAAACCCCGGCCGGAAAGCGTCGCGATTCAGAAAGCAAAAAAGAATCTGGCAACCAGCGAGCAACTTTGGGGACCGGAGGATAAGCTGACGATGGACGAGGCGGTCAAACTGGGAACGCTCTACTATGAAGCGGGGGACTACCCCAGGGCCGAACCTTTGTTTCAGCGGATCCTGACTTTCAACGAGAAGACTTTTGGACCGGAGCATCCGGCCACCGCCACCGGCCTCAACAATCTGGCGGCACTGTATCTGGACCGGGGCGACCACGCCCTGGCCGAGCCGCTCTTCCAGCGCGCCCTGAAGATTATTGAGCAATTCCATGGTCCGGACCATCCTGAAACCGCTCATAGCCTTAATAATCTGGCGGCGCTGTACTTGGACCGGGGTGATTTCGCCCTGGCGGAGCGGCTCTTTCAACGCGCGTTGAAGATCATCGAGCAAGTGCATGGCCCGGATCATCCCAGCACCGCGCAAAGCCTTAACAATCTGGCGGCACCTTACCTCGACCGGCGGGATTATGCCAAGGCCGAGCCGCTGCTCCAGCGCGCTTTGAGAATTCACGAGGAATTCCTGGGACCGGACCATTCCAGCACCGCCCAAAGCCTCAACAACCTGGCGGCGCTTTACCGCGACCAAAACAATTTCGCAAAGGCGGAGGGATTGATTCAGCGCGCCCTCAAAATTTATGAGAAAAATCTGGGTTCCGAGCATCCCGAGACCGCCTTGAGCCTCAATAACCTGGCCGGGATTTACAAAATGGCGGGTGCGTACGCCAAGGCCGAGCCCCTCTATCAGCGTGCGTTGAATATTTTCGAAAAAAAACTGGGCCCGGAGCACGCGAAAACCGCCGAATGCCTCCATGACCAAGCCACATTCTACAGCGAAATCGGGGATTATGTCCGGGCCGAACCGCTGTTCCAGCGCGCCCGGCAGATCAAGGAAAAAAACCTCGGATCCGAGCATCGGGAAACGGCGGTCACGCTCGACGGCCTGGCCAGCCTCCACCACAGCCGGGGCAACTTCGCTGAAGCGGAGCCGCTTTTTCAGCACGCTTTGAAAATTCGGGAGCGGGTGCTGGGAGCGGAGCATCTCACCACCGCCGCCAGCCTCGGTAATCTGGCGGCACTTTATCAAAGCATGGGCGATTACGCCAAGGCGGAGCCGTTCCGGCGTCGCGCGTTGCGGATCAACGAAAAAGTGCTTGGACCCGAACATCGGGATACCGCCACCTGCCTCAACCAACTCGCCCTGATTTACCAGAAACTATACGACGACGCCAAAGCGGAGCCGCTTTTGCAGCGCGTTTTGAGCATTAACAAAAAAACCCTCGGCCCCGAACATCCGGACACCGCTGCCAGTCTCAACAACCTGGCCTTGCTCTACCAGAAAATGGATGACGATGCCCAGGCGGAGCCGCTCTTTCTGCGCACCCTCAAGATCCGGGAGCAGGTGCTGGGACCGGAGCATCCCGACACGGCGAACACCCTCAACAGTCTGGCCAACCTTTACCGCAGCGGGGGCGATTATGCCAAAGCCGAGCCGCTCTTTCAGCGGGCGCTGAAAATCCGGGAGCAGGCGCTGGGGCGGGAGCATCCTGCCACCGTCGTCAGCCTCGGTAATCTCACCTCGCTTTACAAAACCATGGGCGACGACGCCAACCTGGCCGCCGGTGATCTGACGGGGGCGCTGGCCAAGTTCACCAAAGCCATCGAGCTTAAGCCCGACTATGCCGAAGCCTATTCCGGGCGGGGCTGCGTGCGCTATGACCTGCGTTCGTGGACGAATGCGTTGCTGGATTTTCGGAGAGTGGCGGAATTGCGGGCCGGCCATGATGCGGCGCATTTTCGTTGTTACCTGATCCGGGCGCGCTTGGGGGAACCCGCCGCCGCCACCCGGGAGTTGCAGGGGTATTTGGAGCATCGACCGCCACTTCAACCGGAGGATTGGCCGGATAAAGTCGGGCGATTCCTGGTCGGCAGCCTGGCGGAAGCCGATTTTCTCAGGTTCGCCGAGACTTCCGAAAGTAAGAAAATAAAGAACGAGCAACAGTGCGCAGCGTATTTCCACGCTGGCACCAAAAGGCTGATCGCGGAGGACAAAAGCACGGCCCAGGACTACTTTGAAAAATGTTTGGCCACGGGCGTAAAACACCTTCCCGAATATCAAAGCGCGGCGGCGGAACTAAAGGTCTTGCGAGCCGTGCGGTAGTGAACACATCGCCGTCGCTTGAAAAATATGACACTAATTTATGCCAATCATTGCGAAGAAATCCGAGGCCGGTTTTCGCCGGCATTGAGGCGCGGAGTTCAGCGCACCGCCGCCCGTCGTGGGGAGTTCGAACCCCTCTGGCTGACGTTGTTCGCCTGGGGATCCGGCCCGCCCGATTCGCCGGGGGACCGGGCGGCCATATCGCGGCGCGATTTCCCCATCAACGGCTGGTTTAAGGTGCGGCGGGCGGCCCACCAGGATTCATGCCGCGGGACTTCCGCGCCCGGCCGCCTGGGCGGCCCACCGGATTTCTTGACCTGACGCCCGTGCCTGGACCATTCTGCTGCCAACCTTTATGGCCTTGGCTGAAAATTTTCTCTCCGAGTTGCGCCGCATCGTCGGCCCGGAAAACGTCCTAACCTCGCCGGAGGATCTCATTCCCTACTCCTTCGACGGCACGGCCGCGCTCACGCAAATGCCGGGCTGCGTGGTGTTCGCCCTCACCACCGCGCACGTGGCGGGCGTGTTGAAGCTGGCGAACCAAAATGATCTGGCGGTGGTCACCCGCGGTTCCGGCACCGGCCTGAGTGGAGGCAGCCTGCCCAGCAAGGGAGGCATCGTCCTCTGCACGGTGAAGATGGACAAGATCCTCGAAGTGGATCGGGCCAACCTTACCATGCTGGTTGAACCCGGTGTGCTTACGCTCACCATCGCCGATGCCGCCGGCGGAGTCGGGTTGTTTTATCCGCCCGATCCCGGCTCGATGAAAATCTCCACCATTGGAGGTAATGTGGCCGAGAATTCCGGTGGTCTGCGCGGCTTGAAGTACGGGGTGACGCGCAACTACGTCATGGGGCTCGAGGTGGTGTTGCCGGATGGGGAAATTCTCTGGACGGGCAACAAATGCGTGAAGGACGTGGCCGGCTATTCCCTGCGCGACCTTTTTATCGGCTCGGAGGGAACCCTCGGGGTGATCACCAAGGTGCTGTTGAGACTGATTCCGAAACCGGTCGCGAAAAAGACCATGGTTGCCACCTTTGCCGCGATGGACAAGGCGGCCGAAACCGTTTCTGCGATCATTGCCGCGCAGATCATTCCCTGCACCCTGGAGTTTCTCGATCGCATGACGATCCACTGCGTCGAGGATTACGCGAAGATCGGCCTGCCGCTCGATTGCGAAGCGTTGTTGTTGATGGAGACTGACGGCCACCCGGTGGTGGTTGCCGAGGAGGCCGCCCAAATGGAAAAGATTGCGCGTGCCTGCGGGGCGATGGAAGTGCGCGTGGCCCGGGACGACGACGAGGCGACGAAGCTCGCCAGCGCGCGCCGGAGTGCCTTCAGTGCGTTGGCGCGCGTGGCCCCGACCACCATTCTCGAAGATGCCACCGTGCCGCGGAGCGAACTGGCGAAGATGGTTCGCTTCGTGGAGGTTGTCGCCCGAAAATACCAACTCAGGGTGGGCACGTTTGGCCACATGGGTGACGGCAATCTGCATCCGACCTTTCTCACCGACGAGCGCAACCACGAGGAGATGCACCGGGTCCATGAGGCCTTCCAGGAAATCTTCGTCGAGGCCATCCGCCTCGGCGGGACGATCACCGGGGAGCACGGTATTGGCCTGGCGAAGAAAGACTTTCTCCCGAAGTTCGCCGGGGAAGTTCAAATGCGGGTGCTGCGCGAACTGCGGCGCGCCTTGGATCCGAAGGGCATCCTGAATCCGGGGAAGATGTTCGATTGAAGTCCCGGGGCCAAGCTGACGGGAAATTGTCCAGGCGAAACAAATAACAATAACCCTGCTTTTACCATTGCCTTGCCCTCTAAATCCGGTTATTAACCCCGTCAACGAGTGGAAAAAAAGTTGCGTTACTAAATATTGCCGGCGGCGACAGCAATCTGGATTCCCACAAACCTTAGTAGTCTATGCCTTATTCAGCAGAGATCAGTCGGACCAACCCGAGTTGTTTCGTATTTTTGATCGACCAATCTGGCTCGATGGTAGAACCAATCGCCGGGAGTGATGGCAAGCGCAAGTGCGACTCCGTGGCGGACGCCATCAACCGGTTGTTGCACAATCTGATCATCAAATGCGCGCGCGGCGAGGGGGTCCGAAATTTTTACGACGTTTGCGTTATTGGCTACGGGGCCCAAGTGGGGCCGGCTTTCGCGGGTCCACTGGCCGGCCGGGATCTGGTTCCCTTGAGCGATATTGCTAAATCCCCGGCACGCGTGGATGAGCGGATCAAGAAGATCGACGATGGCGCGGGCGGTGAAATCATCCAAAAGGTCAAATTTCCCATGTGGTTTGAGCCGACGGCCAAGGGCACGACCCCGATGGGTGCCGCTTTAGATCTGGCCCACCATTTGCTGGCGGGCTGGGTGGGGCGTCACCAGTTTTCCTACCCGCCGATCGTCATCAATATTTCCGATGGTGAAGCGACCGATTTTGGTCCGGTGCCGCAAGCGGAAGCGTTGATGAGCCTGGCAACCTCCGACGGCAACGTGCTGCTGCTCAACTGTCATATCTCGAACCAATCCGTGGCACCGATCATTTTCCCGGATTCTGACGCGGATCTGCCCGACGAATTTGCGCGGACACTTTTTCAAGTTTCGAGCGTGCTTCCCGAAAGTCTGCGGAACCTGGCGCGGAACGAAAACTTTATCTTGGGCCCGCAGGCCCGCGGCTTTGCTTTCAACGCCGACTTGGTGGAACTGATCCGCTTCCTGGACATTGGCACCCGCGCCAGCAACCTCCGCTAATCCCAAGCCAGTTGTGGAGCCTACTGTGAATGTATTCTGGTTGCCCAAATCGGGCAACTCGATTGAGGAATACGAAGATGCCTCTTCCCATTCAATTCCCGATCGCCGATTCGCCATCGCCGACGGCGCCACGGAATCCTCTTTTGCGGATTTGTGGGCGTTAAGCTTGGTCAACAAGTTTACCACGTCACCGCCTCCGGTGACCGCGCCTGCTGCGCCTTTTGCTGGCTGGGTTTCGCCCTTGCAAAAGGAGTGGCACGCGCAAATCGATTGGGATCATCTCCCTTGGTTCGCCGAGGAAAAAGCCCGCGGCGGCGCGTTCGCCACTTTTCTGGGGTTGATTTTTTCCCCGGATCCCCAGACGGAGAAGCCGTCGTTTTTTGGCCGCATGTTCGGTATGTTTTCGACGCCCAAGGAAAATCATGTTACCTGGCAGTCGTTGGCGGTGGGGGACAGCAACCTCTTTCAAATCCGGGACCAGGCCCTGCTTAAGGCGTTTCCCTTTGTGCAAGCCGAACAGTTCAACAGCCGCCCGCTCCTGCTGTCCAGCAACCCGTCGTTCAACTCCAAGGTTTGGGCCGACATCAAGTATGCCGAGGGTGAGTGCAAAACCAACGATATATTCATTCTGGCCACCGATGCGCTGGCCAAATGGTTTCTCACCGAGCATGAAGCTGGCCGGCAACCGTGGCGGACACTTTATGCGTTGAAGTCCGATGCCGACTTTGAGATTTTTGTTGCGAAATTGCGCAAGGACTCCTTAATACGGAACGACGACACGACGCTGGTCATTTTTAAGTGGATGAATGGTCCGGCGGCAACGTAAACCGACACCCAGTCATGACTTCCTGGCCTTCACATACGGATTACCAAGACGCCATTCAAAATCCGCACATCTGCTTTGAGGCGGAGGATTTGAAAATCAGCGAAGTTGGGTGCGACATGCTGGGATTGCCCAAGGTGATGTCGGGTAACTTCGCCTGCGTGTACTCGGTCACCACCGGCGGCCAGCGCTACGCCATTCGCTGCTTTGTCCGGCAGGTGCTTGGCCAGCAGGGTCGTTATGCCCGCTTGAGTCAAAATCTCTGTGGTCTGGGCCTGCCGTGCATGGTGACCTTCGACTTCATTCTCCGCGGCATCAAGGTCAAAAATGAATGGTATCCGATCGTCAAGATGCAGTGGGTGGACGGATTGCCGCTCAATCAACACGTCGAAGAATGCTTCGACAAGCCAGAGACGATGCTCGACTTGGCGGCCAAGTGGCGCGTCCTGATGAAGAGCTTGCGCGAAAATCTCATTGCGCATGGCGATCTCCAACATGGCAATGTGATGGTGACCACCGACGGGGAATTCCGTTTGGTGGACTACGATGGCATGTTCACGACGGCCTTCCGTGGCAAGAGCCCGGAATTGGGACATATCAATTTTCAGCACCCCCGCCGCACCCCGGACTATTACAACGAGGACTTGGACAATTTTGCCGCGTTGGTCATCTACACCAGCTTTCTGGCCCTGGCGAGCGAACCGGAGCTGTTTAAGAAATTTTATACCGGTGACAATATTCTGTTCCTCTCCGCCGACTATCGTAACCCGACCCAGTCGGAGACATTCAAGCGGCTCAAGGAAAACAAAGACGCCAAGGTGCAGCAACTAGCCACGCTCCTCGAACGGCTTTGTTTGCTGGATGTGTCCAAAGTGCCGGGCTTTGAAGCCACGCTCGTGGCTTTGGAAAATGGGACGATTGGTGATTTGCTCGGCGCGGTGCCCACACCGTCCGCGACCCCGGCCCCGGCGGCTTCCCCCGTGGTCGATTGGTTGCAGCCTTCGGCCCCCGAGTCCGTCCGCCCCGGCACCGCCTCGGCGGATGCCGCCGCTCCCAGGCCTTCGCCGATGCCAGTCGCTCCCGCAGCCAGACCCGCCCCGACACCGATGTCCCGGCTTGGTGCCACCCCGATTTCTCGTCCGGCCGCGCCCGCCTTTCCCAAGCCCGCTGCGCCCAAACCGGTCGCCCCCGCCCCCGCACCAACCCGCCCGCCGGCGGCCAAACCAGTCCCCATGGGGATGTATGTCGGCATAGGTATCCTCGCAGTAATCCTCGTGTTCTTGATAATGTACGTCATCGGGAAAAAATAGCTGGTTCCCGCGCGCGTGAGCAGGATGGTTTTTGAGTGTGGAATGGTCCCCGATTGGATAATTTTGCCAGCTTTGCGCCTTCGCTTCCTTGCGTCTTTGCGTTAAACTGCTCAGCAATATGGAAAACGACCTTCAAAAACGCATCGCGGATGCCATTAGCAACCCGCAGAACATGGGCGAGATGGCTGGTGCGGACGCCGTGGGAACCGTGGGCAATGCCGGCTGCGGCGATGCGCTGCGCCTGTGGATCAAGTTCCGCCAAGAGGGCGGCCGCAAGGTCATTGACCGGGCCACTTTTCAATCGTTTGGCTGCGAGACCGCCATCGCCGCGGCCAGCCTCGCTACCGAATTGATCCGCGGCAAGACACCGGAAGAGGCCTTAAAAATGTCCGGTCAGGAGCTCGCCGCCGACCTCGGCCCGTTGCCGCCGACGAAAGTCCATTGCACCCAACTCGTCGAGGACGCGCTCCGTTCCGCTCTCGAATCCACGCTGGCCGAGGTAAAAGCAAAGCCCGCCCCATTCGCAGTGGCGTCCGCGCCGGTCGCGGCCAAAAGCTTGTTGGACAACCTCACCGAGTCCGGCCAAACCGGCCGCGGCGTGAAGCTCGTTTTTTTAGAGCAGCAACCGGGTTCAATCCCACGGTGAAAGGCGCGCCGAGAACGGGAGGCGACCGCGAGCCTCTCCCAGTGGCTCGAACATTTGCAAGTGCGAGCGTGCTCGACGGCGAGAACTCACCTCATTCCAAAGCCGGGGGATTACGGAACCAACCGCCCCGTTGAGTCCGTGTCCCACCGCTTTTCATTAAACCCAGTCACCCCAGCGGATTCCGGGCGAAGGCATATTGCGCCACCGGCTGCCCCTTGAGCAAATGTTCCTGAATGATCTGCTCCAGCACTTCCGGCGAGCAGGAGTGGTACCAGACGCCTTCGGGATAGACGACGGCGATGGGGCCAAGGCCGCAAACCTGCAAGCAATTGGCCTTGGTGCGATACACCAGCGCTTGCGGCCCCACCAGACCGAGTTCCTTCAATCGCCGTTTTAAGAAATCCCACGATGCGAGGCTCTTTTCCCGCGGACTGCATTTGGGTTTGGTTTGATCCGCACACAGAAATATATGCCGCTTGAAATGCGTCACGCCCAACGCAGCAACATTTGCTTCCAGCTCAGCGGGCAGCTGCGGTAAAGTGTTCATGCGCTATTTCTCAATGCGATAAAGATGCGTCTTCGTCCGCAAAAACAACGCCTTACCCGCGATGGCTGGCGAAGCCATAAACCCGGCCCCCAGCGTGTTCGTCGCCACGACGTTGAGTTTGGTGTCCGGCAGGATGACCGTGGCCTGCCCCTGCTGGTTGAACAAATAAATCGCGTCCCCCGCGAAGACAGGCGAAGCCGAATACTCGCCACCAAGGCGCTCACTCCAGACCAGCTCACCGGTCTTGGCGTCGAGGCAGGAAACCATCCCGCTGTCGGAAACCATGTAAAACTGGTCGCCCACCAGCAACGGCGAAGGCTTGAAGGAAACCTGTTTCTTGGTCTTCCAGGCAACGTGGGTGGCGGTAACATCCCCCGCCCCAAATGGCCGAATAGCGAACAACTCGCTGTTCATGTACCCCGTGCAGACATAGACCAGTCCATGCCCATACACCGGACGCGGCACGTTGGAGAATCCGGGGATGTCGCAAAACCAAAGCTCCTTGCCCGTCCCTGGCTCGTAAGCATTGACCCGAAAGGCACCGGGGCTGATCAGCTGGTCTCGACCGTTCACATTGATGATCAGCGGGGTGGCGTAGGCTTTCTTCAATTCGGGAGATTTGTCGATCCGATTGCTACGCGGCGTTTTCCACACCCGCTGGCCGGTGATTTTATTCAGCGCCGCGACGTACCGGAGCTCCGTGCCATCACAGTTCAGAATAAATAATCCGCCGTGAAGAATCGGCGAACTGCCCGGCCCATTCTGGCCATGATCATGCCTCAGCTCCGTGTTCTTCCACATGATTTCTCCGGTCTCGCTGTTGAGACAGAACACCCCATACATGCCAAAAGAAAAATAAACCCGCCCCGGCTCGATGACTGGGGTGGGGGAGGCGTGACTGTTCAGCGCATGTTTGGGCGCGGGGGCATCCACGTGAGCCACCTCAACATTGTGAATGAGTTTGCCAGTGGACCGATCCACACAGATCGCGCGCAGAGATTTGCCATCCTCCAACGCGGTGGCGAGCCAGATTTGCGAGCCCAGCACGACCGGAGACGACCAGCCCTCACCTGGAATGGCCGTCCTCCATTTCACATTTTGCGTCTCGCTCCACGTCCGCGGCAGGCCCACAGCGTCCGAATGCCCCTGCCCGTCCGGTCCGCGAAACTGCGGCCAGTCCTCGCTGGCGCCCACCGCCGCCAAACAGGAAAATCCCAAGCTGAGGATATAAATCAATCGCATCGAAAAATAATTAACGAAATGCTGGAAGGCCGTCGAGCCGCGACTTGGGGTGAAACGATTTCTGCGCACCTCCGGTACGGTGCCCGACTCCCGCTCTCCGCTCTCCGCCCTCGGGGGAAGAGAGGGAGACACGGGGCAGCGCCCGTCTACGCCCGCACAGACGGGTCAACCCCGTTCAACTTCATTCGGCAGTTCATTGCGGTCATCGGAATCCCGCGGAAAATGTTGCGCCAGCAGCGCGCCCGTTTTTTGAATGGCACCCACGATGGCCCCGGTGAATTTCCCCTGCTGGAGCTGTTCGCTCATGGCCAAGCGGATGCCCTGCCAGAAATCATCGCCGCATTTTTGATGGATGCCCGCGTCGCCGACAATGGCAAACTGGCGCGTCAGCGGCGCAAAATAAATCAGTACGGCGTTGCGCTGGCGTGTTTTGGTCATGCCCAGTTTTTGGAAGCAAACCTGCGCAGCCGCCAGCGCGTCCTCCCGGATTTTGTGCGAGATATAAACCCGGATTTCGCCGGAGCTTTGACGTTCCGCCGCACCAATCGCCGCGACGATTTGGGCGTCGTCCAGTTGATCGAGAAATTCTTCAGGCTTCATAACCGTTCACCAGCTGCCGCTCGCGCCGCCCCCGCCAAAATCCCCGCCCCCACCGGAGAAACCTCCCCCGCCCCCTCCGCCGGACGATCCCCCACTGCTCCAGCCACCACCCCAACTGCTGGCCGACCAATTGGAACGGCTGGCCCGGCTGTAAAGTGTCCCGTGGCCCCGGCGGCTCGAAATTAATCTGGCCATGATAATCAAAAGCGCTACCCCGAAGACGAGGATTGGCAGAGCACTGTTTTTGCCGCCACGTTGATTGACCGTCTGGCCGGACCCTTTGTATTCGCCCCGCGCGGCCTGCAAGAGCGCCGTGACGCCGGCGGACAAGCCGCGATTGTAATCATTGTTTTTGAAATGCGGCTTGATCTGCTCCTCGATGATCCGCTTGCACATCGCATCGGGCAGTGCCCCTTCCAATCCGTAGCCGACTTCAATCCGCATCCGCCGGTCCTGCACGAAGACAAACAGCACCGCGCCATTTTTTTTGTCCTTCTGGCCCGCGCCCCACGCCCGCGCGACGCGGATCGTGTAATCTTCAATCGACGAGCCGCTCTGCATTTTCGGAAAGACCGCCACGACCACCTGGCTCGACGTCGCCTTTTCAAACTCCTCCAATTGCTGATTCAACTGCTGCGCGGTGCCGCTGGAAACCACCCCCGCGTAGTCGTTGAAGTAGCGGGCCGGTTGGGGAGGAATGACTTCCGCCGCCGGCGCCGAACCGGCCATAAACAGGAGCAGCCCCAAACCCAAAACGCAAAACCGGGCGACCAGCGCCCGGCTTGCAAGAATAATGGAAAGCGCGCCGCGCATAGGCCGCTATGGCTTCGCGGGCACGGGCTTGCCGAAGTTGAAATCGACTTTGGGAGGCGTGTCGGAACCTTCCTTGGCCGCGAAATAGGGCTTGGTTTGATAGCCAAACATGCCGGCCACGAAAACCGTGGGGAAAGATTTCACGGAGGTATTGTACTGTTGCACCGCCTCGTTGAACTTCTGCCGTTCGACGGTGATCCGGTTTTCCGTGCCTTCCAATTGCGCCTGCAAATCGCGGAAATTGGCGGTGGCCTTCAAATCCGGATAGCGCTCCACCACCACCAGCAACCGGGACAGCGCCGAGGAGAGCCGACCCTGCGCCTTTTGAAACTCCTCCAGCTTGGCGGGATCCGTGGGCGACTGGTTCGGGTCCAGCTTGACCTGGCCCACCGAAGCACGCGCCTCGGTGATTTCTGTCAGCGTGGATTTCTCAAAATTTGCGGCTCCGGAGACCGTAGAGACGAGATTGGGAATCAAATCCGCGCGCCGTTGATAGACGTTTTGGACCTGCGCCCATTGTTTGTCCACTTCCTGCGAACGGCCGACCAGGCTGTTGTAAGTGCCGGCGAGCAGCAGCCCCACCACCACCACCGCGAGCAGGACTGCGCCCAGGCATCCAAAAACAATCACAGATTTTTTCATAACCCCTCCACTGTGTCAGACTAATCGAATTGTTGGAGTACAATTCCAAGCTGGGTTTGTAACGCCGGCTCAAACCTTCGGCTCCCAGCCCTTGCGATACTCGCGGCCCCACAACGCCGTGGCGGCTTTGTCATCGATGAGCTGGTGCGTCTTCGGATCCACGTTGAGCGTGTGCCCCGTGCGATAGGCGATGTTGCCCAGATGGCAGAGCAGCGAGCTTTTCTGGCCTTCCTCGATTTCCGAATTCAACCTGGCACCGGTGCGAATGCCTTCGAGAAAATTACTAAAATGATCCGCATCACTTGATTTGCCGGTGCCCGCCTGCAGCTCCTTGCCTTTGAGATCATAAATCTTGTAGCTGTTGCCGGCGATGACGAGGTGGCCTTTGTCGCCATAAAAATTCACCCCAAAACCAACGCCTTCAAAGCCGCGCGGATGGCAGCTGTGGCTCTCCCAGGTCGCCCCTTTGTCGCCAAAGTCGAACGTGGTGACGTACACATCGGGCGTCTCCTGATCGTCGTTGTATTGGTAGCGACCGCCGCCGCAACTGACGCGGCGCGGGCAGTCCACCCCCAGGCCCCAGCGGGCAACGTCCAGCGCGTGAATGCCGTTGTTGGCCAGTTCGCCGCCGCCCCAATGCCAGCGCCAATGCCAGTTGTAATGCACCAGATTGTCCACATACGGCCGCTCCGGCACCGGCCCCTGCCAGAGCGAATAATCCAGCCACGCGGGCACCGTCGCCGATTGGCCGCGCCCGATGGTGGGACGGTCGGCGTTGTACCACGACCGCGCAAACGTGACGCGGCCAATCTCGCCCGCATGCACCTTCGCGATCGCTTCCATCGTCCACGGCCAACTGCGGCGCTGGTTGCCCATCTGCACCACGCGCTTGAATTTGCGGGCCGCGGCCACGATCAGCTCGCCCTCGCGCGCGTTGTGGCTGCCGGGCTTTTCCACATAGACATGCTTGCCTGCCGAACAGGCCAGGATCGCGGCCGGAGTGTGCCAGAAATTCGGTGCCGCGATCGACAGCGCATCCACGCTGCCGTCATCCAGAATCGTCCGGAAATCCTTCACGCCTTGGGGCGCGCGCCCCTGTTTGGCGGCAATCGCGGCGATGGCCTTGTCCATCCGCTGCGAATCGACATCGCACACGTAGGCGATCTCGACGTTGGGCAGTTCGAGGTAATTGGCCACATGCGCCATGCCCCGGCTCAAGCCCATGACGCCGACGACGATTTTTGCATTGGCACCCTTGGCGGCGCGCCCCACGGACGGTGTCCACGCTGCGGCGGCGGCCCCGACGACGGCGGTGTGTTTGATGAACTGGCGGCGCGGGATGGAATCGTTCATAAGGATATGGCTAGAATGTTGACTGGTGAAAATTGAATCACCGGTAATAGACAAGTTCACTGGGAGTAACAAGGTGAAAAGGAATTGGGCAATTCGCCCGGGCGCACGCCAAGTAACCTTTCGCAGGTTTTTGATTTCCGTTTTCTCCTTGGGCTGCCATACTACTGCCCCATGCGCGTACAACCTTTGTTCCCGGGCAGTTTTTACATTTCTGAAGGCGATCAGGCGATCTTGGCGGGCTGTCCGCCCGAGATCGTCAAGGTGTTGCTTCAGCACAAGCTGAAATCGCCGACGAATGTGTTGTTGCCCGACGTCCCCGTCAGCCACGGCGAATCGCAAGTGGCCATCGAGTTTCCGCTGTATCACCACCTCTTCTTCGGCGGTCCCGGACCGGTTTCGCCGCTCAACCTCCTGGGCAGCGCACGCCGCGTTAAGGCCGCCGTGGAGTTGCTCGAACTGACTCTCTTCGGTCCGACCGAAGATCAAATGCAAAAATGGAACATGTCGGAGGAACAGGCGCAGGCGCTGTCGCGTGAGTCGCGCTGGTTCCAACTGAAGGACAGCCAGGGCAAACCAATGCCGATCGAGGCCTTGATCAGCAAGACCGTGATCAGCGACGAACCGGCGGACCTTGGCTGGGTCAAGATCAAGCGCGTGCGCCCGAATGTCTTCCAGTTGACGCCCGCGACCGGCGAGGGGGTCGAACTTGACTTGACGCCCGACCGCGAGCAAACCCCACCCTATCCCGTGGCACCGGATTTGGTTCCCTCCACCCTGGTAAAAATGGGGATCGAAGTGCTCGGCGGCGCGACCGGTTTCAGCGCCACGGAGGCCTGCTGCGGTTTGGCCCTCTGCTTCAACGGGCAGTATTTCCTCATCGATGCCATCCCGTACCTCTATCATCATTTGCGCGCCCGCGGCATTGCGCGCAACCAGATCCAGGCGCTGTTCCTGAGTCACATCCATGACGATCATTGCAATCTGGTTTCCTTGCTCCAATACAATCGCCGCATCCGCGTGCTCACCACACCGCTGATCTACCACATGATGCTGCGCAAACTTGCCCTCACGATGGACCGCTCGGAAGAAAGCCTGCAGGAATACTTCGTCTTTATCCCGTTGACGCCGGCGGAAGAAACCAATTTTTTCGGGCTGCGAGTGACGCCGTTTTATTCGAGCCACTCGATCCCCACCATCGGCGCGCGTTTCGAAACCAATCATAACGGCGTGAATTACCGCATTGTCTTTACGGGCGACACCCAATCGCTGACCGATTTGCGGCGGATGCAGAAGACCGGGGTGATCAACCAGGAGCGCTATCTGGAAGTGTCTGACGCGTTCGTCAATCCGGCAAATCTCCTGATTGCCGATGGCGGCGAAGGGGCGATGCATGGCGACCCGGCTGATGCCATGCGCTCGCAGGCCGAGCGGATCGTCTTCATGCATATGAACAAGCTGTCCGATGCCTTTGATGCGCATTTTACCAGCGCCACTTCGGGGAAGCGTTTTTGCGTATTGAAAGGCGAGACCGACTACAACCTGACGCGCACCATCGAGTTTCTGCTGGAGTACTTCCCCGACATGCCGCCGATGTGGATTTCGCATCTGCTGGCCAACCAAAACGTGCTGAAATTCAACGCGGGCGACATCATCATTCGCGAAGGCACCAAATCGGACGGTTGCGTGTATATGATCCTGACCGGCCACGTTTCAATCATTCATCACGACGGCACGCACAAGCACCAACTCGCGCAAATGGAAGCGGGGGAAATCATTGGCGAGATGTCGATTATCACGGGCCAGGGCATGCGCAACGCCTCGGTGGTGGCGCACAGCCCGGTGATCGTGACGGCTTTTTCGGAAGTGGCCTTCCGCGAATACGTCCACCATCAGAACCTGGAGGGCAAGTTGAAGCGCTTGTGGCAGAATCGGGAGTTGCTCCAAACCCTGCCGTACTTGCGGATGCTCCAGCAGCCGGTGATCCGCGATCTCGCCCGCCATGTAACCTTGGAACACCTGCCGGCGCGTTCTGGTCCCCGGCCGCTGAAGATGATCTGCGATCCGTTCTGCCTGCTAATGCCGTTGGGCCAGGAGCTGGCGCTCAATCGCGACGGGAAAGTAGTCAATCTTCCGCCCCATAGCGCGCCCATACTTTGTCAGCCGGGCGTCACGCTGGTTTCGGAAGCCGAGTTCCAATATCTGCTATTGGGCGCGGATCAAGCCGCCGAACTGCGCTCGCGCATCCCGGCATTTCGCTTCTTTTGGGAGGAAACGCTCGGCCTCGCCCTGCCGAACCGCGTGCGCTTTTAGAACCCTTCTAGGAGCTGGAGCGACTTGGTTGGATTCGTTCAACCGATGATCGTTTTTTTGTTAGGCGTTTCCGGTCGACGTTGGGAGTGCATCGGAATGGAAAGCGCTCGGTGCCTGCTCGCGCAGAGTAGCCGGAGCATAAAAACGCTGATCCGTCGGCGCAGCCACCCATGCGGACGGCCCAGGCAGCCCAGCACCGAGCACCCGCTCGGCCTTGGGGAAAGGGCGTCCGAAAGCCGACCAGATGCTCGGCGCTCCACTGCGATTCCAATCAACCATCAACTCAGAGCCATCGACCGATTACGGCCAAGATCGACGTGGTGACATCATCATCCCCACCCGATTCGAGAAATATTGACTGGGAAGCAGTTCGTCGGGGTACAGACACCCGATCGCCCGGAAAAAAAGCATTTAATAATTTGGGCGACCTACTAAAGTTGATCCAGATTACCTTCATGCATCAAGATCGCAAAACTGCCGCAGCGGAAGCAAATTGGCGCGGCTGATTTGGCAATCCCACCATGAACATTTGCCAACTCGCACTCGCCGGCATTTTTTTGACCTCGATGGTCACGTCGCTGCGCGCCCAGGCGCCGGCAAAGGATTCAGAATTTTTCACCCAGAACATCCAACCCCTGCTGCGGGAGTATTGCCTCAAGTGTCATTCGGCCGAGAAACACAAGGGCGACATTGATCTGGAAAGTTTTTCATCCGTGGACCAGGTGAAAAAAAATCCGAAGCTCTGGCTCACCGTGGCGGAGCAACTGGGGCACAATGAGATGCCGCCGAAAGAGAAACCCCAGCCCACCGCCGCCCAGCGCGCCCAACTTCTGGAATGGGCGACCCACCAAGGCAGGCCCGCCGCAGCGAAGGCCATCGACTGGGATCATGCTCGCACCTACTGGGCTTTCCAGCCGCCGCTTATCCAGCCCCGTCCCAAAATCAAGGACGCCCACTGGCCGAAGCGCGAATTGGATTACTTCATTCGCGCCGCGCAGGAAAAACAGGGCCTCAAGCCCGGGCCGGCCGCCGCCCGGTCCACGTGGATTCGGCGGGCGACGTTCGACCTCATCGGTCTGCCGCCGACCTTGGAAGAAATCGACGCGTTTGAGCGCGACACCCAGCCCGACGCATTTGCGCGCGTGATTGATCGCCTGCTCGCCTCACCGCATTATGGCGAGCGCTGGGGGCGTTTCTGGCTAGATCTGGCCCGTTACGCGGACGACGAGGGTGTCTCCTTTCTCACACCTTCACCGAACGCCTATCTTTATCGCGACTGGGTAATCCAAGCGCTCAACCGTGATCTGCCGTATGACCAGTTCATCCGCCTCCAGCTGGCGGGGGACGAAATTACGGAACCGACGAATGACTGGTTCGAGCGATTGGGGGGGCTGGGTTTTCAAGGGCTGGGCCCGCAATTCCGCAAGGGCGCGGCGGGTGAAGCCAAGGCCAAAGCGGATGAATTGGAAGATCGCATCGACACCCTTTCGCGTGGGGTGCTTGGGGTGACGATCTCGTGCGCCCGCTGTCACGATCACAAATTCGATCCGATCCCCACCCGTGATTATTACTCGCTGGCGGCCGCCTACAATGGGGCGGCATGGTCCCCTCGCCTCTTCGCCTCACCCGAAGCCATCGCCGCCTTGAAGAAATGGGAGGCCGAACTGGCGGAGCGGAAAGCGCGGTTAAAGCAATTCGCGGCGTCAGAAAGCCAGCGCCTCGGCAGTATTGAGCTCACCCGGGTTGACGCCTATCTGATTTCGGCCTGGAAACTTCAGGTGTTAAAAAGCCGTGGTCAGCCCGCGGACCCAATCGCGGCGGCGCAACGTGAAAAATTAACGCCCCACTTTTTAAATCAGTGGATCCAACTGCTGGCCGGTGGCAAGGCGCCCGCCCCGTTGAAGGAATGGCTGGTCATCGCCGACCCGTCCGCCAAATCCGCGGTCGTCAAGGACGGTGCCGTTGAAGTGCCGGTCGCATTGCTGGCGCAAACGGAGAAACTCAAAGCCACCGTGGCGGCGGCCCGACTAGAGGAGGAACACAGGAAATCGCAACCAGACAAGAAAGCCACGCCTGCTTCCGCCGTTATCCAAGAATTGCTCACCAACCCTGGGGTCCCCTTTGGCGCAGGTGAAAAAGAGGCGGTGGCGCTCCTGAGCGGCGAGCCACAAAAACAATACCGCCAACTCCTCCAGGCACTGGAGCAATTTGAGAAAATGGCCCCTCCGACACCGCTGCAAAGTCCCAGCGTCAGCGGCGGTGGCCAGCCGATGAATGTTTTCGTGCGAGGAAATCCGGAAAAGCTGGGCGAACCAGCGCCGCCGGGATTTCTCAAAATCCTGAGCGAGCGCACCGCGACCAAGGTTGAAACCCGGAATCAATTCAGCCGGTTGGACTTGGCCAACGCCATCGTTAATCCGAAGAATCCCCTGACGGCGCGCGTGATTGTCAACCGCGTGTGGCACTACCACTTTGGCCGCGGCATCGTGGCTTCCCTGGGTAACTTCGGTCATTTGGGCGACCGTCCGACCCACCCCGCTTTGCTCGACACCCTCTCCGTCCGGTTTATGGAATCGGGCTGGTCTTTGAAATGGCTGCACCGGGAAATCATGCTTTCGGCCACCTACCGTTTGGGCGGCGTCATGGAAACGCGGAACCTCGCGGCGGATCCCGACAATCATTTACTGTGGCGGATGACACCCCGCCGGCTGGATCTCGAGGCGTGGCGGGATGGGATGCTGGCCGTGGCGGGCCGGCTTGATCCGCGCCTGGGCGGGCCCTCGCTGGACCCCAAGAATCCGGGTGTCAAGCAGGATGGACTTCCCGGATACAGCAGCATGATCGGGCCGCACGCGGATGATCCCGCGCAAGGGCGACGGACGGTTTACTGCATCATCAGCCGTTACGCGCCCAACCCGACGATGGGGTTGTTCGACTTCCCCGAACCCAATGTCGCGAGCGACCGTCGAACCGTGACCACTATTCCGCAGCAGCAACTGTTTGTGCTAAACAGCCAGTTCGTCCATACGATGGCCAAGGGACTGGCCGCCCGCATCGAGCAGCCGGCAACGTCGGAGGAGGATCGTCTCCGATTGGCCTGGAGACTCGCGTATGGCCGACTACCGGACGCGCGGGAAACCAAACTGGCGCTGCTCTTTCTGCGTTCGGCGGGAGACGGCGGGACGGGACAGCTCACCGTTTGGGAACAGTTTTGTCACTCGCTCCTCGCCAGCAACGAATTCACGTTCATCAATTGACAAAATATTCCCCGTGAGCGAACCAGACCACCCACCCAGCCCCATGAATTCAAATCGAATTCCTAATGCTGCTCCGCTGCTCCGGCAGCGGATGTCGCTGCGGGAGGCGCTGGCGCGCTGCGGCCACGGCGTCGGCATGCTGGGTTTGGCCGGCTTGCTCGGCACGGAAAGCCACGCCGGGACAGCCGCGTCCGGGGGCCCGCTGGCCTTGAAACCGCCGCATTTCCCGGCCAAGGCCAAGCGCGTGATTCATCTGTGGATGAACGGTGCCCCATCGCAGGTGGACACGTTTGATCCCAAGCCGTTGCTCGCGAAGTACGCCGGGCAACGTCCCGAGGCCACCACCACCCTGACCACCGAGAACAACACCGGGGGGTTGATGCCTTCGCCATTCGCCTTCAAAAAGCACGGCCAATCCGGACTGGAGATCAGCGAGCTCTTTCCGAATGTCGCCCGGTTTGCGGATGACCTCTGCGTTATCCGCTCGATGCAAACGGACGTGCCCGTTCATGAATCCTCCAACTGGATGATGTTTACCGGGAGCATCCAGCCGAACCGGCCCTCCTACGGTTCCTGGCTTTTGTACGGCTTGGGTAACGAAAATGACAATCTGCCCGGATTCATCGTCCTCGGCGAAGGCCTACCGGTCAATGGTCCGTCCAACTGGAGCAGCCGCTTCCTCCCGGGGATTTACCAGGGCAGCCAGGTAACGCTGCCGCGGGTTTACCAGCCGCAGGAGGTGATCCCGCATCTGCACAACGAGCATTTGTCGTCCGCGAATCAGCGGCGGGCGCTCGACTTCACGCAGCAACTCAACCAACTGCACAAGGATCGGTGGGGCTCGGAGAATGCTTTCAATACCCGCATGCAATCTCTTGAGCTGGCCTTCCGCATGCAGACCTCGGCGGCGGAAGCCTTCGACGTGAGCCAGGAATCCGAATCGATTCGCGAACTTTACGGCCTGACCGGGCCTGACTCAAACTTCGTGGCCACGATTCCGGGACAGAGCACCGTCGATCGCGCGCTTTTTGGCCGGAATTGTTTACTGGCTCGTCGCCTCGTGGAGCGCGGCGTGCGCGTGGTGCAAATCTATTGCGGCAAGGGCCAACCCTGGGACACGCACAGCCAGAACACGGATGGCCATCGCAGCCTGGCGCGCGCGGTGGATCAGCCGATCGCGGCCCTGCTGCAAGACCTGAAGCAGCGCGGACTGCTCGACGAGACGCTGGTGCTGTGGGGCGGAGAATTTGGACGCACACCCACGACGCAAGGCGCCGACGGACGCGACCACAATCATTACGGGTTCAGCGTCTGGCTGGCCGGCGGCGGGGTGAAAGGCGGAATGGCATATGGCGCGACCGATCAGTGGGGCTTCCGCGCGACCGAGAATCCTGTCCATGTCCACGACCTGCACGCCACCATGCTGCACCTGATGGGCCTGGATCACAAACGGCTTACCTTCCGTCACGGCGGCCGCGATTACCGGCTGACCGATGTGCAGGGCGAAGTAGTGAAGGGCATCCTGGCTTGAAAACGGATTCCATCATCGATCAATGAGCTACCCACCCGCACCCGCGCCCGGCCGGTTCGAGAATGTTTCCCGATGCAAGTGGGCTGTTCACGCTCCGGGGATGCTTCTAGCGTTGCTAGTGACGCCCTTGGCTGCGATTGGTGGTGAGCTGCTGCCGCTTCCCGATAAAATCGATTTCAACCGCGACATACGGCCCATTCTTTCCGACACCTGTTTTCATTGCCACGGCCCGGACAAGGTCAAGCGGAAGGCGGGACTCCGACTCGACCTTGAGTCCAGCGCGAAGGCCCGGATAGAGAATCACTTTAGCATCGTCCCCGGCGATCCGGCGAAGAGTGAACTCATCCGGCGCATCACCACGAGTGACCAAGAAGACCGCATGCCACCGGCGGAAGCGGGCCGGCAGCTTGCGCCGCAGCAGATTGAATTGTTGCGCCGTTGGATTGAACAAGGAGCCCGGTGGCAATCGCATTGGTCGCTCATCGCACCCACCCGGCCCGCGCTGCCCCAGGTGAAGGATTCCAGCCGGGTGCGGAACCCGGTGGATCGGTTCATCCTGGCCCGACTGGAGCGCGAAGGGCTCCAACCCTCGGTCGAAGCGGACCGCGCCGCGCTCATCCGCCGGGTGTCACTCGACCTGACCGGCCTGCCGCCGACGATCGCGGAGGTGGATGCCTTGCTGGCTGATGATTCGCCGCAAGCGTACGAGCGGGTCGTGGACCGCCTGCTGGCCTCGCCGCGCTTTGGCGAACGCATGGCCAGCCGCTGGCTTGATGCCGCGCGTTACGCGGATACGAGCGGCTACCAAAGCGACGGCGAACGCTCAATGTGGCGCTGGCGCGACTGGGTGATTGACGCGTTCAACCGCAACCTGCCATTCGACCAGTTCACCATCCAACAACTCGCCGGCGATCTGCTGCCGGATGCAACCCGGGCGCAACGAATCGCCACGGGTTTCAACCGCAACCATCGGGGCAATGCCGAGGGAGGCATCATCCCCGAGGAATACGCCGCCGAGTATGTCGTGGATCGAGTGGACACGACCGCGACGGTGTGGCTCGGGCTGACGATGGGCTGCGGGCGTTGTCACGATCACAAGTATGATCCCATCACCCAGCGCGAGTTCTACCAGATGTTCGCCTTCTTCAACAACGTGCCGGAAAAGGGAAGGGCGCTCAAAATCGGCAACTCACCACCCGTCACCATTGCCCCCACGGAGTCCCAGGAGCAGGAACTCACGCAGCTCGATCAACAACTCGCCGTCGCTGCCGCGCGCCTGGGCGAATTGGAACCGCAAATTGCCGCCTCCCAAACCGCGTGGGAGAAAACGCTCGCCATCTTGCCCGCAGTGCCCTGGACGGTGACGAACGGCTTGCAGGCGCGGTATGAACTGGACGGCATGCTCGCGGACGCATTCGGGGTCCGGGAAGCTGCCCGGGTGGAAAACGGCGAAAGCGCATTTGCACCCGGACGGGGCGGACTGGTAGCGGCGTTCGACGGAAAGAGTTTTGTCAATTGCGGCAACGTGGGAGACTTCGGCTTCTTCGACAAGTTCACGTTGACCGCGTGGATTCAACCGCGCGGCACGAATGGCGGCACCCTCCTCTCCCGGATGATGGAGCAGGCTGAGGATTCTGTCTTTGCTCCGGACTCCGAGGGCTACCGCGCCCTGCTCAAGGGAGGCCGGCTCCAAGTCTCGCTCACCAAGCGCTGGCTCGACGATGCGCTGCGCGTGGAGACCGAGGCTGTGCTGGTGCCGGATCGCTGGCAGCACGTGGCCGTGGTCTACGACGGCTCCCGTCAGGCGTCGGGCGTCCGGGTTTTTGTCAACGGCGAGCCGCAGAAGCTGCACGTGCTGCTCGATCAATTGAACCAGACTTTTCAAACGAAGCAGCCGCTGCGCATCGGCGCCGGCGGCGGTCCGGGCGATCATTTTCACGGGATGATCAGCGACGTTCGCATCTATGGCCGGGCACTGGCGGACGAGGAAGTCGGGATCGTGTCGGTCACAGAAAGCGCGACCGAACTGGCGGGCATCCCCGGCGCCCAGCGCAGTGCACAGCAAGCAGCAAAGCTTCGGTCCTGTTTTCTGGCGGAACCCGCGCCCGAGCGGCTGCGCGCGGCGCGGGTGAATGTCGAAGCATTGCGCGCGCGTCACGCCCAGCTCATCGAAAGCCTGCCGACGGTGATGGTAATGGAGGAGATGACCCCGCCGCGCGAAACTTTCGTGCTGCGGCGCGGCGAGTATGACAAGCGCGGCGAGCGGGTCACACCCGGCGTGCCGGCCAGCCTGCCCCCATTTCTGGCGGGCGAGGCGCGCAACCGGCTGGGCTTCGCGCGCTGGCTCGTCAGCCCCGCCAATCCACTCACGGCGCGGGTCGCGGTGAATCACCAATGGCAGATGTTGTTCGGTACCGGGCTGGTGAAAACCACCGAGGACTTCGGGGCGCAGGGCGAATCGCCCAGCCACCCCGAGTTGCTCGACTGGCTGGCGACCGAGTTCGTGCGCACCGGATGGGATGTGAAGCGCCTGCTCCGGACGCTGGTGACGAGCGCGACTTACCGGCAGTCGTCCCGCCTGACGCCGGCTCTGCTGCAGCGCGATCCGGACAACCGCCTTCTCGCCCGCGGGTCGCGCCTGCGGTTGCCGGCTGAAATGGTGCGGGACCAGGCGCTCGCCGTGAGCGGTCTGCTGGTGGATGAAATCGGTGGGCCGTCGGTGAAGCCGTATCAGCCAAAAGGGTTGTGGAGAGAATTGAGCGAGACGGACTACGAGCCGGACCACGGGGAGAAGCTCTGGCGTCGCAGCCTCTACACATTTTGGAAGCGCACGAGCCCGCCGCCGACCATGACGACCTTCGATGCCGCCGGGCGCGAGGCCTGCTCGGTGCGACCGGGCCGGACGAGCACCCCGTTGCAGGCGCTGGCGCTGATGAACGAAGTCACGTTTGTGGAAGCGGCGCGCGGGGTCGCCCAGCGCGTGCTACGCGAGGGCGGGGCGACCACCGAGGATCGTCTGCGTTTTGCCTTTCGGCTCGTACTCGGTCGCTCCCCGAAACCAACCGAGGCGAAGGTGCTGCTCGATGACTGGAACGATCACCACCAGCGCTTCCGCGCAAATCCGGAGGCGGCCCGGGCGCTGCTCAGCGCCGGGGAATCGCCGCGGGATGAAAATCTCGAGGCAATTGAACTGGCGGCGCATGCGGCGGTGGCTGGGTTGCTGCTGAATCTCGACGAAGCCATCACCAGACAATAGGCTAAAAACGTGAACCCCGTCGTCGACCATCGCCTGCTCATCAACCGCCGCCAGTTCTTCGGCCGCACGGGCATCGGCGCGGCCGCGCTGGCGACGTTAATGACCTGGGATTCGACGGTGGTGGCGGCATTTCCCGGCGGGCCGCATTTTGCACCGAAGGCCAAGCGAGTCATCTATCTATTCCAGTCCGGCGCCCCGGCGCAGCTGGATCTTTTTGATTACAAGCCCCAGCTCGCGGAGTCTCATGGCGCGGACTTGCCGGAGTCGATTCGCAAGGGGCAACGGCTCACGGGCATGACGGCGACCCAGGAGCGGTTTCCCATTGCGCCGTCGCGCTTTCATTTTGCCCAGCATGGCCAATCCGGTGCGTGGCTGAGCGAGTTACTGCCCCACACCGCGCGCGTGGCGGACCAATTGTGCTTCATCAAGTCGATGCACACCGAGGCCATCAACCACGACCCGGCCATCACCTTTTTCCAAACCGGTGCCCAGCTCGCCGGGCGGCCGAGCATCGGCTCCTGGGCCTCGTATGGATTGGGCAGCGAGAACCGCGATCTCCCGGCATTTGTCGTGCTGCTCTCGAACGGCACGGGCAACCCGGCCGACCAGCCGCTGTACGATCGGCTATGGAGCAGCGGATTCCTGCCGACGCAACATCAGGGCATCAAGTTCCGCTCCGCCGGCGACCCGGTGCTTTTTCTTTCGAATCCCGCCGGCCTCGAGGTGCCGGCGCGTCGGCGGATGCTGGACGACCTCGCGAGGCTGAATCAGCTGCAGCTCGATGAATTTGGCGATCCGGAGATCGCCACGCGCATCGCGCAATACGAACTGGCCTACCGGATGCAAACCAGCGTGCCGGAACTGGCGGATGTTTCCGGAGAACCGCAAAGCGTGTTCGACCTCTACGGCCCGGAGGCGCGCCAGCCAGGGACGTTCGCGGCCAACTGCCTGCTCGCGCGCCGGCTTGCGGAACGCGGGGTGCGTTTCATCCAGCTTTTCCACCGGGGCTGGGATCAGCACACCAAGCTGCCCAAACAGCTCCCCGGCCAGTGCCGCGATACCGATCAGCCGGGCGCCGCGCTCGTGACGGACCTCAAACAGCGCGGTCTGCTCGACGACACGCTCGTGGTGTGGGGGGGCGAGTTTGGCCGCACGGTCTATTGCCAGGGCAAGCTGACGAAGGACGACTACGGCCGCGATCATCATCCACGCTGTTTCACCCTCTGGCTTGCCGGCGGCGGCATCCGACCCGGCGTCACCTTCGGCGAGACGGACGACTTCTCCTATAACATCACGCGCGACCCCGTGCATGTGCATGACCTTCACGCCACGCTGCTGCACTGCCTCGGCATCGACCACACGCGGCTGACATTCAAGTTCCAGGGGCGACACCACCGACTGACCGATGTGCACGGCGAAGTGGTGAAGGGCATTCTCGCCTGAGCACGGACTTGATTACCACGAGCCGGACTAGGCCAAGCGCACGGCGGAAAGGGTCGAAACGTGGTCTGAACAATGTCAAAACAATGTCAATTCTGGATGGAATTTCCGCCGTTATATGGCGTGTCGCGGCACTTGCTTCTTGGGGCAACCCGCAGGCTGGCCGAACGACGGAGGCAGCAAAGTTTCTCCCACGTCTAAGAAACCAGCATTTTGCAGGGCGCATGGTCAGCGCGCCCCGGTGAGGCCCATGATTTTTTTACTTCCACCCAGGCCGTTGGGCCACTGGTGGAATCAGGGACCATTGGCCCGAACATGTACAATTGCGGCCCGCCGCCCCAGCGCCAAAGACGTGTCATGCCTTAGATGGGAACAGGCCTGGTGCGCTTGTCCACCATGCCATGTTCGCCCTCGATCAATCCGTTGTCGCTCATGAAAACGAAAATGGTGTTGTCGAGTTGCTTCGTTTCCGCAAGCTGCCTTACCAACCGGCCCACGCTCTCATCCACACTGAGGATTGTGCCCCAGTAGCCATGCACCATGTTCTCGAAATCCTTGAGTGCAACGGGCCGCTCATCGGGAAATTTTTTACGCCACTCGAAGAGCGGGCCGTAAATGCCGCGCCAGGTGTTTTTAGCCACTCTTTCCTCCACGCCGGCTGGTCGTCCAATTGGAACGCCGTGGCGGGATACGGGACGCGCACAGAATCGAACGCGTGGGCGTAGAGGCCCGTGAGGATGGACGCGCGGCTGGGTGAGCAAAGCAAGGTGCTGCAAAAGGTGTTTTTGAACTGCACCCCTTCCTGTGCCAGCCGGTCAATGTTCGGGGTTTTGACATGGGGCAACCCGTAACAACCGGGGGCGGCGGGCCAGATATAGACGCAGAGAATGAAGAGGACATTCGGCCGCGCGGAGGCGCTCGCATCGACGACAACCGCAGCCAAGGCAACCGCGCGGGAGAAGAATTATTTAAAGCTCATTCCGGGGCCGACTCAAGGTTTTAAGCTGTCCAAAGGGGTTGGAAATTCCTTCGACGGCGTCCGCGCCGAGACGAACAGTCCGGCAACCTTCGCCACGACATCCGGGTGCGCCGCAGCGATATTTTCCTGTTCGCCTGCGTCGCCGGCCAGATCGTACAATTCGATGGGTCCATCGGCGCGCGCCATGATCTTTTGGCGAACCGCTTTCCAGTCGCCCAACCGTACTGCCTGCGAGCCACCGCGCTCGTGGTATTCCCAATAGAGAAACTCATGGCGGCGCTGTTCACCCCGGCCCAGCAATGTCGGCAAGAAGCTGATGCCGTCCAGGCCCGCCGGCGGTTTGCCTCCAGCGATTTCCACCAGCGTTGGCAACACATCCCAAAAGGCGGAGACATGTTCCGTGGTGCTGCCTGGTTTGATTTTTCCCGGCCACCGCGCCAGCAGCGGCGCGCGAATCCCGCCTTCGTAAAGGTCCATCTTCTGCCCGCGAAACTTTTCGGCGCTGTTGAAAAACTGCGCATCTGTCCCGGCGAGCGTGATCGGCCCGTTGTCGCTGGAAAACATGACGACGGTGTTTTCGTCGAGGCTCAGTTCCTTCAGCAACGTCATCAGCCGTCCGATGTCCCGGTCGAGGCGCGACACCATTGCGGCATAGGCAGCCCGCGGCGTTGAATGGGCGAGGTAACCTTGTTGGCCGTCGTACGGGGTTTCGGGAAATTTCCCGGCATATTCGGCGAGGGAGTCGTCCGGCACCTGCAGGGCCAGGTGCGGAGCCGTGTACGGCAGGTAAAGAAAAAATGGCCGACCCGAATTCTTCCGGACAAATCCCAGCGCCTCGGCCGTGAGCAAATCCTGCGCGTATTGCCTGGCGCTGACCTGCACGAGCCGGTTGCTTTCCACGGCGGTTTGGTTGCCGGCCAGCATTACCTTATCCGCATTGCGCCACAGGTAATCGGGATAATGCGTGTGTGCCTTGCGCTGGCAGAGATACCCAAAGAAGTGATCGAAGCCCTGCTGGTTGGGATGCCCTGTCGATTCCGGGCCGCCGAGCCCCCACTTGCCAACGGCCGCAGTCGCATAGCCGCGGGCCTGGAGCAGTTTTGCCACGGTGACCGTGCCAGCGGGGATCGGCAACTGCCCCTCGGCGCTCGCATACCCGCTACCACTCTCCTTGTTCGCTCGCACGTGCGCCTGGCCGGTGTGCCGGCCGGTCAACAGGGTGCACCGCGACGGTGCGCACACACAGCTCCCACTGTAATGCTGCATGAATTTCAACCCTTCGGCGGCGAGTCGGTCAAGGTTCGGCGTCTTAATCCTAGTCTGCCCATAGCAACCCAAATCACCACGACCCAAATCATCGGCGAGAATAAAGACAAGGTTGGGAGGTGCGGCCGCAGCGGTCGGGCAGGAAGGCAAAAGAACAGCCCAGAGCAACGTCCAGCAGAGGGTAAGCGCAGCCCTGAGCCCGGTAAGACCATAGTCGGCCCGACGGAGAACCGACCCCCTGCCCTTGCGGTTAATGATATCATTCATCGGACAGCGCGACGTGCTCGGTGCTCACCACCAAATCCCGCTCATCGATAAGGTTGATGTAGTACACCCTGGTTCCCGCCGGCAATGCGGCCTTCACTTGGCGATGCGCCGCGTCCACCGTGGCTGGAATCGTTTCCCATTTCCGATCCTGCCATTTCCCGGTAGCGGTGGTGAAGTTTAGTTCCGCTTTGGTGATCGGCGTTTTGGATTCGTACTGCGCCCAGACTTCATTCGCTTCGCGACCCTGTCGCATGACTTTGGCCAATGGCACGCCGTGGTTGAAGAGGCGGTTGGCGAACGCCAGAATTTCCGCCGGGTTCTCCCCTGCCCCGCCATGCGCGTGCGGCATGCGCACCCGCAAGCAAAGCGTCCGCTGACCACGCGCGAGGCGGTACGACTTTTGCCACGAGTCCATGGGATAGGCGAAATCATTGCTGCCATTAACCCAGAGCATCGGCAGCGTGGCGTTGCCAAGGTACACCGCAGGATCCCATTGCGCCAGCCACTGGCCCGCCTTCTCCGGGCCCATCCCGACGAACTGAGCCAGCCAGGCCGAGTCTTCGCCCAGGAATCCGCAGCCATAAACCGGCGCGGCGAACTTGAAGCGCTTGTCCACGCCCGCCACAATGCAGGTCAGATAGCCGCCCCACGAAATGCCCGTGACACCGATCCGGCTGGCGTCCACTTCGGGAAATGAGCGAAGCAACGAGTGGGCCAGGATGATGTCGCCGATGGCTTGACCGGTCCACTGATCAACGAACGGCTGGTCGAGTTGCTCGAAGCCGCCCCACCCCGGCGGACCGCCCTGCGCGTGACGCTGCCATTTGCCATAGGTGCCAACCGGGACGCACCCGCAGAGGTCCATC
>JAYTXL010000214.1:0-15582 GCA_043742955.1 Verrucomicrobiota bacterium | reverse complement strand
CCGGCGCTCACTGCATCGTCTTGATGAACTCATCCGCCTGCGCGATCGAACTGTTCATCTGTTTGATCAACTGCGAAATCTCCGCCTGAATGTTCGTCGTTTCGCCCTTGAGCGAGGTGATGGCCTGGGCGTTGAGGTTGTGTTTCAAGTAAAGCACCTGGTCGTGAAATTTCGTCAGGACAGGCTGCATTGACGACTCCGCGCTGATTAGCGACGCGTGCAGCGATTCATACCGCGCGCGCGTTTCGGCCAGTTGTTTGCGGCTGCCGGACTGGAGTGACGGCGTGGAGATTTCTTTGATCTCCTTTTCCCATTCCGCAAACAGATCCTTCGCCACCGTCTCCACGTCGCGAATCCGTTTGCGCACCGCCTCGGCCTTGGCGGACGAGCGTTCGTAATCCTTGTTCATCCCGTTATAGACTTTTTCCAGGTTGCCGCCGTCAAACCCATACATTTCCTTGAGCCGCGTGAGCGCGTCCTTGAACTGTTCGCTGGCCTCCTTCTGATCATCGCGCGCGGCCACGACGCGTTTCTTCAGGAGATCGCGCTTGTAAACGCCGAACGTCTCCATCGCGGAATAATAGGCCGTGTGACAACCGCCCGTGAGCAACGCGGACACCAGCACCAGGCTCGCAAAGACTGGAAGAAATTGTTTGTTCATGGCGTGAACTCTACATCAACGCAGCCCGGCGGCAATCCCCGGCTCCTTTGACTCTGAAAAAAGCCCCGAAAGCCTCGAAATCAGCTCCGGTGGTGATAAATTCAGCCCCGGTGATGGGAAAATTACCTCCGGCGGATACGAATTCAGTTCCGGTGATGGGAAATACACCTCCGGTGGTCACGAATTCAGTTCCGGTGACCGGAAAAACACGTCACGGAATGAGGAAATCAGCTCCGGTGATCCCAAAAACAGCCCCGGTGATCATAAATTCAGCTCAGGCGGGCAGGAAATCAGGTCCGGTGGTCACAATTTCAATTCCGGCCCACCCGAAATGAGCCTCTCTTGGAATCCCCACTTTGCTTTCGGAGAGAGAAAATCCCCGGATTCGAAAACTCAGTTGTAACTCACACGAAATCAACCCTCCAAGTACGATTTTTGCAGATTTTTGATAGAAACGACCTTTTCGGAACGTATAGCTATTATGCAGACGATTTTTTTCATCGAAAAGGTTCCGCTCCGCGAACGGAGTGGCGGAATTGGCCCATTCAGGATTTCAGACTTCCCCGAATGGCCGCACACCGACCCCGCCAACTCCACCATCCGCAAAGAATTTCAAATGCCCGTGCGGACCCGGTTTGTGAAATAATCTCCAACTCTCATCATCCAATCCCTAAATCTTAAGCCCAAAAACATTATGTCTTCATCATCAAGCTCCAGTTCTGACTCCAGTTCATCATCTGGCTCCAGCTTGTCGTCCGGCTCCAGCTTGTCGTCCGGCTCTAGCGCATCCTCTGGCTCCAGTTCATCCTCCAGTTCGAGATCTTCATCTAGCTCCAGTTCATCCTCCAGTTCGCCCGGCAGCGGGGGGCCACCACCGAAGCTTCCGACATGTCCGGTGCCGCCGCCTACAACCCCACCGAGTTGTCCGCTATGTAAGTCCCCCGGCACTTCTGGGGGACCACCCGGCGGGTCCGCCCCTCCGAAGGGTTACCCAACTCCGCCGCTAATTTCGCCCAGCATAGGTTCGTGGCCTGGCGCGTCGGAATTTAGTGCCAACCCTGTTCGCTACAACAACGGTGAAATTAGCATTGTGGTCGCCGATCTTTCATCCGCGGCGTTCGGTTCGGCTTGGGGTAACACGCGCAGTTGGAGCAACCAGCTTCAATCCGAGTATGACGGGCCGTACGGCGTGAACTGGTTTCTCAAAGAAGCGCCAATGCTTTTCCAGAATGGCACCACCATCTCCGTGGTGGGCGTGGTCCAAAAGGCAATCTGGTTCGAACTGGTTGGCGGCGCCTGGGTGCCGAAGTTCTATTTCAAGGATACGCTTGTCCACGAGAGTGGAAAATTCATCCACGCCGACACCGTGGGGAAGCGCACTGAATTTTACGACTTCACCGTCACTCCCGCTTTGCAAGGGAAGTTCATCCGTTCCTACGATCCGCATGGCGGCACGGCGCATGTCATCGACGCCGGGTATGACGGCAGTAACCGCCTGATCAGCATCACCCAAACCGTAGGCGGCAACAGCGTCCGTTATCTTTACACCTATCACGATACCAGCCCGCATGAAAACCGTATCCAATCCGTCACGCTGCAAGTAAACGCGGTGGACGTGCGCCAGGCGTTATTTGAGTATTACGACAGCGGTGAATCTAATGGCGTGATCGGCGATTTGAAGCTGGTTACGATTCAAACCTCGAAAATACCTTGCCCCAGCGGTTCAGCGGTTTGGACAGACGTGCAGAAGACGCATTACCGCTATTACACGGGGACTTCTGCCACTGGCTACGCGCGTGGATTGAAGTTTGTTGTCGGCCCGGAAGCGTACGCACGCATCGTGGCGGTCGGGGGCAATCCGCTCACGGCGACGGACAGCACCATTGCGAATTATGCGGATCATTATTTTGAATTCGACGACACCCAGCGCGTGACCAAGGAGATGACCAACGGCGGCCTGCTCACTTTTAGTTATTCTTACCACACCAGCGGCAATACCGCCGATTACAATAATTGGAGCGTGCGAACCACGGAGACGCTGCCGGATGACAATCAGAACATTGTTTACACAAACTATGCCGGGCAGGTGATGCTCAAGGTTTTCCAATCCGGCAGCGACCAGTGGTATGACTATTACCAGTTCGACGACAAGGGGCGCGTCACCTTGCAGGCGGCCTCTTCAGCGGTGGACAGCTATGACGAGATGGATGCGGGTCTGGTGACTTTGCGCGACGATGCCGGCCTCATCCAGGTGACGGTCTATTATCCAGATGACGCGACCGATCCCGGGACGGCACCGGGCTATGTGCAATACCAGAAGGTAAAAAAGGGCAGCAGCGGCACGCCCATCACGCTGGTGGAAAATAGATACGACACCATTGATGTAGCTGGGACTACGACCTACCCGCTTTCAGAGCAAATCGTATATCCCAACGAGGATGGCACTGGTCCGATTTCTACACTGTTTGGGCGAACGTATTATTCAGGCACCCAGCAGTTGAATCAATTGACCATTACGTTGCCCGCTGTGCCCACGGCACAGAATGGTGCGGATGGTGTCACCGCCACACGCATTGAGACATACAGCGCATATGGGCAATTACTCTCAGCCGAAGACGAGCGTGGGAACGTCACCAGTTTCAGTTACGATTTGCTCACCGGAGCAATGAAGCAACGCATTGATGACGCCGGCATCGGTCGGCTTAATTTGACCACCGATTACGCCAATGACACGCTGGGCCGGATCACAGAGGAGTTGGGGCCGGTGCATCAGATTGATATCGGGGGAACGCCCACGGACATTCGTCGGGCGCGGTGGACGGTCTATCAGGACGACACGCACGAAATCTGGCGGGCCAGCGGTTACGCCAGTGGCGGCAGTTTCGGTACATTCACGCTCGTGCAACCCGTCAGCGTCACCCGGCTTGATTCTGATAATCGTGTCACGGCGCAAATCCAGGCCACGCGCGCCAGCGGCACGAGCGGCGCACTGGACCGGTGCGACGCCTTCGCACAAAGTTCTTGGACGCGCTGGACACAATGGCATTTCGATGACCACGGGCGGCAGGACTGGCAGCGGGTCTATTTCGACATTCCCGGTTCCGGCAACGGCAGCACCGGCACGAATTACAATGAGACTCAGTTCGCCTATAACAGCATGTTGATGCTGAACAAGGTCACTTCACCCGGCGGCACCATCGACAAAACCGAGTACACACCGATGGGCTGGATTTCTGCCCTCAACACCGGGACCGATGATTCAGGTGGCGGCGGGGATAATATGCAGACGGTGGAGGAACGCGAGTACGACGGAAACGCCGCTGGCGGCGACGGAACGTTGACTCGGGTGAAGCGTTACGAGAGCGGTGGAGCCTACCGCATCACCACCTACGGTTATGACTGGCGCAACCGCCGGACTTCCGCCGACGGCGAAATCGATTTCTACGAAAGCTATGCCTACGATAATTTGAGCCGCCTCACGGTGACGGAGCGGCGGGACACCAATGCAGCCGGCGCGCTCGGCTGGAGCACGGAAAATAAATACGACACGCGTGGTCACATCTACCAGACAATGCAGCAGGGCAGCAACGGTTCCAGCGGCAATTCGTTGACGGATAATTTCTGGCGTGACGAATCGGGAAATCTGATCCGTAAGAAACAGGCCGGCAGCGAGGCATTCCAATTGATGGCTTATGACGCGTTGAACCGGATGACCGTGCAATACGTGTCCTATGGCCCTGGGGACATCACGAATGACATGGTGATGCAGCAGAGTGAATTGACTTACGACGCCGCGAGCAATATAATTTTGCAACTTTCTCGCGAACGATTCCACAATGCCACCGGCACCGGCGCACTGACTTCTCCCAGTGGTTCGCAGCCCAAGGCGCGTGTCAGATGTGTAGCAAGTTACCCGGACGGCTTGGGGCGGATTGCCAACGTGGCCAACTACGGAACCAACGGCGCTTCCGCCCTCACCCGGCCCACCACTTGCGCGGCGCGTTCCGACACCGTGCTGGTGACCAGCACCGACTACAACGACCGGGGCGAACACTGGCAGGTGACGGACCCCGAGGGCACGGTCAAGCGTGCCACCTTCGATAATGCAGGCCGGCTCACACAGACGATTGAGAATTACCACAGCAGCGGCAGCGGCAGTGATCAGAACAAGACCACGGACTACACCTACAACGCGGACGGCAATCTCGCCACGCTGACCGCAATCAATGTCGCCACCGGCCCTCAAGTGACCGCTTATATCTATGGCACCACGCTCACCGATTCTGACGTGGCCAGCAGCCGGCTGCTGCGCCAGGTGGCCTTTCCAGATTCCACTGGCTCAACCGACGTCGTGGAGTATGCTTACAACCGGCTCGGAGAACGTAAACAAATGAAAGACCAGCAGCAGGTGGTTCACGCTTATGATTACGACAAGCTTGGCCGGTTGATTCATGACCGGGTGGCGCTGCCGTCCGGCTCTGCCGTGGACAACGGGGTACTCCGCGTCTCGCGCACCTACGAATTCCGAGGAATGCTCGCGAAGATTACCAACTACAACTCTGCCACCGGCAGCACGGTGGTCAACGAATCCGCCTTCACTTACAACGAGTTCGGACAATTGAGCGAAGACGAGCAAGCCCACGTTGGCCCGACCGGTAGTGCGCCTTCAGTTCAATACGGTTTCGCCAACGGCAGCGCGAACACGATACGCCCGACCACGCTCACCTATCCCAGCGGTCGCGTGCTCACCTACGACTACGGCACGAGCGGTGGTATGGATGACAAGTTCAGCCGCATCTTCGCCTTGCTGGATGATAACTCCACGAACACGCATCTCGCGGAATATCTTTACCTGGGTCCGAATCGCACCGCGCAAATTAATTTCGCCGAGCCTGGCGCAAAGTTCACCTGGATTATGCAGTCCGGCGAATCGCCCACCGATGGCGGCGATCAATACACCGGCTGGGACCGTTTTGGCCGGGCCATTGACCTGCGCTGGATCAAGAACAGCAGCGGCGCGGAATTGGAACGGTTGCAACATGGTTACGATCGTGCGAGCAACCGGCTTTATCGCAAGAACCTTGTCGCCAGTGGCAGCGACAAGCAGGATGAGCTTTACGCCTATGATGAGCTCTATCAGTTGAATGATTTCAAACGCGGAGAGTTGAACAGCGGGCGCACGGCTATCACCGGCACCGTTGCCAATCAGGAAGAGTTCACCTTCGATCCCACCGGCAACTGGAATGAATATGTGCAATTTGGAAGCGGCTTCAGCATTGATCAAACTCGCAGTTACAACAAGGCCAATGAGCTGACCGAGATTGACAGCGACACGACGCTGGTGGCGGAAGATGCCGCCGGCAACATGACCACAATCCCGCAGCCCGGCCATTGGGACGCCGGCTACGATCTCATCTACGACGCTTGGAACCGGCTGGTGGAAGTAAAGGATGGCAGTGCCACGATAGTCACTTATGCCTATGATGGCTTGCACCGACGCACCAAGAAAGTAATTGGTAGTGACACTCGACATTTCTATTACACCGACAAGTGGCAGATCGTCGAGGAGCGGATGAACACAAGCACCATTGCTGACAGGCAGTTTGTGTGGGGCATTCGTTACATTGATGATTTGGTGCTGCGTGATCGTGGGACCGAACGCCTCTACGTGATCCAAGACTACTTTCAGCCGACGGCGGTGATGAACACCAGTGGGACCGTGCAGGAGCGATATGGCTACAGTGCCTTTGGCACTACCCGAGTGATGACAGCAAGCTTTGGCAGTCGAGCTACTTCCAGCTACGAATGGGAGACGAGGTTCGGGGCGTATCGGTGGGATGCTGAGACGGGTCTATGTCAGGTTCGGAACCGGTATCTCCATACAGGGTTGGGCAGGTGGGTCAACAGGGATCCGATGGGAGATAATATCGAAGCTGATATCAATCTCTACCGATATGCATTCAACAGTCCGACCAATTTTGTTGATGTCGACGGAGCACATCCCGGAATTGCGATCGGTTTGCTCATTCTAACTGCCGTGAGGTGCATTCTCGGCGGCTTGGGATCAGTGCTTTTCGACATCGCTTTTCAAGTCTCGAAGTGCTGTTGTAAACAGATTAGGGCACCCGGCCCATGTGATTTTGTCGGTTGTGCAGCGCAACTCAACTTGTGCTCTGTCTTCCTATCGCTGGTAATAGGCTGTCTTACTAGTGTCCTTTTCCCCATTCCGTTTTCATGGTCACTTTTAGGGCCATTAGTTAAAAGGGCTATCGGCAAGAGTGCAACAAGCGCTTTAGCCAAATATGGCTGCTAATTGAGATGCAACTACTATTTACGATTTGGTTCTTCGCGATATTGGCATTTGTTTTATGCTACTCTTTCGTGATTGCTGCTCTGTGGACACACCTGCACAAACGGCTCAAGTCAAAAAAAGGGCCAAAGGCAGGTAGGGATTACGCCACTCAGTGGGGCGACATTAAGGACTTTTCCGCACTACCAAATCTGAGTCCGCGCGAGAGGGGCTTGGCTTCCATATTGAGGTTTTCTTATCGCGCCTCTATTCTTCTACTAATCGCAGTGTTGATTGGTTTGTTGATTATTGCGTATGGATGATCATGTTGAATGTTGGCCCTGAAACTCATTTAAGGCAATTTCCTCGCCACCATTGTCTGCACTCCGAACAAGCCACACGCACGCGTTGGTGGACGGTGACAACAGCGGCGGCGGTGAATAACCGCTGGGTCACTTTGACTGGTATATCGACGTGCGCTTGATCGGGAACAGCATTCCCGCACTCTTAAACTGACATGCACAAGCTCATCCTCCGCAATTTCCAATCCCCCGGAGACATCGTGATGCTCACGGCGGCAATACGCGATCTGCACAATTGTCACCCCGGCCAGTTCCTTACGGATGTGCGAACGCCATGCCCGGCCTTGTGGGAAAACAATCCCTACCTCACGCCACTCGATGAGCAGGATGCGGAAGTGATCGAATGTCATTATCCGCTCGTTCACCAGAGCAACCAGTTGCCCCGGCATTTCCTCGAAGGCTTCATGGATTTCCTGAACAAGAAGCTCAACCTGCGCATCGTGCCGACGGCGTTCAAAGGAGACATTCACCTCGCACCCCGCGAGAAAGGGTGGTTTTCGCAGGTCCGGGAAATCATCGGCCAGGACGTGCCCTTCTGGATCATCGTGGCAGGCGGCAAACGGGATTTTACCGCCAAGTGGTGGGATCAGGCGCGCTATCAAGAGGTGGTGGATTATTTCGCAGGGAAAATTCTTTTCGTGCAGGTAGGAGAAAATGGTCATGTTCACCCACCACTCCGGGGCGTGCTCAACCTGGTCGGCAAAACAGACACGCGTCAATTCGTGCGGCTCATGTATCACGCGCAAGGTGTGCTCTGCCCCGTCACTTTCGCCATGCACCTCGCCGCTGCCGTGGAAGTGAAGGGTGGCAAACCCAAGAACCGTCCCTGTGTAGTGGTGGCCGGTGGTCGCGAGCCGTCGCAATGGGAAGCCTATCCGCAGCATCAATACATCCATACCAACGGCGCGCTGGCCTGCTGCGACAACGGCGGTTGCTGGAAATCCCGCGCCGTCCCACTCGGCGATGGGGATGAAAAGGACAAGAGTCTGTGCGTGGATGTAGTGGGAAAACTTCCGCGCTGCTTGGACATGATCAAAGCCAGCGATGTGATCCGCCGCATTGAAATGTATTTCGAGGGCGGGGTCGTTCGTTATCAGAGTGATTCAGAGCGGCGGGCAGTTCAGGCCACAAGGCCCCGCGAAAATCGGGAGCGGGAATTACAAATAGCGTGATCTTCCCGAATGAAAAGAATGCTATGAGCCAAATCTATCCTGACAAAATTACTGAGGCGAACTCACTCGAAGCCGCAGAGGCATTCATCCGGCAAATACCGTCTTATCCCGGTCAGTGTTACGGTCGTGGCATTGTGATCTGCGGCGGCGGCGTGAAATACTTCACGAATGCGTGGGTGTGCATCAATATGCTGCGGAAGCTGGGTTGTTCTTTGCCCGTGCAAATCTGGCATCTTGGTCTGGAAGAGATGGATGACCAGATGCGAGCGTTGGTGCGGCCCCTCAACGTCCAGTGCGTTGACGCTCACAAGATGAGGCCGTTGCGCGGAGCGCGCATATTGAACGGATTTGAATTGAAGCCGTATGCCATCCTGAACTGTCCTTTTCAAGAAGTGCTCCTGCTGGATGCGGATAATGTGGCGGTGGTGAATCCCGAGTTTCTATTTGAAACAGCGGAGTATCTGGCCACAGGCGCAATCTTCTGGCCGGATTACACCCGGCTGGCCAGGGACCGGAGCATTTGGAAATTGTGCGGTGTAGAATATCGGGATGAACCGGAATTCGAGAGCGGCCAGATCGTGATCGACAAGGAGCGTTGCTGGGAAGCGTTGTCACTGTGCATGTGGTACAACGAATACTCCGACTTTTATTACCGCCACATTCATGGAGACAAGGACACTTTCCATCTGGCTTTCCGCAAGCTCAATCACCCTTACGCCATGCCGCAACGTGGCATTCATCGTCTCGACAGCACGATGTGCCAGCACGACTGCCAAGGTCGTCGAATCTTCCAGCATCGAAACTTTGATAAATGGAACCTCACGGTGGAGAACAAGCGAATACCGGATTTTAAGTTCGAGGCCGAGTGTCGCGAGTTCCTCAATCTTTTACGCCAGCGGTGGAACGGGCGGATTTATCCTGAGAACTTTCAATTGCAAACGGTGGCTCAGACGCAGATTGCGGGATCATTGGCCGGGCAATCTTTCGACTATCATCGCGTTGGGTATGACCGCCGACCGATCACACTTTTGGATCAGGGAATTATCGGGAAAGGTGGCAAAGACATGGAGCGCTTTTGGAATGTAGTGGAAGAAGATAGGCAGTTTGTTCTACAGATTTGGTCTTGGCACAAGGTAACCTGTCGCCTGCGCTGGGAACAGGATGGCGTCTGGCGCGGCCATTGGTTGGTGCATGAGAAAATGCCGATTGAGTTGAAATTGTTGGTTGAACCAAGTCTAGCCTTGGCAAAGGTCGCATGAAATATCTGTTGGGAATTCCGTATGTGAACCGGCCGGATCTTCTGCGGCTGGCGGTAAATAGTGTGCAATGTATGTGGCCGCACACGTTCATTCTCGACAATTCGCCGAACGGGGAAATCCAGCGAGCCAAGGCTGATTGGCCGGTCGCGGTGCGACGGGCCACTGCCGGGCTGACGCTGAGTTTTTCGGAAAGCATGAATGTGATCGCGACTGCGGCGCAAACGGCAGGGTGCGATGCTTATTTCTTCATGCACAATGACGCCGAGGCCGATCCCGGTACCGCCGAGAAGCTTTTGAAGTTTGTCGAAGCAGCCCTGATTTCGAAGCGCAAGTGGGGAGTGGTGTTTACGCATTATGACACGCTGGCGGCGCTGAACGTGGAGGCTGTCGCAGAAATTGGGCCGTGGGATGGGACGCTTTCGCAATACTACGCGGACAATGATTATTATCGGCGGCTCAGGCTGGCTGGATACGAACCAATCGAGGCGGGGTTGCCAGTGAAGCACCACAACGGTGCCTCCAGCACTTTCAAATCAGATCCCAAAAGGGAGCTGCTCAATCGAGTCACTTTTCCATTGTATGGCGCGTATTATCGTGCGAAGTGGGGCGGCGATCCGCCGCATGAGCGGTTTCAGCGTCCGTTCGATTCCCAATTGTTCTGAGTCAGACGAGATGGCTCAGGCGTCCCCTTGGCATGGCGAGATTACGCACGGTTTTGCGCGTTAGTTTTTCCGAAGCAACGCGCATTGACTTGGCGGGGGGCGGTCGATAAGTTTTGGCCGCTAAAAAAAGAACCCGATTCTCGTCATGCTTGAAGCCATTGAAAAACTGCTCATCCTCCAGGATCGCGACCGCAAACTTTTGCGTGTCCGCGACGAACTGGCCCACGTCGCGCCCGAACGCCAGGCGTTGACCGACCGCGCGGCGTCCACCCAGTCCGCGCTGGACGCGGCGAAGCTGCGCGGGAAGCAGATCGAGTCCGAACGCAAAAAGCTCGAACTGGACGTGGACGCCAAACAGTTGCAAATCCAGAAATACGCCTCGCAGCAGTTGCTCACGAAAAAGAACGAGGAGTATCGCGCGCTGGCGCACGAAATCGAAATGGCCAAGGAAGCCATCGTGAAGATTGAGGATCAGGAAATTGTTTTCATGGAGCAGGGCGAGGTCGCGCAAAAGCAGGTCGCCGAGGCGAACGTCGCCGCGGCCGCCGCGAAGAAGCTGGTGGATGGCAAACTGGGCGAACTGGCCACGCGCGAGGCGACGTTGAACAAGGAACTGGCCGAGCTGGAATCCAACCGTGAAGAACTCGCCGCCGTGGTGGATGACACCACGCGGTCGCGTTACGAACGGTTGCTCAAACAAAAAGGGCAGAACGTGATCGTGGGCATCAGCCACAGTTCCTGCGGCGGCTGCCACATGCAGTTGCAGCGGCAGGTGGTGGTGTCGTGCCAGGCGGAGCAGGAAATTGTCACCTGCCCGAATTGCGGAAGGATTCTCTACTTCACCCGGGACATGGATCTTGCGGTGACGGAGTGAGGTGGTGGCGACGCCTTCGTCGCCTCAGGGTGGATGCGACGCCCTCGTCGCATGGAGTTTCGTTTCCCAGTGGTTTATCAGCCGGTCCGGCGACGAGGGCGTCGCGGCCACACCGCTGCGACGAGGTGTCGCAGCCACGCTGAAGCATCAGCGGCTACCTCCAGCCCAACGCGACGGGCGCGCTCCAGCGGGTTCCCACTTTGGCGCGGGCGGTAAGTTTGGCGTCGGCCGGCAGGTTAAACGCCTTGGTGAATTCTTTCGCCGCCACCGCCGGTTCACCACCGGACGCGCGCGGATCTGAGCCGTCGAGGGTGTAGAATATTTTCGAGGAGGAAGTCGTGGAGGTGAGCGTCGCCGCGTCCTTGTCCTTCGCCAGTTGTGGGGCGACGACAAACTGCCGGTCAATCCAAGATACGCGTCGCCGGAGAAAATTGCGCATCCAGGTGAGTTCCTCTTCCCACGAATCGCCGGTGTAATAGTTGGGCCAGATCTCCTTGCCGAGCACGGGCCAGCGCTCGAAGTTGCGCGCCTGCGCCTCGCGCAAGCCGCCGGTGAGGGCATCCATGCGGGCGAGGAGTTTGGAGTTGCTGAAAACACCCGCGCGCAATTCGGCGTAGCGGTCCACATAACGCTGCGCGAAATCGGGGTCCTCGAAGAGCCGGCGAAACCAGGGGTATTGCGTGTTGTCGAGATACGGCCAGTGCCAGTATTCAGGAGTGTAGCCTTGCTTGCCGGTCGCGTTGCCGAAGGCGAGATCCCAGTCCCAGACTGGTTCCAGTTTGATTTTGCCTTCCCGATCCTTGCTGAAAATGGTGCTGAAACGGTAGCCGTCCACGTTCTTCGTCATTTCCACCAGCAGGTGGTAGTCGATGAACGACGCGGCATCGATGTAGGCGGCGTAACCTTTTTTCGGATCGGCGAAATCGTCGCCATAAAGCACCGTTTCGAAATCGTTCAGATGCTTTTGCAGCCAGTGCGATTGTTCCGCAGCGATCTTGTCCGGTTCCGGTTCGACGAGAAAAAATTGGCCGGCGCGGCGGGCATAGACCGAACCAAGACGTTCCCGCACCTGGACGCCGTCGGGCATCATGAACGAGGAACGCGCGTTTCGTCCGGCAGGCCCGTTCGCGGGGGGTGGATTATTGAACGTGGTCGGGGAGCCGGGCCGGAATTTCGCTCCGGTGCCGGTGGTGGCCGCCCAGTAAGAGGGCCAGCCGGTCGGATCGGCGGGAAAGTAGCCGGGGCCGGAGACGTAATGAGAGTTCACGTGCTGCCCCCAGCCGGTTTCGCTGGGCCGCGAGACGTTGGCTGTTTCCTCGTGGTCTTTCTTGAAAATGTAACCACCCGTGACCGCTGGTTCGGTCAGGTCGTCCTTGCTGAGTTTGGCGACGTTGACCCGCTCCTTGCCGCGCTTGATTTTTTCGACGAGCACAAACACTCCCAAGTAATTCGCGCGCGTGATTTGGGTGCCGGATTCATTGACGAACAGCTCCACGAATCTGGTGCGGGGTGCATAGTGGCCCATCTCGCGGCTCATCTCGTAGCCGAACGCGCTTCGCACCAGCGTCTTGTCTGCGTACGGCGCGTAGAGCACCCAGTCGCTGTCCTTGGGCAGGCCCAGCAAGGGGGCCTCGACCTTGTTCGTCTCGTCGTCCCGCAATTTCAGCGTGTAGGAACGCTTCAAGTAGCGCAGCGAGGAAAATCCACGGTAATGAATCTGTCCACGACCATCGAAATTTGCCGGGTCGTTCAGGTGCGCGCGCCCATCCGTGCCGGGCGCGATCACATTGACGGAGGCGAACGCCTTGTCGTCCTTGGTTACGGCGGTGCCAAAGGTGTTCAGAAAAACGAGGGGCAGGTTGCTGGTGAAATTGGTGAGGTCGCGGCTGGTGACGACGTACGTTTGCCCGAGGACGGGGCCGGGCGGTTGGCCGGGCGCGAAGAGCCGCGCGCGCAGGTAGGTGTTGGCCGAGATGGTCAGACCGTTGGTGGCGGCGGGTGAATTGATCGTCGGTTCCGATCCATCCCAGGAGTAACGGACGGTGGCACCAGTCACAGGCGAGGTGATGTTGACGCGCACTCTTTGCGGATAGACGCCGCCGCCCGGGGTGAATTTTGGAACCGTTGCCGAATTATCGACCGCCGGCTCCTTGGCAACCATGGAGAAGGCCACCAAGCTGATCATTACCAGCCACCAGCGTTGAGCGTGAAATGGGTTCAAGCGTCAGCGGGGCATCCCCGAGTTAGGGACTGATGAAGGTCGCAGTATTGGTGCGCCATGTGTCAGTGACGCCCCACATGTTGATGGGGGATCGCGACCGCCCGTAGCGGAGGAAACGCACGTTTCCATCCACGAAAGCGTGATTCGAACCGCCACCCACACCCCGGCCATCATGCGAGTGGCGGGAATCGTCTGTGGCGTTCAGATCGTCACCTTGGACACCGGAGAAAGCCGACACTTGCAATAAGTCCATGTGAAAACTGCGCCATTCCGAGGCTTTTTCCCCGAAGAGAATGGTGTCCGAGGGATAGTTGATTTCCTGCTCGGGCATTTCACCGGGGTATTTCCACGAGGTGAAGGCGGTTTGGTTCGTGCCGTCGAGCGCCTTTTGCCAAAAATCATTCCAGCCGTTGATCAAGTAGCTGCGAGGAGCGGCTTCGGCCGGATTGGTCGCAGTCAGGCTGCTTTGGGGCGTCGGATCGTCCGGACAAACGAGGATTTTCAAGTAGAGGTAGCTTGAGAGCAGGGTGGTCGGCCAGCGCGGGACCGTGCGCGGCGGGTAACGGCCATCATTGTCGTCCGCATACATTTTGGCGGACTGCATGAGGTTCCGGAGATTGTTGCTGCACTGGACGCGTTTGCCGGACTCCTTGGCGGAGGCGACGGCACTCAACACCATGCCCGTCAGGATGCCGATGATTGCGATCACCACAAGCAATTCCACCAGCGTGAAGGCTCGCTGCGCCGCGCGTTTCTTGGAAATTTGACAGCCGTTTTTCATATTCTCAGTTGCAGACGTGTCATCCCTCGGATTGGTAACACAATAATTCGTCATTGGATACTCAAACCTGCGCATCTACTCAAGGGTAGCGCCGCCCAAATTCTTTTGCTTCCGGTGTGCAGCAGACATCGAACCAGACAGTTGGACAGGCTCGCCACACAAATGCTCCAATAAATATCGTCACAAGTCTGCTTTCGTTTGCGGTGTGCCCGACGGCGCCAAGCACGGAATCGGCGCGCACAGACTGCCGAACGGAGACACAGCCGCGGTCCGGCTTCTCTGCGTAACTCTGCGCCAACCTTTGTGATCTCTGCGTTAAATCTTTCACAGCCGCGCGGGTTGCAGCTCAGGCGCGTCTTCTGGAATTGAATCGAAGATTGCATTTCCGGCGGGACGAGGCGAAGACGATTAACGCAAAGGCGCAAAGGCGCAAAGAATTTGAACCGCAGATGTCCGACAACCTGACTGACGACGATTTTGCCGCCTTGGCGGCAGCTTCCTTCCGCGCGCTGGATGAGGAGGAGGCGCGTGCGTTTTCAGTGGAATAGCCTGGCGAGAATGGGGAGCAAATGGGGGAACGCCCGCCCTCACCCCGGCCCTCTCCCCCAAGGAGAGGGAGAAACATTTGTCGCGCTTTTGTGGGGTCGGAACGTCCTTGCGGTTCGAGCTGCGTGAAGTGAACACGAGGAAGTGGAGAACGCGCAGGTCGTCCAAGTTTTCCAAGCGCGACGTGATCGTCTCCCTCTCCCGGGGGGAGAGGGCCGGGGTGAGGGCGAGCTTTCCTCAAACTAATCGCGGCCTTGGAATCGAATCGAAGATTGCATTTTCGGCACTCATCCATACTTTTTGCCCATGAGTGTTAATCGAAATAAAGAGCAGAATATACCTGCGGTGGCAGCCGGTACGATTGCAATCTTCTCCGGGGGCATATCTTTTATGTTGTACCTTGCAGACGATGGTCTTCATACCCGGTTCTTGCAATTACTCCTTGTCACTGTGATTCATTTAACTTCAGTTGTGGTCGCCATTTGGCGTGGCAGGATCCGCGCTCGTTGGGCTTTGCTGCTTCTTACTGCTCCCTGTGTGTTTGGACTAGTTATGGAAACTTTTTCAAAAATAACTATCATTTTGCATCTTTAACACCGGTTTTGATCCGTCTCCCCCAAACTCTCGCTGGCCTTGCTCACCTACCCCGTTCACCCCTCGTGCTTGAACACTGAAACACCCAACGGCGGGAGCGTAAATTCAGCCGAGTGCGACTGGTTGTGCAACGGTTGTTCCTGCGCGTGGACACCGCCGAG
>JAYTXL010000213.1:0-3991 GCA_043742955.1 Verrucomicrobiota bacterium | reverse complement strand
ATCAGGGTACCGACGAGCGCACCTATTCCAGCGCCAAACCCACCGAATAGGGGAGCAAGAAAAAAGATGATTCCCCAATCCGCTGCGCCGCCACTTTTTCCAGCAGCAGCAGCACTGGATCTAGGGAATGTTCCGATTAGGACCAGAAGGATTCCGATGACAGCTCCGGCACCAGCTCCACGCCTCGTAAAACGCGAAACAAGCTCCATCTTACTGGACGTTCGTTCTACGGGCTTCAGCTCGTTCTCTGGAATCAGTGGCGGCGGGCCATTCACAAGATTGGCTAATGTTCGGATCGGATCTGCAAAGTGAGCTTTGATCGTCGCATTTCCTCGCCTTCATCCCCCCCAACGTCACGCTCGCGATGTGACTGGGCTGGCCGATTTGCCCGTCGTTCACGCCGCCGAAGGCTTGATCCTTGCGCACCTCCAGCACGACTGGTGTTGCCAGCGGCGTGTATTCGGCAATGGGGTCAGGAAGTTTGGTAAGCCAAACGATTTTGGCATTGTCCTGATTGTGCCCATAGTCGGTCATAGTCATAGAATTGCTTTCTCCCAGGAGAATTCTTTTCTACCATGAGCCCCCCAATGAAAAGGTGAATCTTCCTGGCGCGGTTCCACCCCACCGGATGTGATTAAAAGCCGGTCAGGGAGGGTCGGGAATATGCGGCCAGCAGGAGAAATCCGGAGAGGGAGAGCGAAGCCGGCCCCTCACCCCGCCCTCTCCCCCGGGGCGAGGGAGTCCCCCGCGCCGCGTCAGTGCGGATCCGTGCGCTGGGCTGGACGCCGGGACGAATGCCAGGATTTCCCCTTCCGCATGGACGGGAGTAGGTTGCTGGGGTCGCTCGGCGAGTGAGGGGATGGGGCCAGACACGGACGTGGGGAGCGTGGCTCCCTCGCCCCGGGGGAGAGGGCGGGGTGAGGGGGACGCGTCGCGCTCTTCCACGCACGGATAATATTATCCGCGCGATATCCTTGCGACCTCTCAAATCGCTTTTCAGCCTCACCCACTTTCAATCATACCCGGTTCCACCCGCGCCCTAACTTTCCTAATAATATGAGCCGGGATGTAACCCAACCCTCCCACATTATCGCTTCAGCATTTCGATGGCCTTGTCGAGTTGCGGGTCGCGGTCGGCCAGCCAGTCCTCGGGCGAAAGCGGGATTTTCACGTCGGGTTGCTCGCCGAGGTTTTCCATGTTCGTGCCGTCGAGACGGAACACGCCGTTCTCCGGCATGCGCGCGCCGGTGCCGTCCACGAGACGCAGCGAATAGGTCCAGATCACGTAGCCGGGCGTGGGCATGCCGACGAGTCTGGCCAGGCCATGCTGGCGCATGGCGGCGGGAAACATCTCGCCGTTGGAATAGCTATGCTCGTTCATCAGGACGATGACCGGCTTGTCCCAGGCGCGGGCGGGCGAGGGTTCGGGCGCGCCGTCGCGGGGACGGCGGTAGCCATGCTGCTTGCGGGCCAGCCAGTCGATGAGCGTGTCGGAAATATTGCCGCCCTTGTTGAACCGGACATCAATGACCATCGCCTCTTTGCCCAGGATGTATTCGTAAGCCTCGCGCTCGAACTGAGTCTGATTGGCCGAGCCCATGGCCGAGATGTGCAGGTAACCGATCTTGCCACCGCTCCTGCCCTCCACGTATTTGCGCAGGCGATCGATGCGGTTGCGGTAATTCAAATCGTCCCAGTCGGACTGCGTGAGGACCTTATATTTCACCTTGCGCGCGCCTTCGAGCTTGGGCTCGCGGTTCACCAGGAATTCAAATTCGCGGTCCTGCTTGTCATTGATGAACTGATAAAGCTTTTCATCCAGCGCCACCTCGTGGCCGTTGATCGCCAGGATGAATTCACCGGGCTTGATCTGGGTTTGCAGATAAGCGGCGGGCGAACCCACCGGCACGGTGCCCACCTTGATCCCGGGTCCCGCGTGCTGATAATCAAAGGTGAAGCCCAGCTGCGGGGTCATCGGCTCCGGCACGTTGCCGCCCGTCGGGGTCAGTTCCGAGTGCGATGATTCCAGCTCGCCGACCATCATCTGCAGCAGCGAGGCAAATTCGTCGTTCGTCTCCACTGCGGCGAGCAGCGGCTCATAGCGGGTGCGGATCGCCGCCCAATCGCGCCCATGGAAGTTGGGGTCGTAAAATCCGCGGTTGTAGGAGCGCCAGAACTGGGTGAAGGCCGCCTGCCGTTCCGCGCGCACATCGCGCTCCCAGTCGGCGGTGAAGGTGGTTTTTTCCGGCGTCTTGAGGTCCGACATTTTCATCGTGTAGAGCTCGCCGTTCTGGATGAACGAAACCTTTCGACCATCCTTCGCCACGCGCAATTCAGCTTTGCCGCCGCCGTTTGTAAGGCGCTTGGTCTCCTTGCCGTCGTAGGCAACCGACCAGACATCGCCCTCGGAAAGAAACAGCACCAGGCCCTCGCTTGAAACGGTCAGGTCGGACTGCGGATTTTGCGCCGCGAATTTTCGGATGCGGCGGTTGATGTCGGTGAAGTTAATTTCCACTTCCATCCCGTCCTTGGGCTTTTCGAATTTAATGTCGGTATCTTCGCTGCGGGCCGCCTCGGGGTGCAACGGCAGCACATACAGCCCGTCGCCATCACGGTTGCTTTGGAAGAACAGGTTTTTTCCATCCGGCGACCACGCGGGCTGGCTGTGGGCTGCGTTCAAGCGGGTGACGTTCACCGGTTCGCCGCCGGCCAGCGGCACGATCCACAGGTTTGATCCGCGATCCTCGCCGCGCCGAGCGAAGGCAATCCACTGCATATCCGGCGACCACGCGAAATCGCCACCGCCATTGCCGTGCCATTGAGTGCCGGGGGACTTCACCAGTTGGCGCACCTCGCCCGTGGCCAGGGTCAGCGCATACAAACCGCCCTCGGCGCCGGCCACCCAGAAGGCGAGCTGCTTTCCGTCGGGCGAGGCCGTGATGCGGGTCACGTCTTCGTTGCGGTTCCAGAGGGACTTTACCTTGAGCGTCTCCAGCTCCATTTCATAAAGGCGGATGTTGAACTCCCGGTCGGAAGCGAAATATAGCTTCTTGCCATCCGGCGACCACACGAAGTCCGCATCTTCCCCCGCCCATTCGGTGAGCCGCCGGGCAAATTCGGTGCTGCGGCCCGCCACGCCTTTGGGTTTCTCAACGGCCACCGTCCATAAATCGCCGCGCAGGGCGAATGCCATGGTCTTGCCGTCGGGCGAGACCTCGGCTTCCGTGACGCCCGCAGTGAGCTTTTCCCGCCGGCGGGAGTTTTGCTTTTCATCGGTGGCGACGAATAGTTTAAGTCTGGCCGGTTCCTTCTTTCCCGGCTTCAGCAACCACAGGTCGGTCCCGTATTCAAATGCCATGTCCCCGGATTTGAGCGCGACGGTCGGACACCGCACCGCCCCGCCGGTGAACGAGGTTAACGGCTGGCCCTTGCCCTCCAGATCGAAGCGCCAGAGGTTTGGTGTGCGCGCGGGGGAATCGACGTTTTTCGGAATCGTCTCATTGACCTTGCCCACGGCCGGGGTTGGTTCGCCGATGGTGACGGTGAGCAGGTGCTTGCTGTCGGGCAGAAATTTGGTCCACAGATGCTGGCGATCGTTTTGGAGCAGCGGACGACGCGTGCCGTCGGCCAGGTTGAGCAACCAGGGTTGGGCGGCGGCGGAACCAAGGTAGCGCGGACGCGTCCAGTGGAAACCATACCGCCCGTAGACCACGGACTTACCGTCCGGCGAATACGCCGGAAAATTCATCGGCGCGTGATCTTCGCACAGCTTTTGTGTCCGGAAAGTTTTTACATCCACGGTGAACAGACCGTAGTTCGACGTGTCGCGCTTGGAGGAGAACAGCACGTTCTTTCCGTCGGGACTCCAGCCATACGGAATGTCCGCGCCGGCGTGCCAGGTCAATTGTTGCGGCGTGCCCCCTTCGGCCGGCACCACAAAAATATCCCAGCTCCCGTTGCGCTTGCTCGCGAAGGCGACCCATTTGCCGTC
>JAYTXL010000212.1:0-13692 GCA_043742955.1 Verrucomicrobiota bacterium | reverse complement strand
GCTGCCCCAGTCCGGCACCCACGTGTTCGTCGTTCCATGCCCCAACTCTCCCATCCCCGGCGCCGCCCGACTAGACGGGGTTAGTAACACGGATACGGTAAATACGACCGGTACAAAGATGTGGCCGGCAAGTTCCTGGGCGCACGTTTTGAGGCGCAAGTGCCCACCGTGTTCGAGTATCTCCGCAAACAGTATGACGTGCCCGCCCACCAGACCCTCATCGTGAATGGCGAGGACCGCACGGATGAAGAATTTTACACCTTTAGCAACCACCATCTCTTCGGCGTCCAATACCGCTCCAATGTCCTGAGCCTTTATCGCTTCAAATCCTTCTTGCTGCGTCAGCAAATCTCCGAAGGCCGTTTCAGGGATGCCGAGCTTACCGCGAAGAATGAGGATCTCGCCAAAATGGAGAAGTTGGATTACCGGGCCAAGGGTTACGATGCGCAGGGGCCGGAGATCGAGAAATTTTGGGGGCGTTGGCGGCAGTTCTACGGCGAGACCGGCCTGCGCAATCCGCGCGGCGACCGCTTGCTCACCGACTTATCCATCCGGGCCATCAAGGAACTGCGGCCCAGGCTGCTGATGGTGAATTACAATGATCCGGACTATGTGCACTGGGGAAACCTGACCCACTACACGCGCGGCATCGCGGTCATTGATGAAGGCATGCGGCAGTTGGTGAGCACTGTCGAGGCTGATCCCGAGTATCGCGACAACACCGTTTTCGTCATCGCGCCGGATTGCGGGCGAGACACGAATCCAGCCATGTCCGTTCCGTGCCAGCATCATTTCGGCTCGCGGTCTTCGCACGAAATTTTTTCCCTCGTTTTCGGCTGCGGTATGGCTCGCGGCGCGGTGGTGGACAAACTTTCCAATCAAATCCAGCTCGCTGGCACCATCGGGAAAATCATGGGTTTCAAGGCCGATCAGGCCGAAGGCCAGATTCTGGAGGAGGTTTTTGCGTGAATGATTCGCCTCCGGTCATTGCCCATTACGTGACGCCGGTGACGGCCATGGTGCCATCCATCGCCGAACCGAAGGGCCAACGGCGCGCCTCATGGGTGCGTGCGCTGATTTTCCTTTGGCAACTCTACCTTGGCATGCTCATGTGCCTGTCCGTTGTCGGGGGCGTGGTTGCCTTGGGTTGGACGCACCGGTTCATGCAACGGGCGGTTTTGAAACAGTGGTGGAAACGGAGTGCGGCCCGCCGGAGGGGCCTGAGTTTCGAGGATTTTCTGGAAGGCAACGACGCGACGCGTGAGCACCGCTTTGGGCCGAACTGGTATCTCCAGCAGAACGCCCGCGAGGCGATCCAAGCAGCCCAGACCGCCGGCCCCGGACACAAGATCTGGGTCTGGCTCAAGGCGGGGATTAATTCCTACTGGCTGAACCTCAAACTCGGCCTCCAAGGGATCTGCAACATCTGGGTGCTCACCATGCCCGCCGGTCTGCTCTGGTTGTTTTCTTGGTACGACGGCTGGAATAACTCTTTCAACAAAGGCCACGAGCAATACTATGTCGGCATGATCATCGGCGGGATCGGCATCATGCTGTTCATGGCGGTGATGTTCTACGTGCCGATGGCCCAGGCGCGCCAGGCGGTGACGGGCGACTGGCGTTCGTTCTATGAATTCCGGCTCGTCTGGGAACTCATCCGGCGCCGCTGGCTTGCGAGTCTGGGCTTGGCTTTGTTGGCGCTGGCCTTGTCTGCCCCGGTGATGGCGCTGCGGATCCTGCCCGCGTTTTTCGCCCAGTTCGACCCGAGCTGGATGGACAAGCCACCGGAAGAAGTCGCCACTCTGCTGAATTATTACTACTTCTGGTCGGCGTTGGCGGTCTTTCCGGCGTTCGTGCTCCTGCGCTGGGCGGGCGCGCTGGTGTATGGCTCGGCGATTCTCAACGCAGTGCAAAGCGGGGCCGTGGCTCCCGAGGCACTGGCCGGATCTGAATGGAAAATGTTTCATCGCCTCGACCTGCTGCAAGTGAAGCCGGCACCGGCCCGACCACCCTTTCTACGGCTCATGGCCTGGGCCGGCACGCGGGTTGGTCGCTGGATGTCGGGCGCGGCAACCGGGTCCATTTGGTTCCTGCTGGTGGCGCAGATTTATACGGGTCAGTTTTTCAACTACGATCACCTGGCTTTTCTCAATCAACCCATGGTGCAACTCCCGTGGTTTCGTTTCGTACCAGGCAGCTTCTGGCCGGAAGCGGGTTACTCGCTCTTATTCCTTGGACTGGTCGGGCTGTTCCGCCTGTCGCTCCAACGGTATCGCGCCTTCCGACGGCATGGCTGAACCGAATCGTGACCTCCATGCGCCAACGATGGTCCTTCAGCATCGCCGTGGGGGTGGCCTATCTCGCGGTCTTTCACGGGTGGCGGGTGCTGCCGCGTGAAGGGATTATTGCTAGCGGAATCGTAGCCACTTTGCTGCTGGCCACTTTTATGGCGTGGAATCGAAAATACTTTTTGAATCAATGGGACGCCCTTTTCCATGCGCTCGTCATTGTGGACATTCTGCTGGAGGCACTGCTCATTCCGGTCCACGACCATTACGGTTTCTATTTTTGTGCGGTCGCGTTTGCGCTGGTCGTAGGCGGGTATCGCGCCCACCTGCTTCAGGCCCAGGCTCATTGATGTCGCGGGTCAGCTTTCGTTGAGCAAATAAACACCAAACCAACGCTGGCTCCCCGCCGCCGAGCCGGTCACCTCAAAGGTCGCCGGCTTGCCCGCCTCCAGCCTCGTCCCGCTGACCTCGATGAGCAGCACGCCATTGCTATCCTCGCCGTTTGTTTGCATCACTGTGTAGCTCAAGCGAACGGTCCCGTCCGCGCTGCGCCACGATTGATCATTGCGCGTGACGTTGAATTCGAGCGCTGACTTGCCATTCAGTTTTAGTTGGAAGTTCCCCGCCGGCTGCGAAATAAATCCCATGGCGGCGGGCAACCGGAATTGCTGGACCGAATCCGGAGGCAAGGAGGTGGGCCGGGCGGGCGTTTGCCAGACGAGCTTCGATTGCCCGTCGGTCTGCCGACAATGCGGCATGGGTAGCACACCCAGCCAACTCGGATACGACAGCCGCTCGGACGCCGAAATGATTTTCCCCAGGCCGCCGTGGCCGACCGCGAGAAACTGCTGGCGCGCGCGCGCGGCCTGCTCGGCAGTCGCACTGCCAAATTCCGCGGGCCCGGATTTCAAATATGCCAGCAAATCGGCGAACTGTGGCAGCGTCAGGTTTTGCTCCAGGCCTTCGGGCATGAGCGACACTTCCGATGCGCGAATTTCCGCGATGTCCCGGCGGAGGATTTTCTCCGTCACACCGCCGGCTTGCGTGAGCGTCAATCCGGTCGAGGTCTCGGCGCTGACCACGCCGGACAGGGACCGGCCATCCTTGGTATCGATGAGGTAGCTGACAAATCTCGGTTCCACCACGGCATTGGGGTCGAGGATGTTTTTCAGCCAATAATCGCCGTCCTTGTCGCGGAGCGCAGCGAGGTTGGGCCCCACCTCGAATCCCTGTCCGCGAAAGTCGTGGCAGGTTGCGCAAAAGTGGGCGAACGATTCCGCCCCTTTCGCCGCATCCCCCGACAGCGCCACCGCGCCCTGGAATTTCCGCAACACCTCGGCGCGCCCCGTAGTGTCGCCGGAGGAAAACAACACCGACGCTTGCTGGCGGATTTCGGCATTCGGGTGTTGCCGCAGGCGCTGGCGATCAGCCAGGGGAAGCTCACTGCTTTGCACGGCCCCTTGTTGGATTGCTGCGAGCAACCGGATGATCCATTGCTCCCGGCTCAGTAACACGCTCAATATCTCGCCGCGCAAAGAGGGGGATTGAGTTTTCCAGCCCGACAGCAGCAACTCGGACACTTGCGGGCTGGGGGTTCGGCGGAGACTAGCCAAGGTTGCGTTGCGCAACCGGACCGAACCCGTTGAATTCAGTAGCGTCGCCAAAAACTGGAGCTCTTCCGCAGCGTGCTCTCCGCCGCGGCCCAACAAGCGGATCGCCGCCTCGCGCTTGGTCTCGGCAGCGGTCTCCAGGCCGGCCAGCTTTCGTGCGTCAGCGAATGCCTGGCTGAGGCGCGGTTTCAATTCGCGCAAGTCGGCGTGATTCGCCAAGTAACCTGACAAGGCAAGCTTTTGACGCTCTAACGCGTCGAGCACACTTGCTAGAGTGGATAATTGCCAGAGGGTGGCTTCGGTTCCCCCTGCCGGCAGCGCGGCTGCGAACACTTTGGTGAAAGCGGTTTCGTCGTTGACACCGGTGACGGTGGCGATGAGCGGGCCCATCCACACGCCGAGTCCGGGTGTACTTTCCGGCAGTGCCGCCAGGTGGGCCAGGATTTCTCCGCTATGTTTCGGTGCGGAACTCAATATCGCGGCCCGCAACCATGAATCCTGCAACCCAGCTTTCGCCAGGTTGCCCAACGCTTGCCCAGCCGCGGTTCCCTGCCACTCGCCGAGACTAAGTGCGAGTTGAAAGCGGACGCGCGGATCCGGGTCCTCCGCGAGGGCCAACGCCGCCGATGTCACATCCGAGGGCTGAACCGCAGGACGTTCGCTCAGGAGGATGGCTTGCCGCCGGACCCGGGGCTCGACATCCGCCAACGCCTGCTGCAGCACACTAGGCGAAAGCAAATGCAAACCATCCAAGGCACTCAGGGCCTGCACGCGAACTTCGGGCCGCGCACTTTTCAAGGCAATTTCCGCCAATGGTTTGGCAGCGGCTTGATCCTGGCGGCGAAGCAATTCCAGTTGAACCCGGTCGCGCTCGGTGCCGTTGGGGGTGTCGAGTGCGGTCGCTAATTCCAGCAGTGTGATCTTCGTCAAATCACGGATCGGCCGCAATTTCTTCCCGCGCGGAAAGAGGCGGTAGATCCGCCCTTTGTCCTCGCCGGCGCGCACATCGATTTTCGCGAGTTGATCCGCCGGCACCCAGCGTGGATGCTCGATCAGGTAGCGATACATGTCGACGACCCATAGTGCGCCATCGGGGCCGGTGCGAACCTGCACGGGACGAAACCAATTGTCCGGGGACGACAGAAACTCGCTGCGCAATTCGTCGGCGGGCTTCAGGCCAGTGAAGGTGACCCCGCGCGGTTCCAGCTTCAGGCGATGCACGAGATTGTGGACCGGTTCGCAGATGAAGGCGTTGCCGTAGAAATCTGGGCCGAGCAAATCATCACGATAAAGGCCGAGACCGCACGCGGACGTGGTACGGTTGGCGCTGCCCGGGTCGTTGTAGCGCGCCAGGGTCCGGCTGGTGGGGAAGAGTTGGTTGGGATCGGCGTCGCCCGGAACAAACACGCCGGGATTGGGCGCGGTGACGTGCGGATTGCGGCGGACATAATGATCCGGCAACGGGTAGTGACGGATCAAGGTGCTGTTGTCGCAACCAAACCAGTTGCCCCAGTCATCGCGCACCCGCCCTTGCTGCGTGAGACCCGCCGCCGCCTCGAACGCGCCCGTGTCGGGGTTCATCCGGAAATCCTGGCCGCGAATGTTGATCTCCTGGCCGCCGGCCGCGCCGTGAATAATCCCACCGAGCAATCCATTTGCACCATAAACCCAGCCGTCCAAACCCAGGCTCAGGCTGTTCACGCGAGCCTGATAATTGTCCGTGAAAAAGCCGGTGAACAATTTTTTCACCACGTCCGCCTTCCCGTCGCCGTCCGTGTCCTCGGCATAAATAATATCCGGCGCCGCGCAGATCAATACACCCTTGCGCCACGCCATGATCCCGGTGGGAAAGGGGAGGTGGTCGAGAAACACCGTGGCTCGGTCATACTTGCCGTCGCCGCGTGATGCACTGAGCAATTTGACGCGTCCGCCGGGTTTCCAATGGCGATCGATGCCGGTGGGATAATCGCGCATTTCAATGACCCACAGTTTGCCGTCCGCGCCCCAGTCGATGGCCACCGGATCAACGACCAACGGCTCGGCGGCGGCCAGTTCGACGGTCAGGTCCGGCTTGGTCCGCATGGCCGCGAGGGATTCCTGGGGGGACAACGGCGGCGGAAAATCCGTCTGACCGGCTTTCGCCAGAAATTGTTTCGGCAATAAGTTGTGCACGGCTCCGATGATCAAGTCTTCCACCGCCGGGGCGAAACGTGTCGGACGATCATAATAAACCATGGCACCGCCACCCTCGTAGCCGCCCTCAGTGAGAATTCGACGGGAGGGAACGTAACAGGGAACGTCATTCGCATAGCCGTTTACCCACAGGCGTCTGGGATCAAATTCGCGCTTCAGGCGCAGCGCATAATCCACCACGACTTCCCCGGGCAGGAAAACCATGGCGAGCTCCTCACCCAGATTCCAGGTCTGGACCAGGTAGGCAAGTGCGGTGGGAATCGTTTCGCCACGATCCAGTTTCGCAAGAGTTCGCCTGGCGTGATAGGCAATGGGTGCGCTCTTGTCGCGCGCTTTCTCCTCCCACTCGGCGCGAGTGGGCAGCGGGTCAAAGGGCAGCGTGATGGTCTCCGTGCGGCAGGAAATCCTGGCCGTGAGCGGGCTGAGTGGCCGCGCCAGGAGTCGTTTGACCTCCTGGCTGATCGCCTCCCCGTGCTGCCGCGCGTTCTCATACGTGTTGCGTGGGGACGGATTCGCGTCCGCGCCGCAGCCAATGGCCACCAGGGCGATCGCGCCGGGATTGTCTCGTTCAATTGCTTCCTGCGCATATCCGGCCCAGTCTCCGCAGATCCTGTTGAGGCTGACCGTGGTGCAGTGACAGGCATAATTCGCCAGCACGGCGCGCACCTTGCCAGCGGGATCCGTGACACACATGATCGGCAGATCATGATCGACCGGGCCACCGGGGGTTCGCCGATTGGCGGCGAAGCCGACCTTGCCCTGGCTCCACGCCAGCCGGCCTGGACGACGATCGGCCAGTGCGGCCAGCGCCACGTGCTCGAGTTTGTCCGTAAGTTCCTTGGTGTAACGGTCAATTTGGGTCTGGTGTTCCGGCGGAATGTCCTGGCTGAACAGGTTCGGCAAGAGCCCCTTCAAACAAGGCGCGGAATGGGTGTGCGACGAGCTGATCGCCAGGCGTTCGTTTTTTAAGTGGGCTTTCCGGGCCAGCCGCCGCGCTACTTCCTCACGGATTTCGCCGGGCACACCGCAGTTATCCACGGTGATCAGCACCGCAGCACCCTCGGCATCGCTGCCAAAGGCCAAGGCTTTGGCCCATATCCTTTGCTCAATCCCTTCCGATTCCAAACGGCGGGATCCGTAACCGCTCAGACGAATTGCATAATCCGGCGTGATATCCACCTTGGCGGCACCAAGCAAACGGGTTGACGCGGGCGTGGCGGAGGCCTCGACCGTGGCTGACAGCAGTGCTACGGCGAGTAAAAGAAAACGACGGCCAAAGGAGTTCCTCATAGGAAAGTGAACGACTTTCCCGCGAACCTGATCCTCGTGTCAAGATTGGCTTGCTGGGGTGGAACAAACTCACGTCAAAGAATATTCGCCGCCAGTTCCGCCAGTTCGGAGCGCTCGCCCTTCTGGAGTTCAATATGCGCGGCGATGGCCTGCTCGCGGAATTTGCTGATGATGTAGTTGAAGCCGTTTGACGACGAATCGACGTAGGGATTGTCGATCTGGTAGGGATCGCCCGTGAAGATGATCTTGGTGCCGTTGCCCACGCGCGTGATGATGGTCTTCACCTCGAGCGGCGTGAGATTCTGCGCCTCGTCGATCACCATGAACTGGTTCGCGATGCTGCGTCCGCGGATGTAACTCAACGCTTCCACCACGATGGTGCCGCTGCGCATCAGGTCCGTGCTGCGCCGATGGTCGTGGCCCATGTTTAAATCACTCAACAACTCGAGCGCGTCATGGATGGGTTGCATCCACGGACTTAACTTTTCCTCGAGCGTGCCGGGCAGAAAGCCGAGTTCCTTGCCCATGGAAATGGTAGGTCGGGCCACGACGAGGCGGCGGAATTCGCGGTCCATCACGGTGCGTTTCAAGCCGGCGGCCATCGCCATGAGCGTCTTGCCGGTGCCGGCCTTGCCCATGAGCGTGACGAGCTTGACGCGGTCGTCCAGCAGGGCGTCGAAGGCGAAGTGCTGTTCGCGGTTGCGCGGCTTGATACCCCAGATTCCCTCGCGGCAATCGATGATGGGCACCAGCTTCGCGCCGGTGGCATCGACTTTGGTCAGCGCGGTCCGCTTGGGGTTCCCCTCCTCGAACAGCGTGCAATACTCGTTTGGAAAATAGCGTTGGCCGATGGGAAGTTCGAGTTCGTCGTTGGTGCGGAACCTCGCCATCTGCTCGGCGTTCACGGACTTTTCCAGCATGCCGGTGTAGAGATCCTTGAGCTGGATGCGGTCGGTCTCGTAGTCCTCGGCGGGCAGGCCGAGCGCGTCGGCCTTGATGCGGAGGTTGATATCCTTGGTGACAAGCACGGTGGCCACTTGCGGCTCGGTCTGCTGCACGTGCAGCGCCAGCGCGACAATGCGGCTATCCACGGTATTGCTGCCAATGGTGAGGGCGGTGCTGCCGTTCTTGGTGCTGAAAATGATCCGCAACCGTCCACCGTTGGAGAGGGTCACCCCTTCGCTGAGATGGCCCTGGCTGCGCAGGCCGTCGAGCAGGCGCGACACCGCGCGGGCATTCTGGCCCAGCTCGCTCGACTCGCGCTTGAAGCGGTCGATCTCCTCAATCACCTCGATGGGAATGAGGACATGGTTGTCTTTGAATTTGAGAATCGAGTGGGGGTCGTGGAGGAGGACGTTGGTGTCGAGGATGTAGTTCTTCACAATTAAATTGTTGCCCGTTAAAGCCGGGGGTGGTTCGGGTTCAGAGTTCGGTGGGGATGGTGCCTTTTTTAAATGTGGTCAGGCGCGCGTGCCATTCTTTTAACCGCGCGTGTTCCGCCGGGAGTTCGTAATGGCCGGAGAAAAGAAAATTGCCGAGAATTCCGTACAGGTCGAAGTCTACGAAACGCGGCTGCGGGCCCAGGAGGAACGGTTGGGTGGCCAGCATGTGTTCGAGCGGCCGCAGGCGGTGGCCCAGCTCCTCGATCAGCGCGGGTTGCTGGGTGCGCCAGGTGTCAAGGCAGCCGCGGCCAAACTTGCGCTCCTTGTGGCGGAGAAATAAAAGCTGGTCCCGGGGCGGCACAAATTCCGTCCAATAAACATCATTTAGCCGGAACCCGAGGTCCTCGATCTCGCCATCGATGTAGCGCCAGAGGATCGTTTGGAGCCCCCGCAGGTTGTCTGGGAAAAGACCCAGCTGGAACTTATGGTTGAGATATTTCGCGATCACCTGGGAATGTTCATCCGTCTCGAAGATCACCGTGCGGCCATCGCGGAGGAGCGGCACCTGATAATAGCGTTTCCGCGACAGCTTCCACACGAGCGAGCGATCCCCCGTGGGAATGGTGGTAGTTTTGAAGGGGACACCGGAAAATTCCAGGATGCGCTGCTGCACGAGGCAAAAGGGACTCCAAGGAATTTGGATCAATTCGATCATGGCGGTGAGGCGTGGTTGGCAAACATGTTTCTGCTCGGCACGTGGCCAATTTAGGTTCCGGGCCGCACGCTGACAAGGGGAAGTTTGATTGTCACCGGTTTGTCACACGAGCCGGTGTTCGAAAAGCCGGCCGGCCGCCTATTTGATGCCCGCCAGCCGGTCGCGCCAGATTTGATGAAGCAGCACCGTGGCCTGGACATCGCGCAAACAATACTCGGCGATCTCCCGGTAGCGACCCTCCGCGAGCAGGGTGTTCACATCGAGTCCGCTGACGCCCTGGCTTTTGGGGGATTCGATGCCGAAGGCCTTGCAGTAAAAATCCAGATTGAATTTCCGCGCCGCGCCCTCGCGTCCGCTGACGTTGTAAAAGCTGAACTGCTCGGCGAGATCGCAATGGGGTTCCGTGGCGTAACGGTAGCCGAGCCAGTCCTTGCGCGTGATTGGCACGTTCAGCAACGCCGATCGCAGGTAGATAAACGGCACGTCAAACCCGCGGCCGTTAAAAGTGACGATCGAGTCATAGTGCTTCGCCACATCCCAGAAGGCCGTGAGCAGTTCCACCTCGTCCGCACAGGGCACGAACTCCACCGGGCCGGCGTCGCCCGCATTTTCCTCAAAATCGTCCGAGGTGAACAAGGTTTGGCCGCGGGCGGTGTCGGCGTTGAGCATGGCGATGCAGACCACCTGGGCGGTGAAGGGCCACAGGTTGAATTGCTGCTGAATCTCCGCGCGCCGGATCGCGCGGGCCGCGTCGTCGGGTTGCTTTTGCGCGTCGCGGAAAAGGTATTCCTGCTGCGCGGCATCGAAGGTCTCCAGCGGAAGCTGTGAGGTCTCGATGTCGAAAACCAATTTGGCCATGCCGTATTAGAGGTTAAAACGGAGCCGGCGTCAGGTAAAACTTTCGGGCGGCGGGCTCAGGGTTTCCGGTCCGGTGGCCCGGGCACAAAAAAACCGGGATGGAAGCTCCAATATTGCACGGAGTCGACCATCCCGGTAACGAAGCTAAAACTACTTTTTCTTTTTCGCAGCGGGCTTCTTCGCGGCGGGTTTCTTTGCAGCTGGTTTTTTTGCGGCCATGTTAATTCACCTTCTTTCGGTGCGCCGTTGGCGCGGTTTTATTTTGTATCGGTCAGATTCCTAGCAAATGCCGCGGTCACTGGCGAGTGATTTGTTACAAAACGGTTGCTTTTTTTTGCGCGGAGATTTTTTTCGACCCGCGCATTTGTTTTGGTTAACGTCATCCCCATGTCCACCGAGACGCAACTCACCCCCATGATGGCGCAGTATCGCCGCATCAAAAGCGAACTGCCCAAGGATGCGTTGCTGCTCTTCCGGCTGGGTGATTTTTACGAAATGTTTTTCGAGGATGCCGTGGCGGGCGCGCAGCTTCTCAACGTGTCGCTCACCAAGCGCGGCACCATTCCGATGTGCGGCATTCCGTTTCATGCCGCCAACAACTACATCGCGCGCATCCTCCGCGCCGGCCGCAAGGTGGCGATCTGCGACCAGATGGAAGAGGCGCGGCCCGGCCAGCTCGTGAAGCGCGAGGTGACGCAAATTCTTTCGCCCGGCACCCACTTCGACGAGCGGATGCTCACGGCGGAACGAAATAATTTTCTGGCCGCGCTCCACGCGGTCGGCCAAACGTTCGGCCTCGCTTTGGTGGATCTGACCACCGGCGATTTCAAAACCACGGAGGTGCACGGGGAGGCCGCGCTGCTGACCGAGCTGGAACGGCTGCGGCCGGCCGAGATTATTTATCCCGGCGAAGCCCAGGCGCTGCGCACGCTGCTGCAAGATTCCTGCCGCATCCTCATCGGCTATGATGATTGGGTGTTTGCCGCCGAGACCGCGGTGTTCACGGTCCGGGAACATTTCAAGGTCGCGTCGCTCGATGGCTTCGGGCTCAAGGATCGGGCCGCCGCCATCGGCGCCGCCGGGGCGGCCCTGCATTATCTCAGCCAGCATCTGCGCCGCGACGTGCAGCATCTCACCCGGCTATCCTGCTATCAGGGCAGTGATTTTCTCGTGCTGGATGTCACCTCGCTGCGCAACCTGGAGATTCTCGAGCCGCTGCACCGCGACGCGCCCCGCAATACCTCCCTCTACGGCGCGCTGCACCGCACCGTCACCCCCATGGGGGCGCGGCGGCTGCGCGACTGGCTCACGCAGCCGCTGGCGGCAGTGGGCCCGATCCGGCAACGGCAGGCGGCGGTGCAAACCTGGCTCGAGCACCCGGCGGCCCTGGCGAACTTTCGCGGACGCCTCGCCGAGGTGCGCGATCTGGAGCGGACGATCAGCCGCCTGAGCGTGGGCACCGGCAACGCGCGTGACCTCGGTGCCCTGCGGTTGGCGTTGGAGCAGATTCCGGCGTTGCGCCAGTTGCTGACCGCATTGCCCGCCACGTCGCCGACCGTGGCCGTCCAAAATGGTTTACGCGAACTGGACCAGGCGGCGGGAGCGCAACCTGAAGGTTGCGGCTACGGGATTGCGCCATTGCTGGCGGAACTGGCCGGCCAACTGGCGGAGTTGCCCGCGCTGGTTGAAGTGATCGCTCGCGCCATTGTGGAGGAACCGCCGCTGGCCTTGAAGGAAGGCGGCTTGATCCGGGACGGCTTTGATGCCGGGCTCGATGAGCTGCGCGGGGCCCAGCGCGGCGGCAAGGATTGGATCGCGAAACTGCAGCAGGATGAAATTGAGCGCACGGGCATCGCGTCGCTGAAGGTGCGGTTTAATTCCGTCTTTGGCTATTACATCGAAGTCACGCGCGCGAATCTCGACAAGGTGCCGCCGCAATACATCCGCAAACAGACGATCGCGAATGGCGAGCGGTTCATCACGCCGGAGTTGAAGGAGATGGAAGGCAAAATCCTGGGGGCGGAGGAGCGCAGCGTAAAATTGGAGTATGAGCTCTTTCTCCGGGTGCGCGAGGAAGTCATCGGCTGTCTGCGGGAAATCCAGCAGACTGCGGGCGCGTTGGCCCAGATTGATGTGCTGGCGAGTTTTGCGGAGACCGCGCGGCTGTTCAACTATTGCCGGCCCGAAATCGGCGATGCCGGAGTCTTGCGGATCAGCGATGGCCGGCACCCCGTGCTCGACCAGGCGCTCATCGAGGAACGTTTTGTGCCGAATGATGTGATGCTGGCGGGTGTGGCCGGCGGAGCGCCGATCTCCGATCCGGTGCATTCCCATACCGGTGTCAAGGTCGCCGGGCCGGAGGCCAGCGCTCCCGCTCCCCAGATTGCGCTGATCACCGGACCGAACATGGCGGGCAAGAGTACTTATATCCGGCAAGTCGCGCTGCTCACGCTCCTGGCGCACACGGGGAGTTTCATTCCCGCCGCGTCGGCGCGGATTGATCTCGTGGACCGCATCTTCACGCGCATCGGGGCGAGCGATGATCTCGCGCGCGGGCAGAGCACGTTCATGGTCGAAATGAGCGAAACAGCGAACATCCTGAATAACGCCACCGCGCGGAGTCTGATTATTCTGGATGAAATCGGGCGCGGCACGAGCACGTTCGATGGCTTGAGCCTGGCGTGGAGCATCGTCGAGCATCTGCATAATGCGACCGGCGCGAAGACGCTCTTTGCCACGCACTATCATGAGCTGACCGAGCTGGCGGGCCGTTTGCCGCGCGTGAAAAATTTCAACGTCGCCGTGCGCGAATGGAACGATCAGATCATCTTCCTTCGGAAAATCGTGGTGGGCGGCACCGACAAGAGCTACGGCATTCAAGTGGCGCGACTGGCGGGAGTGCCGAAGACGATTCTCGAACGGGCGAAGGAAATTCTGCGAAATCTGGAAGAAAGCGAACTCACGCCGGAGGGCAATGTCCGGCCATCCGCGCGGCACCGGGCCGAGCGCGACAAGCTCCAGCAACTCGCCCCGCCGCCGCAGTTGGATTTGTTTGGGTGAGCCAAACCGCACGGCGACATTTTGTAGGTTTGATTCATCGGTCGGTTTCAGATAGGATGTGGCCGCTTAATGAATGCCCGCGAAGAAGAATTGACCGCCCGCGCCCTGCTCGCCGAACCGGCCCAGGTGGACGTTTATCTTCAACAGAAACGCTGGGCGGAACTCGCCGCGCTCGTGCGCTTCGCGCGCCGCGACGCGCCGGTGCAACTCGCGCAAACCGACCCCGCGCTCTACCGGCAGTTGCGCGAGCAGATCACGCGCTTCTACCTGCGCGGCGGTGATGTCTTTTCCTTGAA
>JAYTXL010000211.1:0-2884 GCA_043742955.1 Verrucomicrobiota bacterium | reverse complement strand
TGGAGGATTTTCGCGGTCGCCTCCGTTGGGTCGACCTGGGTGAGGTGCGTTTGCCCATCCTTTCGCCCGCCGATCTGATTTTACTCAAGAGCGGGTCCTGGCGCGAGAAGGACAAACTGGACGTCCTTGCCCTGCAGGAAATCCTCGCCCGCGAAGCGCAGAAGCCATGAAGAAACTTTCACCTTCCCACCGGCGCCTTCACGCTTTCAATTGAATGTTCTTCAACAATTCGCGCGTGCAGGCCTCGGCGAACTCGGGATCGTTGATCTCGCAGTCCATTTCCACAACGGGAATATCTTGCCGCAAGTTGGCGTTTAAATTGTCGAACAACGCCTGGTCCGCCGCCCGGTCGTAAAACTTCTGGCCCGGGGCGCTGATCACGCTGATCGCTTTCAGCGGTAACAGCACCGTCACCGGGCCGGTCGAGAGGTTGATTTTTTCCGCGAGGATTTTTCCGAGCTGCGCGCACTCATCAGGGGTGGTGCGCATCAGCGTCACTTGCGGGTTGTGTTGATAAAAATTGCGTCCGGCAAACTTCGCCGGCACGGTTTCGGGCGAACCGAAGTTCACCATGTCGAGACACCCCGGCGTGACAATGGCCGGCACGCCGCGCCGCGCCGCGGCCTCGAGCCGGGCCGGTCCGGCGCCGAGGATGCCACCCACCAGTTCATCCGCCCACTCGGTGGTGGTGATGTCGAGCACCCCCGTGACCATGCCGCTCTCGATGAGTGACTCCATGGTGCGCCCACCTGTGCCCGTGGCATGGAAGACCAGTACTTCGTATCCGGCTGTTTCCAATATTTTGCGCGCGTGATCCACGCACGCGGTCGTGTTGCCGAACTGGCTCGCCACGATCACGGGCTTGTCATCGGCCTTTTGCGGTTGAACCTCCACCATCCCGCAAATGGCCCCGGCGGCGCGCGTCAGAATCTGCCGCGAAATGCGGTTGAGACCCGCGACATCGACGATGCTGGGAAACATGACGATGTCCTTCACGCCGACATATTGCGCGGTGTTGCCGCTGGCGAGCGTCGAAACCATCAGCTTTGGAAAACCAATGGGCAACGCGCGCATCGCCGCCGTGCCGATGGCCGTGCCACCGCCGCCGCCGAGCGAGATGACGCCGTCGATCTTGTTCTCCCTCGCTAATTTCTCCAAAATGATCGGCGCACCGAGCGACATCGCTTTCACCGCTTCGCCCCGGTCGCGTTTTTGGGTGATGGCCGCAAGGTCGCAGCCCGCCGCCGCCGCGACCTCCTCACGCGTGATATCCGGTTTGAGCTTGGGGGCTTCAAGCGTGCCGGTATCGATGATCAGCGTTTGGTGGCCGCGCCGACGGATTTGTTCCGCGACAAAGGCGTGCTCCTCGCCTTTGGTGTCCATGGTGCCGAGGATTGCAATGGTTGCCATAAATGAATGGGGCTGAGTTGGGTTGATCGGGACGGCCAATTGTGTGCGTCGGGGAGATTTTTTCCAACCAATTTAACGCCGGGATTGGAGGTAGCCGCAGCCTTCAGGCTGCGGTTGAAATAACGGGCGAACCCGACACGGGAAGCGCAACCTGAAGGTTGTGGCTACAAGTTGCGGCTACAGACTCAAATGCCCTAAGGCCAGCAATCCGTAGTAGGTATATTCGGCATCGAGATGGTCGTCCGCCCAATGGCCGTGGAAGCCGCCTTGCGCACTCCACAGGCTGTCCACAAAATCCAGGCAGCCCTCATGCACCGCGCTCGGAAGACGGCGTTCCATCGCGGCCAGCGCATGAATCGTGGTGGCGGTGGACAGCAAATCCGGCATCGGCGCGCCGGGAACCGCACGAAAGCCGCCTTGCGGATGAACCTGCGCGAGCAACCAGTCACCCACCCTCTCGTTAACGGGAAACCCGAGGTGCCGGATGAGTGTGACCGCCCCGGCGGTGGCATTGGTCGCGCCGATGGGTGCGCCGGGAAAATTACTCCACGCGCCGTCGGGAGTTTCGAGTCGCTTGAGGCTTTGGATCAATTTCACTACATTGGGCGGCGTGTGGCCGAGATCCTCGTAGGCGCCGAGCGCAACAAATGCACCGTACGCGGTCCCGTGCGCCAATTTCGCCTCGCCTTCGTAACCGCCGTCGGGCTTGCGGAAAGTCTCGAGGCGTTCCAGCAGCGCCTGGTCACGTCCGTGCGGCAACCGGTCCTTGCCGATCACCGCCCAGCACCTTGCGAGCGCCGAAAGGTGCACAAAATCCAAACCCGCGCCGTCCCCGTGCGAATCAAGAAACACCTGCACCCGATCGCGGGGGACTTCGGCATCCAGCGCCTGCAAGCCAGCCAGTGCGAAAATCGTGTAGTAAAGATCGGGCCGTCCGTCGCGGTCGAACCCCGCGCCCGCGGGAGAAAGTTGGTGGTGAAAAAACTCGCGGACGAGTTCCGTCGAGTCACCGAGCAACCGCGGCGCAAGGCGGGCGACCTGGAGGAGTTGGAGGCGGAGGCTCATTGCGTCTCACGCAAGAGCGCAGCAAGCTCTCCCTTGGTCTTGCGCCGTTCCGCGATGCCGATCATCACCTCGTAAATGCGCGTCCATTCGACGTCGACCACCACACCATTCAGCTCCAGAAAAACGAACGCGGCAGCGACGGCGGTGCGCTTATTCCCGTCCAGAAACGCCTGTGCTTCGGCGATGTGAAACGCGTACGCAGCGGCTACATCAAATAAATCTCCCTGGCTGTAATGGAAGGTATTCCTCGGCTGGTTGACCGCTGCCTCCAGACCTCCCCGGTCGCGCAGACCAAGCGAGCCACCATAGCGGATGATGGAACGGTGATGCAGCGCTTCGACGTCCTCCACCGAGAGGAAACGGGGTTCGTTCACTGCGCAAGTTTGCGAAAGAGCGGGTCGTAGCGCTC
>JAYTXL010000210.1:0-4516 GCA_043742955.1 Verrucomicrobiota bacterium | reverse complement strand
CAACCCCGGGCCGACCCATGCCACTGGCCGAATAGGACGGGGCGCAGAGGGCGCGGACCTGCCCCGCAAAATCAAAGGATTGGAGCGTCGCCTCTAATTTGGCGTAAAAGCCCGACGTGGCCGGCCGCACTAACTGACCGGAAGCCACGAACAGTTCCGGCTGGGGATTTAACTTGGATTTGAACACGCGACTAGTATTGCTTATTCTAACAATAAGACAAGCGAATTATAGAAAATATGGCAACTATTTCAACAGGCTGATAGGTGCGGATCAAGTAGGAATGCCGTGTCTGACAGATTCCGGCGCAATGCACTAATCGCGGCCCGCTGTGCGTGCTACCATACTGACTGCCCATACCGTCGCCGAGGAGGAGGTCGATGGGTACGAGGATGGAGACGAGTAAAGCAACGCAGGCCGCGACCAGCCAACTCCGACGCTGGTGAAGCGGATACGTGATGTACAGCACTGTTATCAAAGCGAGGATCAGAACATTGGTGAACTTAAATCCCGCAAAGAACAATATCCCGATGCAGACGAACACCTCAATGAGTGTAAGCTTAAGCTCAGGTCGTTTGACTTTCTGAGGGTCAGTTGTCATGACGCGTAGGCGTTGCCCAACCCTACGCTCGCCCGGGTCACCCGTCCACCGGCTACTTTGTGTACTTGTCCAGCGCCTTCATGGTCTCGTCGAGGCAGTACTTGATGTAGTAGTCCGGCTTGGCGGGATCCTTTTCCTTCTCGAGGACTTGCAGGGCGACTTCGGCGGCTTTGGCGGTCTTGAAGAAGCTACAGGCGCGCACGGCTTCGAGACGGACGCGCGGATGCTCGTCGTTGGCCTGCACACTGAGCAACGCCAACGGATCGGTCACGCGGTCGCGCCAGTAGCAGAGCACGCGCGTGGCTGCGGCGCGGGCATGGTAATTGGGAGAACGCAGCATCTGCTTGAGGAATGCTTCGTCCACGACGTTGTGCCATTGGTGAACCCAGAGCGCTTCCGTCAGGTGGTGTTCGTAGTCCTTGTCGCCCTTGTCGAGTTTCGCGGTCCATTTCTTCACGGCCGCCACGACTTTCGCGCTGTCGTGTTTGCCCAGCTCAATCTTCGCGCGCGTGCGGACGTCGTTCTCGGGTTCCTTGAGCGCGTTGAGCAGCGCCTCAATGGGTTGGCCGTCAATTTTCACCGGCTTGAGGAGCGGCCGACCCTCGTAGGTGACCCGATAAATGCGGCCATGAGATTTGTCGCGGTGCGGATCGCGAATATGGTGTTGCATGTGGCCGATGATTTCCTTGGCCCAATCGCAAAAATAGATCGAGCCATCAGGCGCAACCGTGAGGCAGATGGGGCGGAAGTTAGGGATCTTGTCGTTGTCTCCCTTGATGAAGTCCTCAACGGTTTCGCCCTTCAAACCGGAGCCTTCTTCCGAGAACTTGGCCTGGAAAATCCCTTGAAATCCAATGACGTTGGCGTTGAGGAAGTTTCCCTGGAATTGCTCGGGGAAATGGCGGCTGCTGAGGATGGCGGTGCCCGGGCACGGACGGGACGGGCGGGCCCAGAATTCCTTCATACCGGCGTGCTTGAGCGGTTCGGGAATGAAGCCGCTGAAGGCTGGGGCGAAGTAATTTGCGTTGCCGGTGGCGTCGGTGATGATGTCATTGCCCCAGTAATCAAACACGCGGCCGTGCGGGTTGGCAAAACCATAGGGGACGTAGCGCTCAAATTTTCCCGTGCGCGGCTCGAAGCGATAGATGCAGCCATCACTGTTCCGCACCGGTCCGGCGGCGGTCTCGACCTGGGTGCGATGAAAAACGCCATCGCTCAAATACGTCGCGCCGCCGGGATCCAGCACCATCGCATTGGCCGTATGGTGGGAGTCCGCGGAATCCATGCCCATGAGCACGCGCTCCTTGGTGTCGGCCTTGCCATCGCCATTGGTATCGCGCACGAACCAGAGGTCCGGCGCCTGCATGACGAGTACGCCGTCCTTGTAAAACTGGAAACCGGTCGGGCAATTCAACCCATCAAGAAAGGTGGTTACTTTCGTGGGTTTGCCATCCGCGCCCAAGTCGAACACCAGAAGTTTGTCGAAGACCTTATCGGTCGGCCGCAGTTCCGGGTAGCTCGGCCACGCGGCCACCCAGAGGCGGCCTTTCGTGTCGAAATTCATTTGCACCGGGCTGACGAGTTCCGGATGGGTTTCTTCGCTGGCGACCAGGGTGACTTTGAAACCCTTCGGCACGGTCATGTATTTGATGGCTTCTTCGCCGCTGAGGAACGGTTTGACGTCGGGCTTGTTGGATTCAACCCTGGTCACCTCCGGAAGGTTGGAGTCATCCACTTTCAGGTCCCCCCCCTTGGCCACGGCCCAGACGCGTTGATCGCGATTGGCGGTTTTCATATCCCGCTGCGACATCTCCTCCTGCATCACCTTGTAATTGGAAATGTAGGGCGGTTGCGCGTTGCGGGTGTCGCTCTTGAACCCGCCCACGCCGGGCGCAAAGGCCAGCACCGAGCGGCCGCCGTAGACGTTGTAGCCATCCACCGTACGATAACGTGCGTGCCACTCGGCATTTTTCTCGTTGATGGCCAAATGGAGCTTTTCAAAACTGCCTGAAGGTGCGGTCTCACCAAACAGGGCGCGGAAGATTTCAGGCGCGATCAATTTGTCACCGGCCTCGGTCAGGTGTATGCCGTTGAAGGTGAGGGCCTGTTTTTTCTTCGCGGCTGACGGATAAAGTTCCTGCGAAATCGAGAACACATCCACGAACGGCACCTCGTTCACTTTCGCCACTTCGGCCATGACGGAAGCGTATTTTTGAAGGTTGTCGTTCGTGGCCTTCGGGTCAGCCTGGTTCGGGTCATTGAGGTTTTCGCCGGCGAGGGGCGAGAACAGGACCACGCGCGGCGCCCCTTTGCCGCTGTAATTCTTCGTCTTGGCGTCCTTGAGGAACTTGTCGAGATCCTGCTTGAATTTGCCGAGTCCGGGGTCGCCGCCGAACGATTCGTTAAAGCCGAAGCAGGCGAAAATCACATCCGCCTTGGCTTTGGCCAGCCATTCGTCGCGCGTGCCGAAGTTCTCGGAGCGGTGCCAAGTGGCGACCTCGTCCCCGGCGGCGGAGAGGTTGCGGAATACAAGGTCATGCTTCGGAAAGCGCGCCACAGTCAACGTCTCGAGTCCGCCGTGGTGTTGCATCCGGTCACCGAAGGCGTTGCCGATGATGGCGATGTGATCGCCCGCGTTAAGCGCGAGGGGTTGGGCGCCGGCAGCACGGGAACTTCCGAGGATCACCAAGGCGAGGAGGCAGGTCAAAAGTGCTTTCACGGACAAGGAGACGCGATTCATATTGGTTTTGTTCGATGTTTTCAAAATTGCACGGGACACGCCACGACCGCAGCGGGACTTTCCACGGAGGTTCCAGCAACCATGACTCTCTGGCTGGTGCTTCTGGTGTCGCACTTTTCCGGTCCGCCAATCCGGTGCGCCGCGATGAGCTTAATACTCGCGCTTCTTTTTGCCCGGTTCGGGGATTGGATATTTGCCACTGGCGTCGGCCACCAGCGGCGCGGGGCTGTTGAAAGTAAACTTGTCCGCATCGGGCGCGAATTCGTGGTCTGAGTTCAGCATGTCCTCAAACGTAATTTCCTGTGCCGTGTGGGCGGCCATGCGGCCCATGGACGTGACCAGGCTGGCTTCGACGCCGCGTTTCGCCTCGTTATAGGGTTTGTCGTTGCGAATGGCATCGGTGAGCGCCTTCCACTCGTTGTTGTAAGGATCCGCCTCACCCGGGGGAACTTGCGAGATCCAAAGCTGGCTGTCTTTACGCGGGGTCTGGGTCTTGTAAGTGCTGGAGGGCAGGCCGCAGTCGCTGTTTTTCGACACAATGGCCATGCCTTTGCTCCCGTGGACGAAGCTGTGGTAGAAGGGCGCGGCCCCAATCATGCAGCGTCCATCCATGTACATTTTGGCGCCGTCCTCAAAGGTGTATTCGATCGAATACGAATCGAAATTCTGGTCCACGTTGTCGCCGCGATAATGGCGGCCGCCGATGCCCTGGGCCTTCACGGGCCAGGCATTTTTCATCATGCAGAGGTGGTCAATATGGTGGATGTTGAAATCGCTGAATCCGCCGCCGCTCGCCCACAGGAAGCTGTGGAAGCGTGAAATCTGCCAGAGCAATTCGCTGGGTTTGCCGGGCAGGTTGTTGTCCGGGCCGGGATACTTTTCCGAGAAGGCCGAGCCGAGCGGTCCCTGCATGCGGTAGCCGCGGAGGAGATTAAGTTCACCGATTTCACCGTCCTGAATGCGCTTCTGCAATTCCTGGAGCGCGCGGCTGTGACGCGACATCAGGCCGACCCCTACTTTGAGATTTTTTTTCACCGACTCTTCCGCGAGCGCGAGCATGCGGCGCGAGGTCGGACCATCGGCGGTGACGGGCTTTTCCATGAAGACGTTGAGGCCCTTCTCGATGGCGTATTTGAAATGCACCCAGCGGAACGCGAGCGGCGTGGTGAAGATGGCG
>JAYTXL010000209.1:0-17386 GCA_043742955.1 Verrucomicrobiota bacterium | reverse complement strand
GCGCTCTATTTAACCGAGAAACTCCAGCGACCCATCCCGGATTTTCTTGAACCGGTGACGGACTTGACCGAGGTGCGCGACCGGATGCGCCGGCACCAGCGCGGCCGGGAGATTGAGCGTTGGAACCAAACCCTCGCGGGCTTTGGCCAGCCGGCCTTTGGCGCAGCGCAGGCCGCCTCGGATACCGCCGCACCCGTGGACCTGCGCCTGCGCTTCACCTCCCAGCACCTGGTTTTTGAGTGGCGTTCGACCGGGGATGAATGGTTGGAAATCAAGGCGCGCAAGATCCGCGATTTTGAGGCCAAATACGCCCCGCAGCTTTCGCCGGAAGCCGCCCTGCTCTGGCTGCCTTACTGGCAACGCTCCCAGGTTTCCTACACGCCCAGCCTGGCCTACGGCGACCCCTGGACGAGCGAGCAGATCGGGCGCTGGCTGCGCCAGCCGTTGCTGCGTCCGCTGTTGGTGGATGAATTAAGCGAGCCGCTGGTCTTTCATGATGCCCCCGTGCGCTGGAATGTCCTGCAGCCCGGAGATGCGGACGGCGATTATTCCCTGTCACTGGTGCAGGCGGAGGGCGAGCCGCTGCCGAAAATCTGGCTCGTCACCGCCACCCGTCCGGCCTTCTATCTGACGCCCGTGGGCGTGTTCACCGGCCCGCCGGTGGAACCGCATCTGGCGTCGGTGAACAACACGACCCTCATTCCAGCCAAGGCGTTTGAATCCGGCGGCGGACTGCGTCTGCTGGATCGCCTGCAGGTCGCACCGCCCCCGCGCCTTGCGGCGCGCGTGCGCACGGTCAAACTCCTTCCGTGCATCGTCGCCGAGGTGAAAGCGCCGTGGGCTGGAACCCAAACCGAGTATTGCTATGTCGATGTGCTGGGCGCGTCGGAGGACGGTGAGCATGTGGAAGGCTGGGATGGCGACGGCTGGGTCTCAAAAAAGAATTACCCCGCCCAATCCAGGGAAAAAGATTTTCTCCGCTTCGATCGTTCGGCCTTGGGCGCATTGCTTCCGCCGCTCGATCAGGCCGGGTTCAAGCGGGACTACCATTCGCAACGTTGGCAGTTGCGGCTGACGAAGAAGTTTGCTGAAACCTTTGTCACCTTCCTTAAAGGCCTCCCGGCGGAAACGCGGATTGATCTTGCCGGCGACCTGGCCTCGTTCCAAAACGCGGAGGTGGCCGGCAAAATCCGTCTGGAAGCCAGCGAGGACGGCCTGGACTGGTTCAATTTGCGCGTTCTGGTCGATGTTAGCGACGCCACGCTCACGCCGGAAGAAATCAAGCTGATGCTCGATGCGAAAGGCAAGTGGGTGCGCCTGGATAAAAAGGGCTGGCGGCGGCTGGAGTTCACCTTGAGCGAAGAAGAGGACAAGGAACTCGCCCGCCTCGGCCTGTCGCCCCATGAATTGACCAGCGAACCGCAGCGGCTGCACGCGCTCCAGCTCGCGGATCCGGCGGCGAAAAAGTTCCTACCGGAGGAAACCTTCGCGCGCATTGAACGGCGCGCCTCCGAGATCCAGACGCGCGTCACGCCGGAAATCCCCGCCACCATCCAGGCGGATCTGCGGCCCTATCAGCGCGACGGTTTTCATTTCCTCGCCTATCTGGGGGTGAACAACTTTGGCGGCATCCTGGCCGACGACATGGGCCTCGGTAAAACACTGCAAACGCTTGCCTGGCTGGCGTGGTTGCGAAATTCCCCGGCCCCGACGCCCGACGCCCAACCCCATGCCCCATTTTCCGCCTCCCTCGTCGTCTGTCCCAAATCGGTCGCCGACAACTGGCGTGCGGAGGCGTTGAAGTTCTTTCCGTCGCTTAAAGTACGGGTGTGGCCGGCCGGCGAACTCAAATCATTTGCCGGTATGTTGTCCTCCGCTGATCTGCATGTCTTGAATTACAGCCAGCTCCGCCTGGTCGGCGAGGACCTCGCGCGCGAAAAGTTTCACGTCGTCATTCTGGACGAGGGCCAGTACATCAAGAACCCGTCCAGCCAGACGGCGCAGATCGCGAAGCAGCTGCGCTCGGAGCACCGGCTCATCCTCAGCGGCACGCCCATTGAGAATCGCCTGCTGGATTTGTGGAGCCTGATGAGTTTTGCCATGCCGGGCGCGCTCGGCAGCCGGGCTGAATTTGCCCGGCTCTACGACGCGAAGAACGATCCCTTCGCACGCCAGCGATTGTCCGCGCGCGTGCGTCCGTTTCTCATCCGCCGCACCAAGGCGCAGGTTGCGCGCGACCTGCCCGACCGCGTCGAGGAGGATTTATTTTGCGAACTCGAAGGCGAGCAGAAGACGCTGTACCGCGCTGAACTCAAGCGCGCCCAGGCGATGTTGCTCGGCGTGAAAACGCCGGCGGCGCTGAACAAGCAGCGGTTCAACTTTCTGACCTCGCTGCTGCGGCTGCGGCAGATTTGCTGCCATGCGAAGCTCGTCAAGCCCAACACCAAGGCTGAGAGCGCGAAGGTGGAGGCGTTGTTTGAAACGCTCGAACCGCTCATCGAGGAAGGGCAGAAGGTGCTGGTGTTCTCCCAGTTTGTGGAATTGCTGGACATCTTGCGCGGTGAAATTGCGAAGCGCGGCTGGCGGCACTGGTATCTGTCGGGCAGCACCGAGGATCGCGGCGAGCTCGTGCAGGAATTTCAAGCGGCGGAGGGCGCGGGTGTGTTCCTCATTTCCCTCAAAGCCGGCGGCTTTGGTCTGAATCTGACGGCGGCGAGTTACGTGGTGCTGTTTGATCCATGGTGGAATCCGGCGGTGGAAAACCAGGCCATTGACCGCACCCACCGCATCGGGCAGTCCCGCAAAGTCATCGCCTATCGTCTGCTGATCAAGGACAGCATCGAGGAAAAGATCCGCGTGTTGCAGAAGCAGAAGAAATCGCTGGCGGATGATGTGCTCGGCGAGGAGAAGTTTTCGCAAGGCCTGAGCCTCGACGACCTGCGCTATTTGCTGGCGGAATGACCACGCCCGGAAAATCCCCGGCGCCGCTCCCCGAACCGCCGGAGGAGGGTGGAATTCCATTGCGCGGGCAATGAGTTTTGATGAATCTGCCGCCATGTCGCCCTTCACCCACTTCCTCGGAAGCTGGTTGATTGCCTCGGTCACCACCCACAATCCGCGCGACCGGAAGTTGGTGACCTTGGCGGGCGTGCTTCCCGACGCCGACGGGCTGGGGATGGTGGCGGACATTGCTGCCGGACTGGCCTCCGGAGCCGAACTCACCTTTGACCGTTATCACGAGTATCACCATTACCTGTTGCACGGCTGGCCTGGAGCGATGGTGGTTTCGGCGTTACTCGCCGGTTTTGGCCGGGATCGCTGGCGCGTGCTCCTGTTGTGCCTGCTGACGTTTCATCTGCATCTGCTCTGTGATTTGATTGGATCGCGCGGACCGACACCGGAAGATTTGTGGCCGATTGCGTACAGCGAACCATTCTTTCGTCGTCCCGTCTGGCTTTGGAATGGGCAGTGGAAACTGGATGGGTGGCAAAACGAGGTGGTGTCCATCGTGGTATTTGCGCTGGCCCTGGGGCAGGCTACGAGGAAAGGCTGCTCGTTTATCGAACTGTTCAGCCAACGACTGGATTCGGTTTTTGTGAGGGTGCTGCAAAAGTGGCGTCTCAGATTTGGCATGGATGGTGATTCAAACTGAGCGCGCTCGCACTTTGGTGCTTGTCGTGGTCGGGATCGCTTGCTGGAATACCTACGCGTGAGTTGAAAAATGTATGCAGGATTATCCCAAACATTATTGCGGTGTCTTTGGTATCTTTGGCCACCCGAACGCCGCCGAGTTGACCTACTACGGCCTGTATGCGCTCCAGCATCGCGGCCAGGAGAGCGCGGGCATCGTGGCGAGCGACGGACGGCAGTTCCGTGTGCACAAGGGTATGGGCCTGGTGCCGCAGATCTTTGACGGCAGCATCCTGCATAATCTGGTTGGCACGATGGCCGTCGGCCACACGCGCTATTCCACCACGGGCTCGTCCCATCTCGTGAACGCCCAACCCCTGACCGTCGACTGCGGCAAGGGCCGCATCGCCGTGGCCCACAACGGAAACCTCACCAATGCCGCGCAATTGCGCGACGAACTGGAGTCCAAGGGGATGATCTTCACCACCACCGTGGATAGTGAGATCTTTTTGCATTTGCTCGCCCAGCCGGAAAACAACCTCGTCCGCACGATGCGGCAGATTCAGGGCGCCTATTCGCTGGTGATCATGACGGAGACGGAATTGATCGGCGCGCGCGATCCGCATGGCTTTCGCCCGCTCTCGCTGGGCAAGGTGGGCGACGCCTGGGTGCTGGCGAGCGAGACGTGCGCGTTCGATTTGATCAACGCCAAGTTCATCCGCGACGTGGAACCAGGCGAGATCGTCATTATCAATAAGGACGGAATCAAGAGCATCCAGGCTTTCCCCGAGCAGGAGCGCCGGGCGTTTTGCATCTTCGAATACGTTTATTTCGCGCGGCCGGACAGCACGATTGCCAACCGCAATGTCTATAAAGTGCGGGTCGAAATGGGGCGCGAGCTGGCCCGTGAGAACCGGATTGACGCCGACCTGGTCATTCCCGTGCCGGACAGCGGCAACTCGGCTGCGCTCGGTTATTCGATGGAGTCAGGCATTCCGTACGAGATGGCCTTTGTGCGCAATCACTACGTCGGCCGCAGCTTTCTCCAGCCTTCCCAGCTCATCCGCGATTTCAATGTGCGGGTGAAGCTCAATCTCATCGGCGACCTGGTGAAGGACAAGCGGGTCATCATTGTGGATGACTCCATCGTGCGCGGCACCACTTGCAAGACCCGCGTGAACAGCCTCAAGGAAGCCGGTGCGAAGGAAGTGCACGTGCTGGTGAGCTGCCCGCCGCACATGAACCCGTGCGTCTATGGGATTGATTTCCCGGATCGCAGCAAGCTCATGGCGGCGAACTATTCCGTGGATGAAATCCGCAAATATCTCAACGCCGACTCGCTGGGTTACTTGTCGCAGGCCGGCATGGTGAAAGCGACCGGGCTGCCCAAGGAATCCTTTTGCATGGCGTGCTACGACGGCAACTATCCCGTGCCCTACGATCCGCTGGTGGATAAGCACATCATGGAGCGCCGGCGTGCGCGGGTCGAAAGCCTCGGCGAATCGCTGGCGAAGGAAGAGTTGCAGCCGAAGTTGCTTTGAGGCGGGTGGGCTGAACCGCGGCCCGCCCCTCAGGATGGCGCGCGGGTGGAACCGTCCCGCGCGAAAAACTAATTAAGATGAAACAAAAAGCATACGCTGCCGCAGGCGTGGACATCGACCTCGGCAACCAAGTCAAAGCCACCCTGCCGCAATTACTGGCCTCCACGCACCGCAAGGAAGTGCTGGGCAAAGTCGGCGGCTTTGGCGGCCTTTTCGCCCTCGACACCCGGAAGTACCGCCAGCCGGTGCTGGTTTCCAGCGCCGACGGTGTGGGCACCAAGCTCAAGCTCGCGTTCGCGATGGACCGGCACGACACGATTGGCGAGGATCTTGTGAACCATTGCGTCAATGACATCGCGGTGCTCGGCGCCGAACCGCTGTTCTTCTTGGATTACCTCGGCACCGGCAAACTGGAGCCGCACGTTTTCACCGATGTTATCAAGGGCTTTGTCCGCGGCTGCGCGGCCAACCATTGCTCGCTCATCGGCGGAGAGACCGCCCAGATGCCCGGCTTTTACCAACCGGGCGAGTACGACGTCAGCGGCACCATCGTGGGTGTGGTCGAGAAATCGCGCCTGCTCAATGGCCAAAAAACCGTCAAGTCCGGCGACGCGATCATTGGCCTTGCTTCGAGCGGTCTGCACACCAACGGCTATTCGCTGGCGCGCAAAATCTTTTTCGAGCAACTGAAGTTGAAAACGAGCAGCCGCATCCCCGGTTCAAAACAAACGCTCGGCGAAGAGTTGCTCAAAGTCCACGTCACCTACGGCCCGCTGGTGCAGAAGCTCCTGAAGCGCTTCAACTGGAGGGACGAGCTCCGCGAGTCCCCATCTTCCGGGCGCAACAATTCAGTGGCTCGCGGAGCTCGCCCCTCCGAGAACTCCATCCGTGCCTTCGCCCACATCACCGGCGGCGGTTTTGTGGATAACCTCCCGCGCGTGCTGCCGAATAAGTGCGCTGCGATCATTCGTAAAGGTACGTGGGACATGCTGCCGATCTTCCAGCTGATTCAGGCCCGGGGCGGCGTGCCCGAGGCGGAGCTTTATCAGGTGTTCAACATGGGCATCGGCATGGTCGCCATCGTCGCGGCGGACCAGGCGGACGCCGCGTTGAAATTCATCCGCGCACAAAAGCAGCAAGCGTGGCTCATCGGCGAGATTGTAAAGGGTCGGGGAGAGGCCCGGGTGATATGAGGGCTGGCGACCGGTCGCCGGGCGGCGGGTAAATTGAGATGAGTGACGAGCCCACACCCAAAGAGACACGTGATTTTCTGCGCCTTGCAAAATGGGGCACGGCGATCAGTTTTGGTGCGCTGACCGGCTCCTTGTCGGCGATGGAAGTCAGCGCGAGCGGGTTCCGGTTTAAATTTACGTGGGGCGTTCTTCCCGCCGCGCTGGTCGGGGTGGTCGCCGCATTTATCTATTGGCGCCTGTTGCAGAAACTGATGGTTTCCGAGGCGGAGGCCACCACCACCGGTGCGGCGGCCAAGGCGTCGGTGAACCTCAAGAAATTCGCCGGCTTTACCGCGCTGCTCTTCGTGGCCACGTTGCTGGCGTTTCTCTACCCGCTCCGTTATGCACCCAGCGAGAAGCACCAGGATATCGCCTTCGGCATGGTGCTGGCCTTTGCCTGCATTGGGGGCGTCGCGCGCGTGGTCTGGTGGCTGAAGAAAATGCTCGATGAGGATGATCAACAGAACCGGCGGTAAGCGGTGCCACGCCACGCAGCGGCGAACAGCGGTTTCCGCCGGGAGCCCCCGATCTCCGGGAAAATCCTTTCCTGCCCACTGGCCTTCCTGATTCAATCCCTCCGCAAATGAAACTCTTGCTCATCGGATCCGGCGGTCGCGAACACGCACTGGCTTGGAAGCTGGCGCAATCGCCCCGGGTCAGCCAGATGTGGTGCGCCCCCGGCAATGCCGGCATCGCCGGGGAACGGTTGAGCAGGAACGGCGCGCCGATCCAATGCGCGAATCTAAGCGCTGAGGAGTTGCCAAAACTCCTGGCGTTTGCGCAGGAGCATCGAATTGATTTCACCGTGGTCGGATCGGATAATCCGCTGGCGCTGGGCATCGTGGATCTGTTTCAGCAGCAGGGATTGAAGATCTGGGGGCCAAATCAGCGGGCGGCCCAGTTTGAGTCTTCCAAGGTTTTTTCGCAGGATTTCATGGTGCGCCACGGGATTCCCACGGCCAAGTCCGGCATTTTTGATAACGCGATGGCGGCCAAGCGTTTTGCGGCGGACCTCGGTGGAAGTTGCGTGGTGAAGGCGGATGGATTGGCGCTGGGCAAGGGGGTGCTCATGGCGGCCACCCAGGCGGAGGCGGAACGGGCGGTGGATGAAATTCTGGTGCAGAAGGCCTTTGGCGCGGCGGGCCGGCAGATTGTCATCCAGGAATTGCTCGAAGGCATGGAGATTTCGTTGCACGCGCTGTGCGATGGCAAGACCGCCAGACTTTTTCCGACCGCGCAGGATCACAAGCGGGCGCTGGACGGCGATCAGGGCTTGAACACGGGTGGCATGGGCACGTATTCGCCCGCGCCATTCCTGAATGACCAGCAACTCTCCGCAGTGGGAAGGCAGATCCTCGAACCCTGGCTGCGCGGCTGTGCCGCCGAAGGGATCGACTTTCGGGGGCTGCTGTATCCAGGGGTGATGTTGACGAAAGATGGCCCCAAGGTTTTGGAGTTCAATGCCCGGTTTGGTGACCCGGAAACGCAAGTCTACCTCACGCGTCTGGAGAGCGACCTGGTGGAACTGCTGGAGGCCAGCGCGAGCGGAACTTTGGGTGGGATGGAGTTGAAATGGAGCCCGCTGGCCAGCGTGTGTGTGGTTATGGCCAGCGGCGGTTACCCGGGTGGCTACGCAAAAGGCCAGCCGATCCTTGGCTTGGAAGCTGCGGCGGCCTTGCCGAACGTGAAGGTGTTTCATGCCGGCACGGCCAGGGCAGGGGAGCAGATCGTGACGAACGGGGGTCGAGTGTTGGGCGTGACGGCGTGGGGGAAGGATTTGAAGACCGCCCAAGCCGTCGCGTACGCCGCCGTGGAGCAAATCCACTTCGCGGGCGCGCAGTTCCGCCGGGACATTGCGGCGAAGGGGTTGTAGCTGCGAAACTCCCGCTCTGGTTTACCCCAACAAAACCATTGCCCAATTCGTGAATAAAGCTATCTTACTGGAGTCAAACCATAGCTTCCTTCATCCGTATGAACACAAACTATAGCGGTTGGCGTACCAGCCCTGATCATGCGTGGCGGCATGGCCGTCGCGAATTTCTTCAAGTGGGCCTCCTCGGTGGCCTGGGATTGAGTCTGGGTAACCTTTTGAAATCAGAGGCGCAAGCCGCGACCGAAAACGCGACACCCAGATCGGGTGCGGCCAAATCCGTCATTCACATCTATCTGCCGGGTGGCATGTCGGCCCAGGAATCATTCGATCCCAAGGTGTTTGCCCCGATTGAATACCGGGGCCCGCTCGGCAGCGTGCCGACGAAACTTGCGGGGGTGCATTTCTCCGAGAACCTCAAGCAGACAGCACAAGTGGCGGACAAGCTCACGGTGGTGCGTTCGATGACTCACGGCGAGGCGGCGCACGAACGCGGCACCCACAACATGTTCACCGGCTACCGGCCCAGTCCGGCCATCCAGTATCCGAGCTTTGGATCAGTGGTCGCGCATGAATTGGGTCCGCGCAATGATCTTCCTCCTTACGTTTGCGTGCCGAACGTGCCGAACACATTTGCGGGAACGGGTTATCTGGGGGCGGCCTATGGCCCGTTTGGATTGGGGGGTGATCCTGCCAGTGGAAATTTTTCCGTGCGCGACCTGACCTTGCCGGGCGGCATTGATGAGCAGCGTTTCACGGAGCGCCGCGCCATGCGCGCGGTGGTGGATGCTCACTTCAGCGCGTTTGAAAAATCCGACGTGCTGGACGGCATGGATTCTTTTTATCAGCGGGCCTATTCCCTGGTCAGCTCCGAGAAGGCCCGCGCCGCTTTTTCCATCAAAGATGAACCCGAGAAATTACGCGATCAATATGGTCGCAATACCGCCGGGCAGCGCATGATCCTGGCGCGCCGTTTGGTGGAGGCCGGGGTGCGCTTCGTTTCGCTCACTTATGGCGGCTGGGATCACCATGACAACATCAAGAACGCCAACAATTCAAACATGCCGTCCTTTGACCAGGGGTTTGCGGCGCTGATCCGAGACCTGGATAGCCGCGGTTTGCTGGACTCGACGCTGGTGATGGTGACGACAGAATTCGGTCGCACGCCAAAAATCAACGCGACCGGCGGCCGGGATCACTATCCCAAGGTTTTTAGCATTGTCCTGGCGGGCGGTGGAATCAAGAAGGGCTACGTGCACGGGACCTCCGACGCGACCAGCAACGAGCCAGACACCGACCCGTTGTCGGTGGAAGACTTGGCCGCCACCGTCTATACCCAAATCGGAATTCAACCGGAAAAGAACCTGATCGCTCCGGGCAACCGTCCATTGAAGATTTCCAAAGACGGCCAGTTGGTGAAAGATCTGCTCGCCTGATCCGGGATTAATTGTGGATCGTGGATAAGCCGGTTCATCCCGGGCGGGGGGATTCGGGGTAATGTTTGACGGCGGAAGTTGTCCCGTCAGTTTTATTTGAAGCGTGAAAATATTTCTCATTCTTCTGACGCTGGCCGGTTCCCAGGCCGGCGGGCTCGCCTTTACTCCGGTGTTGACGACCACCAACCCGAGCGGCGGCCAGCGCGGCACGGAATTGACGCTGACTTTCAAAGGAGAACGGTTGGGCGACGCGGAGGAAGTGTTTTTCTATTCGCCCGGCATCGCCGTGGTCAAGCTGGAGGAGATCAAAAGCGGCACCGTCAAAGCGATCATCAAGATTGCTCCCGATTGCCGTTTGGGAGAACACGCGTTGCGCCTGCGCACCGCGACCGGCCTCTCGGCGCTGCGGACGTTTCAGGTCGGGGCTTTTCCCGTGGTGGAGGAAGTTGAGCCGAACAACGAACCGGCCCGGGCGCAGAAAATTCTTTTGAATACGACGGTTTCCGGATCGGCCGTGGGGGAGGATGTCGACTATTACGCCGTCATCGCCCAGCAGGGCGAGCGGCTCTCGGTGGAGATCGAGGGCATCCGATTGGGGCGCGGGATGGCGGACCCGTATGTGGCGATTCAAGATGCCTCCGGAAAAACCCTGGCGCAATGCGATGACACAGCTCTGCTGTTGCAAGACCCCATCACCTCAGTCATCGTGCCGCGCGACGGCACCTACTTCATTCAAGTTCACGAGAGCGCGTATGTCAATGGAACGGCCTACCGCATGCATGTCGGGAATTTCCCCCGTCCGCTGGCGGTGTATCCGGCCGGAGGTCGGGCAGGCGAGAATCTGGCGGTGAAATTCATCGGGGATGTGAGTGGCGAATTCACTCAAAACTTTAAGCTCCCCAGCGTCGAGAAGAATCGCTTTGGGGTGATTGCGGAGCACCATGGTTTCCTGGCCCCTTCGCCCAACTGGCTGCGGGTATCCGCGTTTCCGAACGTGCTGGAGGCGGCTCCCAATCAGGATCAGGCGCACGCCACCAAGACGGATTTGAGTGTGCCACTTGCGTTCAACGGCACCCTGACCAAGGAAGGTGAGGCTGACTGGTTTGGTTTCAAAGCGACGAAGGGCCAGGTCCTGGAGGTGAATGTTTACGCCCGCCGCATTCGTTCGCCGGTGGATCCGGTGCTGCAGATTTTTGACGCCAGCGGCCGGAGCCTGGCCCAAAATGACGACGCCGTCGGGGTGGACAGCGCGTTGAAATTTTCCCCGCCCGTCGACGGCCAGTATTACATCAAAATAACGGATCACCTCGGCAACGGCGGTCCGGAATATGTTTATCGCGTGGAACTGGACGAAGTGCGTCCCAGTGTGACGCTGTCAATCGGTGACGTCGCGCGGCAGGACACCCAGACGCGCAAATGGGCGGTGGTGCACCAGGGGAATCGCTCCGCCGCCCTGTTCAACGTCTCCCGCAGCAATTTCAAAGGCAAACTGGCCCTCCGGCTGGCGGGTGCGCCTGCGGGCATCCAGCTGAACGCGGAAGTTGTTTCGGGGGAACAAACGGTGGTCCCCGTTGTTTTTGAAGCAGCCGCGAACGCGCCGGTGGCTGGAACTCTGGCCGATCTATTTGCGCAATCGACCGATCCGGCCCAGGACGTGCAGGGCCATTTCCAGCAGGTGGTGGAATTCGTCTATTTCAATCAGCAGAATTATTATTCGACCCAGGTCGATAAGTTCGCGGTGGCGGTCGCGGAGGCGGTGCCTTTCAAGGTGCGCATCGAGGAATCCAGAACCCCGCTCGTGCAGAATGGAACCCTGGATCTCAAAATTATCGCCGAGCGTCAGCCGGGCTTCGAGGAATCGATCAGCGTGAAGATGCTCTATAATCCCCCGGGCATCGGCTCGCTGCCGGATGTGACCATCCCCAAGGGCGCGAATAGTGTGGAGTACCGCATGAACGCCACTGCCGGGGCCGAAACGCGCACCTGGAAAATCGCAGTGACCGCCTCGGCCAATCTTCCCGGTGGCCCCGCGTGGGTATCCTCGCAACTGGCCAATCTGGAAGTCGCCCCCGCCTTCCTGCTGGGCAAGATCAGAATGGCTGCCACCGAGCGCGGCAAACCCGTCAAGGTTGTGTGCAAGCTCGACCAGAAAACGCCCTTTCCCGGGAAGGCGACAATCAAGTTGCTCGGACTGCCTGTGGGTGCGACCGCTGCCGATACCCAGATTACGAAGGACGACCAGGAAGCGGGATTCTTGGTCACCACCGATGCCAGCACGCCGACCGGTTTGCACAAGGGCTTATTTTGCGTGGCGACCATCCACCGCGCCGCCGAGGAGATTTCCCAAAACATGGGCGGCAGCGGCGTATTGCGCGTGGACGCACCCAAGCTAAAGATCGCTGACGCCCGGGCGAGTGAGCAAGCGCCTCCGCCGGTGGCGGAAAAGAAATCCCTCCTAAAGTCGAAATAAATATGCGGCGCTCCGTGATCCAATATTTGGCGTGTGTATTGTGCCTGGCCCCAGGGTTGGTTGCGGCGAAGGCGCCCGAACTGGCCGACGTAAAAATCTACCCGCCGGAGGTCACTCTTACTACCAAACGGGACCAGCAATCTCTTGTGGTGCAGGCGATTTTTGCCGATGGGGTCACCCAGGATGTTACCGCGCAGGCCGCCTACACCTTCGGCGACAAGTCGGTCGCCAGGCTGGAGAAATTTGTTTTGTATCCGCTCACCGACGGCGCGACCGAAATGAAGGTCAAATATGGGGGGCGCACGCTGAACGTGCCGGTGAAGGTGGAGCGCTCGAAGGTGGAGCGTCCGGTCAGCTTTAAGCTCGATGTGATGCCCGTCCTGATGAAGGCCGGCTGCAACACCGGTGCTTGCCACGGTTCATCGCGTGGCAAGGATGGCTTTCGAATGTCCCTGTTTGGCTACGATCCGGACGGTGACTATTTCCGCCTCACTCGCGAAAGCATTGGCCGACGCCTCAACCTCGCCTTGCCGGAGGAAAGTTTGCTGCTTGAAAAAGGGGCGGGCCGCGTGCCGCATACCGGCGGGGAACGCTTTAAATCCGACAGCGAACTCTACCAAACCATTTTGCGCTGGCTCAAGGATGGTGCGCCCAAGGATCCGCCCGAGCTCCCCAAGGTCATTGCCGTGGAAATGTATCCCAAACAATCGGTGATCGAAGGCAAGGGCTCACTCCAGAAGATGACCGTGCGTGCGAGTTACTCCGATGGCAGTGACCGCGACATTACCACGCTGGCGGTCTTTCTCAGCAACAACGAGGTGACCGCCAAGGTGTCTGAAACCGGTGTGGTGACCGCCGGCGACCGGGGCGAGGCATTTGTCATGGCGCGGTTTGAATCTTTCACCGTCGGGGCGCAGGTGCTGGTAATCCCCCAGGGACTCAAGTTCAGTTTCCCGGACGTGCCGGAGAATAACTACATTGATAAACTGGTTCACACCAAGTTGAAGAAGCTCCGCATCACCCCGTCGGAATTGTGCGATGACGCCACATTTTTAAGGCGGGTCCATCTGGATATCACCGGGACGCTGCCCACCGCTGCCGAGACGGGCAAGTTTGGGGCTGACTTGAGCACCGGCAAGCGGAGCGCGATGATCGATGAGTTGCTTAACCGGAAGGAGTTCTCGGAAATGTGGGTGATGAAATGGGCGGAGTTGCTCGGGATCCGTACCGAACAGAACATTTTCACCGCGAAATCTGTCAAGCAATACTATGACTGGCTGCAAGATCAGGTGGTTAACAATGTGCCGGTCAATCAGATGGTGCAGTCGCTGTTGACCGCGAAAGGCGGGACGTTCAAACACCCGGCGGCAAATTTTTACAAGGTCGAAACTGACACGCTCAAGATTTCGGAAAATGTGGCGCAGGTTTTCATGGGAATGCGCATCCAATGCGCCCAGTGTCATAATCATCCCTTTGACCGGTGGACCATGAATGACTACTACGGCTTCGCGGCGTTTTTTTCGCAAGTCGGACGCAAGGTGGGGGAAGATCCGCGGGAATCGATTGTTTTTAATCGCGCGAGTGGCGAGGTGAAGCATCCGGTTGGCGGACGGGACATGAAACCGAAATATCTCGGGGGTGACACGCCGGAACTAAACGGCCAGGATCGTCGCGTGGTGCTGGCCAAGTGGCTGGCCTCGCCGGAGAATCCCTACTTCGCCAAAAATCTGGCGAACATCGTCTGGGCTCACTTTCTGGGCAAGGGCATCATCAACGCCGTGGACGATGTCCGAGTCAGCAATCCCCCGAGCAATCCGGAGTTGCTCGATACCCTCGCGGAAAAGTTTACCAGCTACAATTACGATTTCAAAAAGCTCGTCCGCGACATCTGCAATTCCCGCACCTACCAACTCTCGGCCAAATCGAATGAAACCAACGCGGGCGACAGTTTGAACTTCGCCAAGGCCAGCATCCGCCGCCTGCGGGCGGAGGTGTTGATCGATTGCATTAATGAAGTGACCGAAACGTCGGAAAAATACGCGGGCCTGCCCCGGGGTTCCCGGGCGATCGAGATTGCGGATGGCCGCACCGCCTCCTATTTTCTGACCACCTTCGGTCGCGCCACGCGCGACTCGGTGTGCTCCTGTGAGGTGAAGATGGAGCCAAACCTCTCGCAGGCGTTGCACCTCTTGAACGGTGACACGGTCAATGGCCGGGTGCAGAGTGGGGGTGTCGTGCGGCGGTTGCTGAAAGCGGGCAAGACGCCGCCGGAGGTGTTGGTAGAGCTTTACCTGACCTGCTTGTCCCGCCCGCCGACCGCCAGGGAAATTGCCGATCTGGAGCCATTTTTGAAGGACGCCAAGGCGCCCGAAGTCGTGCTGAACGACCTCTTTTGGTCGCTGTTGAACGCGAAGGAATTTGTCTTTAATCACTGAGGGGATGAACCCGGAAGCCGCAGTTGGATGAACCACCAAGCAACCAAGAAACAAAGGGGGAAGACGCCTGAAACAGGTCACCTTTCACCCAGCAGTAAGTGCGGTTTTCTGCAAATCCCGGCTCGATTCCTTTGTCTTCGAACTTTGTTCCTTTGTTGTTCAACCGCGATTTTTAGGGTGAATCGTCTTTTCCTCGTTTGCTTGATTTTCGCGTTTGTGCTGGGCGCGGGGGGGACCGTGTTCGCGGCCGAGAAGATAACTTTTGAAGACCACGTCCTCCCGATCTTGCGCAATAGCTGCCTCAAATGTCACAACCCCGACAAACTCAAGGGCGACCTGGATTTGACCACTTTGAGCAACCTGGTGAAGGGGGGCGGTTCCGGACCGGGGGTCGTGAGCGGCGATCCCGAGGGAAGCAGGTTGTTCCGGGCGATCACCCATGCCGAGGAACCCAATATGCCGCCCAACACCAGCAAGCTGCCGGACAAGGAAATCGACGTTATCAAAAGCTGGATTTCCGGCGGGCTGCTCGAAAATTCTGGCAGCCGGGGTTTTGCGGCAAACAAACCTAAAGTGGACCTGAGCGTGGCCGTGAGTTCGCTGGTCCGTCCTGAGGGTCCGCCCCCGATGCCGCAAGACCTATTCTTGGAACCCGTGACGCACACGGCTCGCACCAGTGTTTCCACCGCGCTCGCCAACAGCCCGTGGGCACCTTTGATTGCCTTGGGTGGGCAGAAACAAGTGTTGCTTTACGACAGTGACACTTTGGAGTTGGCGGGCATCCTGCCGTTTCCCGAGGGATTTCCGCACGACCTGAAATTCAGCCGCAACGGCAAATTGCTCCTGGTCGGCGGCGGACAGGGGAGCCGGTCCGGCCTGGCGGCGGTCTGGGATGTGCGCAACGGTGAACGCGTTATCACCGTGGGTGCTGAATTCGACACCGCGCTGGCCGCCGATATCAGTGCGGATCAAAACTGGATCGCGCTCGGTGGTCCCAGCCGGCTGGTGAAAATCTACTCCACCAAGGATGGCGAAATGCATCACAAAATGAAAAAGCACACCGATTGGGTGACGGCATTAGAGTTCAGCCCCGATAGCAAATTTCTGGCAACCGGTGATCGCAATGGCGGATTGGTGGTTTGGGAGGCGGCCACGGGACAGGAACAGGGCACCTTGACCGGCCACAAGGGCTCCATCACGGGTTTGAGCTGGCGGGGAGATTCGGACCTCCTGATTTCTTCGAGCGAGGATGGCACTGTCAAGATTTGGAAAGTTTCCGAGGGCCAGCAGGTGAAGAGTTGGCCGGCTCATAATGGGGGGGTCTTATCCGTCAAATCCGCCCGTGATGGCCGCATTGTTTCCTGCGGCCGCGACAGTCAAATCCTAATCTGGGACGCCGACGGCACGAAGCAACGGTCGATCGCGCTGACCAATGAATTACCGGTGCGCGTGTCGTTCAGTCATGATGGTGGTCGCGTGGTGGGAAGCGATTGGGCGGGCAATGTGTTTGTGTGGAATAGCGTTGGTGGAAAAAATGTGGGGCAGCTTTCGGTGAACCCGCCCTCGCTGGCCGAGCAAAGCGAGGCGGCCGCCCGGCGGTTGACCGAACTTAAGCGACTCATCGGGGAATCGGCCGCGACCCTTGCGGCCGTTGAGCTGGCGGTTGCCCAGACGGAAACGGAATTGGGGGCCGTCCCGAAGAACGCCCCGAATTACAAACCACTAGCCAAGCAGGCCGAAGCCGCCCGTCAGAAAGCCAAAGACGCCAAAATGGTGGCCGACCAGGCACGGTCGGACTGGGCGCGGGCGGAGAACGCGCTCCCACGTTTTAAGGTGGCCCAATTCTACACCACCGTTCATCGCGCCCGGACGGATTTGGCGGCGCGCCAGACGGATCACGCGAGACTGATGGCCGAGGCTGCTGCGGCTAAGGCGGCTTCGGAAAAGGCATCCACGGAGCTGGCCGAGGTGCGCCGGACTGGTGCAAAAACCCGACCCGAAAAAGCCGAACAAGCACAGCGCATCAAAACCTTGAACGAGGTGGTGAAGATTTCGGCCACCAAGATCGCCGCCACCCAGACGGCGATTGAAAAGGCGACCAAGGAACTTGCCCTCGAGCAGACCCGGGTTGAAAAGCTGAACGCCGAATACCTGCGTCTGAAATCCGACGCTCCTGCCGCGCCAAAAGCAGCCCAACTGTAACCTCACCGAACGGGGAAAATGGCGGGAGTGGCAGGGCTCGCTATAATCGTTTGCTCATTGCACTCAGTGGTATGCTGGCGTGCCCCATACGGTGGCGAGTCGGGTCGCGATTTTGGCCTCGAACTTCGCAGCCAACTCCGTCAGGCCGGTCATCTAATGTAGCAGGTTGATGGTGTAAGGTGCTTCGCGCAAGAACTGGCCAAATTCCGGCGTGATGCGCTGGATGACCGGGTCAATGGGATAAATCTGACCGTCCGCCGCCTTGATGGCATTGCGGGGAAACAGGTCAAACACCAGTAACCCCTCCGGCTCGGCATAATAAGCGCCGTCCGTAAGTTTTTCATAACCTTTCGTCCAAACTCCGTCCCAACAGTGAGCCGCCACGAGGCAGCGGCACTGAAGGTCGGTCAGGCAGTGCATGGTTTCCAAGTGCAAGGCGGGCGCGGTCGGAAGAATTGAAACCGCGGCTGGGATACCCGAGCAAATCCTGCGCCTGATCGAGCAGCTTGCGCTTGTGCTCAGCGCCGGCCGTTGCATAGCGCCGCCGCAGCTTCGCCAATATCTCTGTCC
>JAYTXL010000208.1:0-7483 GCA_043742955.1 Verrucomicrobiota bacterium | reverse complement strand
CCCACCGCCTGGAAAGCCGCACAGAAATCCTGACATTCCCTGCCAGATTACCCCGGTACCTTTACCCCTTCATAGACGGGGTTGCTAACACGGATACGCTTGAACCGAAGCCGGTTTGCCATTCGAGCGAGGCCGGTTGAGGGCAGCACCGTGCGCGGCTATAACATTTCCGATGCGCTGTGAAATCCCTTGCCAGCCAACCCGCAACAAATGTTTAGTTTCTCCCAATCCTGGTGGAGCGACGCCATTGCCACACGCCTAGGGTGCTGGGTGGATAGCAGTCAATCAAACAGCCTATGAAAACTCCGACCAAGCCCGACCGCGCCCGACTTTCCATCTCAATTAAGGCTGGCGTTTCCCCATCCCTGCCTGCAGCAGATCTCAATTTGGCGCCAAGATTGTTGAAGCTGAACCGCATTTTGGTGCCGATCGATTTTTCCTGGCCCTCCAGGAAGGCATTGCAATACGCCCTGCCCTTCGCCCGCCAATTCGGCGCGAAAATCACCCTGCTCTTTGTCCTGGAGCCGCCGGTCTATTCGGGGGACATCGGTTACGTACCCATGGAAGTGGATGACGCAGGCTCCCTCAAGGCGGCCGGCGAAAAACTGAAGGATTTTGCCCAGCAGGCTTTGGATGCGGATTTACTCGACCAGACTTTGGTCCGCAGCGGTCGGCCGTTTCAAGAGATCGCCGATGCGGCGCGGGAATTGGACACCGACCTCATCATCATCGCCACGCATGGTTACACGGGCTTGAAACACGTCTTTTTAGGGAGCACGGTCGAACGCGTCGTCCGGCACGCACCCTGCCCGGTGCTCACCGTGCGCGAACAGGAACATGAATTCGTCTAACCAAAGATACCTAAGGGGACATTGATATGAAAACCAAAACCACTCCGCGCAAAGCGAAACCCGTCCGCCGGCCGGTGTCCGTCCGCGCTCCGAAAAAAACGGCCGCCCGCAGATCAACGCCCGCGGGTCTCACCTTGCGGTCGATTCTGGTACCCGTGGACTTTTCTGCGGAATCCAAAAAGGCGCTCCGCTACGCCACCTCGCTCGCGGAGCAGTACGGCGCAAAAATCACGCTCATTAACATTGTGGAACGGACCGGTTTTCCTGATTTTGCCGCGTATCCGCTCGCGATGGAAAACGACAAGGTCATGAAGGCCGCCCGGACGCAGATCGAGCTAGTCTGCAAGCAACAGGCCCTCAATCCAAAGCTCGTGGAAAAAACACTCGTGCGCCAGGGGGTGCCGTTCCATGAGATCACCGAAGCGGCACGAACGCTCAAGGTCGACCTCATCATTATCACCACCCACGGCTATACCGGTTGGAAACACGCGCTGATCGGCAGCACAGCGGAACGTGTGGTACGTCATGCTCCCTGCCCCGTGATGTCGGTGCGTGAAGTCGAACGCGACTTTGTGCCCCCGCGCGCGCGCTGATCCGCGAGTGGTACCCGGAGCTGCGTCAGGCATAAATCGGGCCGTGCTCTTGGTGGGTCGCTAAACATTCCAAATGGGTATCAGCGCGAGCAACGCTGAGTTCTTCAAGCGACACCGAACGCACCTGGGCAGCGCCAGGTCACCAAGCAGCGGGGGAGGAGTTTACCAGACGGACTGCTAAGCTGCGGCCGGTTTTTTCTGAAACAAGAGTTCATCGTCCTTGGCCGAGACCTTGATGTGGTCGCCCGGCTTGAATTCGCCATCGAGCAACTTCAACGCCAGCGGGTCGAGCAGTTTGTCCTGGATGGCCCGTTTCAAAGGCCGGGCGCCAAACTGGGGGTCGTAACCCTCCTTCCCCAGCAATAGCTTCGCGCTTTTGGCAACCTCCAAGGTAAGCTGCTGTTGCGCGAGGCGACCTTCCAACCGCTTCAGTTGAATGTCCACGATCACGGCCAGTTGTTCCTCATCCAGGCTGTGGAAAATGATCGTGTCATCCACGCGGTTCAGAAACTCCGGTCGGAAATGTTTCTTCATCTCCGCTTGCACCCGCGCCTCCATTTCACGCCGGTCGGACGCCGCCGTTTTTCCATCCAGAAAATACTCCTGAATGATCGGCGAGCCAATATTGCTCGTCATGATGATGATGGTGTTTTTGAAATCCACCGTGCGCCCCTGGCCGTCCGTGAGCCGGCCATCATCGAGCACCTGCAACAGCACATTGAACACGTCGTGATGCGCCTTTTCAATCTCGTCGAAAAGAATCACACAGTAGGGTCGGCGGCGCACGGCCTCGCTCAGTTGCCCGCCTTCCTCGTAACCGACATAGCCGGGCGGCGCGCCAATCAGCCGCGCCACGGCGTGCTTCTCCATGTATTCGCTCATGTCAATCCGCTGCATCGCCTGCTCGTCATCGAACAGAAACCCGGCCAGGGCGCGGGCCAGTTCGGTCTTGCCCACGCCGGTCGGCCCCATGAAAATAAATGAGCCGATGGGCCGATTCGGATCCTGCAATCCACTGCGGGCCCGGCGCACGGCGTTCGCCACCGCGGTAATCGCCTCCTGCTGGCCCACCACACATTGGGACAATCGCTCCTCCATCTTAACCAGCTTCTGTCGTTCGCCTTCCAGCATCCGGGTGACCGGGATTCCCGTCCAGGACGAAACCACCTGGGCAATGTTTTCATCGGTGACTTCCTCACTCAGGAGGCGGTTACCCTGCGGTTGTTCGCGGGAGGCTTTCTGCATGGCGGCGAGTTTCTTTTGCAAATCAGGCAGCGTGCCGTGTTTGATTTGGGCGGCCTGATTCAGGTCGCCCACGCGCTCCGCCTTTTCCAGCTCGGCTTTGGCCTGCTCGAGTTGGCCGTTGACCAGGCTGACCGCATTGATCGCCGCCTTTTCATTTTGCCACTGAGCTTTGAGCTGGTTGGATTTCTCCTTCAAGTTGGCCAGATCCTTCTCCAGTTTCTTCAGCCGCTCGCGCGAGGCGTCGTCCTGCTCCTTTTTCAAGGCGGTCTGCTCGATTTCCAACTGCATGATCTGCCGCTCCAATTGGTCAACCTCCGTTGGCATGGAATCCAGTTCCATGCGCAGGCGCGACGCCGCCTCGTCCATCAAGTCCACCGCCTTGTCCGGCAAAAAGCGGTCGGTGATGTAGCGCTGGGAAAGCGTCGCCGCCGACACCAGCGCCGCGTCCTGGATGCGGATGCCATGATGCACCTCGTACCGTTCCTTCAATCCGCGCAATATTGCGATGGTCGCCTCCACGCTCGGCTCGGCCACATACAGCGGCTGGAATCGGCGCTCCAGTGCGGCGTCCTTTTCGATGTGTTTGCGGTATTCGTTGAGCGTGGTTGCGCCAATGCAGCGGAGTTCCCCCCGCGCCAGTTGGGGTTTCAACATGTTGGCCGCATCGGCCGAGCCTTCCGCCTGCCCGGCGCCGACAATCGTATGCAATTCGTCGATGAACAGGATGATCCGGCCTTCGCTCGAGGTGATTTCCTTGAGAAATGCTTTCAGCCGGTCTTCAAACTCGCCGCGATACTTGGCCCCGGCAATCATCGCCCCGAGATCCATCGCCACGAGCTTCTTGTTCTTCAGCGACTCGGGAACATCCCCACTGATGATGCGCCGCGCCAGACCTTCCGCGATCGCAGTCTTCCCCACGCCCGGTTCGCCGATGAGCACCGGATTATTCTTGGTGCGCCGCGTGAGGATTTGCATGACCCGGCGAATCTCGTCATCCCGGCCAATCACCGGGTCGATCTTGCCGGCGCGGGCCAGCGCTGTGAGATCTTTGCCATATTTTTCCAGGGCTTGAAATTTCCCTTCCGGCTCCGGGTCGGTGACCCGCTGGTTGCCACGCAACTCGACCAGGGCGGCCAGCACGGCGTCACGCTTCAAGCCATGCGCCTTGAAAATCCGTTCCAGGCTGGCACCGCCTTCGTTGATCAGGCCCAGCAGCAGATGCTCGGTGCTGACGTAGTCGTCCTTGAGCTTTTTCGCCTCCGCAGTGGCGGCATCAAGCGATTTCTTCAGGGCTTGGCTGAGATATAAATCGGCGGAGCTAGTGCCTTTTACCTGAATCCTCCGACCGAGCGCCGCCTCCAGATCTGCGGTGAATTTCGGAAACGCCACGCCCAGCTTTTGCAACACGGCAGGAATCAGGCTGTCTCCCTGCCGCGCCAGCGCCAGCAGCAGATGTTCGCCGTCCAGTTCTTGATGGGAACGCTCGTGCGCCTGGGCTTGGGCCTGTTGCAGAGCATCCTGCGCTTTGGTGGTGAATTTTTCAAATTGCATATTAGGGGAATAAATCCAGGCATTTTAGCCCTAGCCCGCAGGGCAAATCCGCAACCACGTCACTCCGCCGACGGATGTGATACGCGCTCTACCCCGCACTGAATCTCAGTATGACTCGCCGCGAATATGACAGACCTCGCTCACGTCCCGTCGGGGCGTCGGCTGAACAGATTCTCCAAATCCCAAACGCAGCAAAATTTGGGGATGACCGGTTTTGCCGACCAACTCGCCCAGCCGCGACCTCAGTTCGGCAACTTCAATCGGCTGGTTCAGGAACGAGGCCCATACGTCCTCCACCCGTGCCCGCAACAGCACCCGGGCCAAAGCCTGCCCGGCCGCGAGCCACGCCGGTGGATCGTCCTCGTCGGTTTGTAACAGCGCCAGGGTCGGTGAGCCCAGGGCGATCTCCTGATCCCGCGCCGCCCGGCCAGCTCCCATGTTGAAGGTCCGGATGATCGAAGGTCCGGCGATGGATACCAGATCGCCCAACCCGGTCGCCGAACCGGGGATTCCGTCATGGCTGAAGCTTCGATTAGGATGCACCCAGGCGGCGACTTCACGGCGAAACCGCTTGTCCGCCCATTGCAGGCAATCACCCTCGGCAATGAGCGCCGCCAACGATTGACGATTGACCCCGTCCGGCACATAGCTGAGCCACGCGTGTTCCTGCTGCGCAACCTCACGCAACGCCCCGAGCAAAGGCTCCGGCAACGGATCGTCCTGGAACGGCTGGCGGTTCGTGCGCCGCTTGGGGATGGCATGAAAAAGCAGCGTTTCTTCCGGATAATTTTCACGATCGGAGCCCAGTTGTATCCGCGCCAAAAAATCAGGGCGGGCCGGATCGGGAAATGTTTCAACCTTACCCAGCACGCCGAAGTGCCGCATCGCCACCCGTAGATTTAACAGCGCAGCGCCGCAACTGATGATTAATTCCCGGTCTTCGGGGTCCGTCATGGGAAGCGCGCGGGTCCGGTCCGCGAAGAGGTGGATGGCATCGCCGTGGATTTCAAACAGCCACGGCTGCGTGTTATGATTGGAGGGGGCCAGCACCGCGTAGCCCAGAAGAAACTCCATCTGCTCGACTGGAGCCCCGGCAGCAGGAAAATCCCGCTCCGAAATCCTCCAGATATCTGAAGTGTTTTTCATGGTAATCTTGGTTTTTGTGTTGCCATCAATAATCAATCGAGAGCCCACCCCGCCGCAATCTTTTTACGCCGGCCGGCCGTATTTCCTGCCTCCCCACTTCCTAACCGGCCGACAGCCTCACCCCCCCTGATTATCATCCGCGAACCTCTTCGACAACCCCGGTGCGACCACCCCGACGTTATTAGCACCTTGCCAAGGCAATCTATTCGGGCCCGATCCTGCGGCTCCACGCTAATTGCCAAAGGCCAACTCTTTGTTGTGCCCGCGCCAGAGGGAAACCACATTTTCACCGGCTTCGAGGGAATGCTAAGTCGGGTTAGCTGCGGCGGGGCTCATTGACTCGAAAAAAATCCAAAGCCGAAGGAGCGCGGAAAGGCACCCTGGAAACCCAAAGCCGCGCACCCCTGCGATTCCCCTACGGGACCCGGACGATGCGGTAGAATCGCAGCGAGTTGATGCCGGCGCTCGGATCGACAATCTGGATGGCCCCATCCGGGTTGACCACGGTGTAGAGCAGCACCCAATTCGACAGGTTGGTGGAGTATTCAACCCGATAAGTCCGCCCGGCTTCACCTGTGAGCGTGAACTGATAATCTCCACCGACCGTAATGGTCGGTTGATTCAGGAGGGGCAGCGTGTTCGTCGGATTCACCACCACCGTGAAGCTTTTCACATCGCTTAAATGGTTCGTCCCGCTGTCCGTCACCCGCACGGTCACCGTGTTCGTCCCCAGCGCCTGCACCGCCACCGGCGTCCACGTGAACACCCCGTTCGTCCCCACCTGCGCCCCCGCCGGCCCGGCCACCAGACTGTAGCTCAAGGCATCCCCGTCCACGTCCACCGCCGTGTTCGTGTAGATCAGCAAACTCCCCTGGTTGATCACCTTGTTCCCGATCGCGGTCAGCACGGGCGCGTCGTTCACCGGGTTGATCGTCACCAAGAACAGCCGCGTCGTCGTGTCGCTGCCCCCGTTGGCCACGCCCCCGTTGTCCTTCACGGTCACCGTGATCGTCGCGACTCCGTTCCCGTTTGTCACCGGCGTGAAGGTCAGCGTCCCGGTCGTGTTCGGGCTCGTATATGTGATCACCGGATCAGGAATCAGCGACGGCGTGCTCGACGTCGCCGTGATGGTCACCGTCTGCACTTCATTCGTCGCCCCGGTCCCGATCCCGGTCAGCGCGATGGTTTGCGAACCGGCGTCCTCGTTGATTGTGAGGTTGCTGAGCGCAGCCAGCGTCGGCGCGTCGTTGAGGGAGTTGACTGTGACCAGGAAGGTCTTCGTAACTGAATTCACGCCCCCGTTGGCAACACCGCCATTGTCGGTCACCACCACGGTGATCGTCGCCGTCCCACTCGCGTTCAACACCGGTGTGAAACTCAAGCTACCCGTTCCATTGGGACTGCTGTAGCTCACCGTCGGATGCGGCACCACCCCCGGGTCGCTGGAGGTTGCCGCCACCGCCAACACTTGCCCAATTTCATTGGCTGGTCCCGCGCTGATCCCGCTCAAGACCACCGTCTGCAAACCCGGATCTTCGTTCACCGTCAAATTGGTCAGGGCATTGAGCGTCGGCGCGTCGTTCACCGCCGTCACCACCACCACAAACGTGTTCGTCACTGCGCCCACTCCGCCGTTGGCCGTTCCGCCGTTGTCGGTCACCACCACCGTGATCGTCGCTGTCCCGTTGGCGTTGGTCACCGGAGTGTACTGCAGCGTGCCACTGCCATTCGGACTCGTGTAGGTCACCGACGGATTGGGAATCAAGCCCGGATTGCTCGACGTCGCGGTCACGCTCAATGTCTGGCCAGTCTCGTCGGCGGGCCCAGCGGTAATGCCCGTCAGATTCACAGCTTGCAGGCCGGCGTCCTCGTTAATCGTCACATCGGGCAGTGCGGTCAACGTCGGGGCGTCGTTCAAACTGTTGATCGTCACACTGAAACTATTCGTCACGCTCTTGAAGTCGTTCGTCAACGGGTCGCCAGACTGGCCATTGTCCGTCACCACCACCATGATGGTGGCCGTGCCGCTCGCGTTTAACACTGGCGCGAAGGCCAGGCTGCCGCTGGTGTTGCCGTTTGTATACGTGATCGTCGGCG
>JAYTXL010000207.1:0-3671 GCA_043742955.1 Verrucomicrobiota bacterium | reverse complement strand
GCCTTTGAATTCACCTTTGCCGGCGACGAGCTTGGCGTGGTGTTCGTCGAAGGTGTCGGAGATGTATTTGAGGAAAATGAGGCCGAGGACGACGTGCTTGTATTCCGCCGCGTCCATGTTGTTGCGGAGCTTGTCGGCGGAGAGCCAGAGCTTGGCCTCGAAACCGAGGTTGGCGGAGGAGTCGGAGGTGGATTTCGATTTGGCGGCCATTTAGTTGAGTGGGGCGTGCGGGGGGTGGCGGACGACTAGGGGACGCTTTTCAGAGGCGAAGTTGGCAGTGTTCCTTTCGGTTATGGCGTTCCCTTGCATGGCGATGTGCGAGAGTATTTCAATTTGGTTCGGACGCAAGGCGAATGACCCGAGGCGGAGGGTGTGCCGTGGTATTTTTGATATTATACGGTTGAAAAAGAACGAACGAGAAGTGTGCAGGGTCGATTGCGTTGGGTTGTGGGTGGCACGCGCGGCGCCGTGGATAACCTGCTGCGCGATTCACCCTCCGGCTGCGCCGGCGAGCAACAACTCAAGGCGCCGGCAGGGCAAACGCCACCAAGCGACCTCCGGACGGACGGCCTGTCTTGCCGCCTCCGGCGGAAATCACCACGTATTGCCGGCCGTTCACCATATAAATGCTCGGCGTGGCATTGCCCCCAAACGGCAGCGGCGCCTGCCAAAGAACTTCCCCCGTCTGCTTGTCAAAAGCGCGGATGGTTTCATCCGCCGTGGCCCCAATAAAAACGAGTCCGCCCGCCGTCACTACGGGGCCGCCATAATTTTCGGTGCCCGTCGGGGCCAAGCCGCGGGCTTTTAGTTTGCTGTATTCACCCAGGGGCACTTTCCATTTGATCTCCCCGGTATTGAGGTCCACGGCATTTAACGTGCCCCACGGTGGCTTGATCGCCGGATAGCCCTCCGTATCGAGCCAGCGGCGAAATCCCCCGAAGGCATACTCCGGCGCTTTGTTGGGCGTCGCCGAGGCGGGAGCGCCCTCTTCACGACGCGAGGCAGAGGGCGGCACCGCACCGTCCAGCACATAATCCAGGATGGCTTCGCGTTGCGACTCCGGTATCTGGTCAAATGCCGGCATGCGTCCGGCCCCTTGTCTGGTGATTTGCGAAATCTGATCGCGCGGCCGACGTTTGCTCACCTCGATGAGCGTGGGAAATCCGCCCGCGAGATTGCCGTTTTTGTCCAGCCCGTGGCAGGCGGCACAGTAAAGCATGTACTCCCGTTCCCCGCGCACCAGCGGAGAACCGTCGGCATGGCGCGTCTCCACCATCTGGAGAATCCAGGGAATTTCATTGATGTTCACGTAATACACCCCGTCCGGATCGGCGGCGCCCCCGCCCCATTCCATGCCGCCGTCAAAACCTGGAAACATGATGGTTTCCCTAAGACTGGGTGCCGGAAAGGGTCCAAGGTTCGGTGAAACGCGAATCCGATCCAGCGTCATCGTTTGTGATTCTGGCGTGAGGGTTGAAATGTCGGCCTCCCCATAATGTTGGCGCATGAGCGGCGCGGGCTTCGTCGGAAACGGCTGGGTGGGCCAGGCCTTTTCCCCCCGCAAGTCTGACGCCGGAACCGGCTTCTCCTCAATCGGCCACAGCGGAACTCCGGTCACGCGATCAAACACAAAAAGCAACCCGTGTTTGGTCCCTTGCGCCACCGCATCCACTTTCTTACCGCCGTGTTTCACCGTCAACAGCACGGGCGGACACGGCAGATCCTTGTCGAGCAAATCATGGTGTACGATCTGATAATGCCACCGGCGTTTTCCCGTGGCGGCGTCCAGCGCCACCAGACTGTTGGCAAACAGATTTATCCCGTGACGCTCACCGCCATAAAAATCCGGTTCCGCCGTCTTGGTGGCAACATAAACAATTCCACGTTTTTCGTCGAGGGACTGCCCGCTCCAGGGCATCAGGCCCGTCGCGGTTTTGTAGGCGTCCTGGGGCCAGGTTTCATAACCCACTTCGCCGGGGCGCGGAATCAAATGGAAGATCCAGCGTCGCTGCCCCGTTCGCACATCCAACGCCCGGACCGCGCCTGGTCCGCCCAGTCCACCGATAATCAACAAGTCTTGGAAAATGACCCCGGGGGTATTCAGACCGACGTTGGGCGGGGTGGCGGTATCCAGACCGGCACCCAAATGAATGGATCCATTTTCGCCAAAGCTGCGGATGGGCGTGCCGGTTTTTGGATCCAGGGCAAAAAGGTAGCTGCCCACGGCACTAAAGAGACGCTGTTCCGCACCCGCTTGGCTCTCCCAATAAACGAGGCCGCGCTGGCGCCCCGCACCGGCCCCGGAACGCTCGCCCGCCGGATTCCACTTCCACAGCTCGCGCCCGGTGGCGGCCTCCAACGCGATGATTCTCCGGTTCGGAGTGGCGGTGTAGAGCACCCCCTTGATGATTAGATTGTTCGCCTGATATTCGCCCCTGTCGCCGGTGTCGTAGGTCCAGGCGACTCGCAGTTGGTTTACGTTCTCACGATTAATTTGACGCAGCGGCGAATACAGGCTGCGCCCCTTGTCGCCCAGATACGTGGACCAATCCACATTCGCCGTCGAAGCGCTGGTTCGCCCGGTCGGCGAACCCGCCGCGCCAACGCGAAAGGGGAACTGGAAAAATCCCACCAGACAAACCAGGGACAGGTAGGGACCGGTATTAAACAACGGACTTTTTGGGTTCATGCGCAGGCATAATTAAGCCGTCTAAAAATGCGCTTTGTCCATCTGTTTTTCTTGGTGGCGGTCGGACGAATCAGAGGATCCCACGACCAAAGGGATCCGACCACGACGGTTTGTGAATCAATGCTGCGCGCCCGTGCGGGAACGGTATAAAGGGCGGCATAAAGCACTCAAAAGGGTCAGTCCCGGCTATTGTTAAATATTTGTTGCCTTGAGGCAGTTCGCCAAAGTGTGACGGCACCCCATCTGCAACCGCTGCGCAATCCAGTCCAAAGTCTGCACCGTCTCCCGCCGCAGCCGAACCGCGATTTGCACCTTCTTCGCATCCGTTTTGCGCCGTTGCTTCAGGTCGGCTTTGCTCCAGCGTCGCCGCGCCAGCTCAGCCAGAACTATCCGCTCAGCCTTTTGCTCGTCGCTTGCCTGCTTCGCTTCACCCCCGTGATGTTCGCCCACCACTCCACCCATTTGCTCCAGCACACGCTCCTTCAATTCCGCCCCGCCCAAAAACCAACCGCGCCGAACCGCTTTCCATTCCCCGGGCTCAGCGCCCCGCCGCCGCTCCTCCATCGCCTCCTTAAACCGGCGCCGCCCCGCCCCGTCATCCCGTGGGATCCCCAACTCCCCCAGCAATCGATCGACCCGGAGCCATCCCGGTCGCTGCGAGGGCGGCCGCACATACGCCGGGTAACTGCTCCACTCGTAATCGCTGAGTGCCTGCCCGGACGTCAACATCTTGGCTCGCACTGGGTTCAAGTGAACATAATCACACACGGTCCGCAGATAGCCGTCACCGCTGCCGTCCACGCTGCCGTCCACGATCAGCGCCTTGTAACGTCCGCTAAACAAGTGGCCGAAGAGTTGATGGCGCCGGTTGAACCGGCTGGTGTAGGTGCCCAGGAACCACTTCATGCCTGCGACCAGATTCGCTTGGGGCGTCTCAACCACCAGGTGAAAATGATTCGTCAGGAGGCAGTACGCATGGATT
>JAYTXL010000206.1:0-1606 GCA_043742955.1 Verrucomicrobiota bacterium | reverse complement strand
CGCCCGCCGCTGATACAGCGGTGACCAGACCAGGTTCCGCTGTCGCGGTTGTAGGGTGCCAGTCCGGCCAGGGCGGCGGCTTGCCGACGGTTGAGGGTGCCCAGTTCCGGCATCTCCGCCAGCATGGTCACAGCGGTGATGTGTCCGACGCCGACGATCTCGTCGAGCCGTCGCACCTTTTCGGCCAGTTTGGTTTCCGTCGCCAGAAGTTCGGTGATGAGAGCCTCCACTTTGGTGATTTGCTTTTCCACCTGGGCCAGCCAGGCCGTGAAGAGTTTGCGCAAAGCGGATTCCTGACCAGTGTCGGCACGCTGCGTTTCGGCCACGCGCAGTTCGAGCAACTGCACGCGGCGGGTGACGAGGGCGGCCATTTTAATTTCCGTGGCGGTGCGGGCCACCGTGACGACCGGCGCGAAGGCGTGGCCGAAGGCGGTGAGCATGGCGGCATCGATGGGATCGGTCTTGGCCTGCTGGCCGGAGGCGCGGGCGAACTGGCGAACGCGCGCTGGATTAACCACGCTGACTGGGAGGGAGGCGGTGTGCAGTGCGGCGACGACGGCGCGTTCGTAACCGCCCGTGGCTTCGCAGATGAGATGAACGCCGGGGACGGCGCTCAGGCGTTTGCGCAACTGGGCATGTCCCGCTGCCGTGTTAGGCAAGTCGTAGGATTTGCTTTGCAGATGGAGTTGGAGCGAGGCCTTGGCGATGTCCAGGCCGGCATAGACGGTCGATTTATTTTCATTCATAATTGCGGATGTATGCTGACTCATTCTTGCGGATGCGAGCTGGCGTGGTTGAGACGCCGCTCTGGCAACGGTTCGAGTTCGGTGTACAAAAGCGCGGATGGATCTCGCTGGGCTGCGGACTCAAAGGTCCGAGGGCTGAACGATCACACCCGCGCCGCCGCCCCTTGGCCTGCAGGCAAAGGGGCGGCCCATCTTCCCGTTTGGCTGACGCCAAACAAGAAGATGAAAAAAGAAGATACAAGGGTTGGCGGCCCTGCCGCCTACCCTGGGACTGGCGAGAAAAGGACGCCAACCCCAACGGGGTTGCATCTGCCGGTGGGGTGCGCTCATCCCCGATGCAACCCCGTTGAGGTTGGCGCGCCTTTTCCAAAGAGGAGAGGCCGCGCGCGTTCTTTCCCGCGATTGACGCCCCCGCGCTTCGCATCCATATTCCCCGCCCTTTTTGAAAACTGAGATTACTGAGGACATGGAACACATTCGCAATATCGCCATCATCGCCCACGTGGATCACGGCAAAACCACGCTCGTCGATCAACTCCTGAAACAGTCCGGCACGTTCCGCGCCAACGAAGCGAAAGCGACCGAGGAGCGGATCATGGATTCGATGGATCTGGAGCGCGAAAAGGGCATCACGATTCGCGCGAAGAATGCGGCGTTCAAATGGCATGACTACCATGTGAACATCGTGGACACGCCGGGCCACGCGGATTTCGGCGGCGAAGTCGAGCGCATCATGAAGATGGTGGACGGCGTGCTGCTCGTCGTGGACGCGCACGATGGCCCGCAGGCGCAGACGAAGTTCGTTTTGAAAAAGGCGCTCGAAGCCGGCGCGAAGCCGATCGTCGTGATCAACAAGATCG
>JAYTXL010000205.1:0-3953 GCA_043742955.1 Verrucomicrobiota bacterium | reverse complement strand
AGGTAGGGCGTCGCTGCCGCGACGCTTGGTTTTACCAACCTTCACACGAAGTTGGTATTATTTCTGGTAATCCCGCCAGAGCCAGCGCGCCGCGTCGGGAAAAATTGAGCCGCCGTGTTTGCCGTTGTGGCCGCCGTCGCCGAGAACAAATTTGTAATCGTAGCCGGAGAATTTCAACGCGGCGGCCATCTGCTGGTTGGCGAGCGGCCAGTTGCCGAACTCGTTGTCGATGTCGTTCGAGCCGTCCTGGAGAAAAACGCGGATCGGTTTGCGTTCCGTCTTGCGGATGAGCGACGGGTAAACGTGCCCGCCGCGAATGTTGGTGAAGGTGCCGATGGTGCTGAGAACTTTTCGGAATTCATCAGGCCGTTCCCACGCCACGGTGAACGCGCAGATCGCCCCGCTGCTCGCCCCACAAATCGCCCGGCCCGTCGGGTCTTTGGTGAGATTGTAGCTCTTCGCGATTTCGGGAATAATTTCCTCGAGTAGAAAACGGGAATAGAGATCGCCCAGTGAATCGTATTCGCGGCTGCGATTGCTTTCCTGCCATGCTTTCGGAGCAGGCGCGTCCGCCTTGTGGCCGGGATTGATGAAGATACCGATGGTCACGGGCATTTCCTTTTTCGCGATCAGATTGTCGAAGACCGTCGGCACGCGCCATCCGCCCTTGAGTCCGACGTAATCGTGGCCGTCCTGAAAAACCATCACACAGGCGGGCTTGGCCGCGTCGTATTGGGCGGGAACGTAAATCCACCAGTCGCGCACCGTGTTCGTAAAAATTTTACTGTGCCAGTTCGTGAATTTGGTGATGACACCCTGCGGCACGCCGGGTTGCACCATTGAGTCGGGGCCGAGTTTGTAATCATCGGCGGCGCGGACAGAGAAAGCGGCGAGCAGCGTAAGACAAAGGTGAATTCGGATAAGCATGAGGCCAGCCTAGCGAACCCGGCACGATGAGGGAACTGCGAATTTGAAAACCGAACCGCTAATCTTCGCTAATCGACGCTGATTCCGAACAAAAAACTGGAGAGATTCCCTGCCTCTTTCCCCATCAGCGAAGATGAGCGTGGATTAGCGGTTCAACTTCCGCCGCATCCCTCTCAAGGTTTTCTCAGTCTGTAAAATCTGCTCGAGACTGGCATGGTGTTCGTGACCGTGTTCTGAAGATCAACAATTGCCGGTATATTGGTCACAGTCGTCCACGAATTTGTCCCGGTTAAAGTGCTGCTTGTTTCGAGGATATATCCTTCCGCCGAGAGCGGCCATGACACCTTGAAAACATTCCCCACGTTTTGTGCCTGAAGCGCTGGTGGCGCGACGCTGTAAAATCGAAATCCGTTCACTGTCAGACTCGCATTGGTTGAAGTGCCGCCCACGATTCCCAGAAACAATTCAATCTGTTGCCCGGCCCATGCTGACACGTCAATCAACCCGCTGTTCAGAGTGACATTCGTTTCAATGAAACTCGTCTCCATCGCCAGAACATTCGTGCCGTTTACTGCCGCCGCGAACGTATCATTCCCGCCGTTTCCATCGAGCTTGAAGTTAAAGGACATTGAAACGGTATTCGATGGGACTGCCAACATTACCCAGACATACGCTGGAATGTTCGCGCCGCCTCCCGCGTCTGCCGGTGAATTTTTCCTCATCGCCTGCGACGCGAAAGACCCTCCACTGCCGCTGGATGTTCGTAAATGAAAGAGCATGTCCCACGCATTGAGTATTCCAGTGGCTTGGCTCTCTCCGCTCACGTCGCCATTTCTAAAAGCGTCCTGAACTTGAGTCGGAAGAAATGCGGTGTGAAGCGCGGTGCGGTATTTTTTGATCCGTTCACTGAGCAAACTGCTCGCGTCAGCATAATTGGTGGGCACGAGATTTAGTTCGGAACCGCTTTGCAGGAAAACTGTGTTGGCCGACGGTGCTCCCGCAAATCCGCCTTGCTCAAATGACCAGTGATAACCCATCGCAGCAGCCGAAGGATTCACCACCGTCTGACTATACCAGTTGTACGGGTAGCCATGAAATACCTTCGCCGCAGAAAGCCAGTCCAAACCGCCCAGCCCGTCACGGGGAAAATGATTTGTCAGAATCACGTTGCGCGCTTCCGGGTGCAACAAGCCGGCAAAGGAGACGTAGTTGTCAATCCACCCGCTCTGTCGTGGCAAGGGAGAAACCGGTCCCGGCACCAGTGGGTCGAGATAGGCCAGAGATTTCAGAGCTTCACTGCAATCAAAGCTTGTCGCTGCTTCCGCCTCATCGAAGAGAGTCATGTGGGTGTTCGCCGGAGCAAACCCGTGGGCGTGCAAATCGTCCGCAGCTTTCGCATTCACCAAGGTGCCCAAGCTGTGTCCGATGAAATGAATCGGTTGTGAATAGTTTGCACCAAGTGCGGCCCGTAGATTTGTGGCCAGTGCCCGCCCCTGTTCCGGGGTTCGCAAAGCCGCTGCCCGCAAATCTTTTCCTGTTATTGAAAAGCACGGGAATGATGCACTCGCTGCGTTCGTCCATTCCCAAGCCACGATGTTGGGTGTGGGAACTGCGACGTGAGTGGAAATGGAATTCGCCAGACCCAGCGCCCATTCATTCGGACTGCTGTTCCAGCCATGAGTCAAAACGATGGTCATCCGGTTTGGATTGAGCGGAATGTTGGAAGCGAAATCGCCGGCCACGTAAGTTTTGAGTTGGGACGGAGAAGGTGGAAACACGATCGCCGGAGTGGATTCGGCAGTCGTGGGAATCTGAAAGGTTGGTGTGAAAATCACAGGTGATGAAACCGTATAAAGTTCCGCGTTGGAAAGATAACCGCTGCTATTCCGCCCCCCCGCGATCAGCACTTTCCCATTGAGCAAGAGCGTTGCTGAATGCCCAACGCGGACGGCACTCATTTCGGCGGTCGTCGTCCAAGTGCCAGTTGTCGGATCATACATCTCCGCGCTGGAAACAGCCGTGCTACCATTGTGTCCCCCTGCGATCAGCACCTTCCCATTGGGCAGCAACGTTGCCGTGTGAGATGCGCGGGGATTGCTCAACGCACGCGTCTCCGTCCATGTTCCGACGGCTGGATCGTACAACTCCGCGCTGGAAAGATAGACATGGCCGTTCGCGTAGTAATAGCCTCCTGCGACCAACACTTTGCCGTTGGGCAGCAACGTCGCAGGAGAGGTACGAGCGACGCTCATCGCGCCGGTGGTTGTCCAGGTTCCGGTGGCGGGATTGTACAACTCTGCGCTGGAAAGAGGGACAACGCCGATACCCCCTACGAGTAGCACTTTCCCGTTGGGCAGTAACGTAGCGGTGTGATAATATGGAGCCGCGTTCAGCGCACCGGTCGCCGTCCATGTCCCGGTGAGCGGATCATACAGCTCCGCGCTAGAAGAGAGGCTGTTGGGATCCAATCCCCCCACTACGAGTACCTTCCCATTGGGCAGCAACGTCGCCGTATGTATCCGTCGACCGGTGATCATTCCGCCGGTCGCTGTCCACGTCCCAGTGGAAGAATCAAACAACTCCACACTAGAGAAATAGGCGACGCTATTGCCAAGCCCCCCCGCAACCAGCACTTTCCCATTGGGCAACAACGTCGCTGTATGGGACTGGCGAGGGATACTGAGCGCGTCGGTCAGCGTCCATGTCCCGATAGCCGGATCGTATAGCTCCGCACTCGAAAGAATGGTGGTGCCAATGTTCTTTACTCCTCCCGTGATTAGCACCTTCCCATTAGCAAGCAACGTCATCGTGTGCGTCTCGCGCGGTGTGTTCAGCGCACCGGTTATGGTGAAAGAGGCGCCTTTGGCCGGTTGAATGAAAGATAAATGGAGGATCAGCCCGGCCAGCACCAGCGCGAGCGGAACAAACTGTCGGGGCGGGAACAAAAGGGGACGGCTGCGAGTTCAAAAGGGGACAGGTGATGTGGCGGTTGGAACTGTCCCTTGGTCGAGGGGTTTCGTCGGCCT
>JAYTXL010000204.1:0-5023 GCA_043742955.1 Verrucomicrobiota bacterium | reverse complement strand
CTTGTGACCGATTTTGTGGGTGATTTCGCCGCGGGGCATCCGGCGCATCAGGCTTTCAAAATCCTTTTGCAGACGGTTGTAGGACGGATTGGTGATGAGCCGGTTGAGATAGCTCGCGATGGCGCCCACGTTTTTGGCGATGCTCCACTCGTTGTCGTTGAGAATCCCAATGAATTTTTTGGTCGTGTGCGCGATGTTGTTCAGCGCCTCGAAGGAAATGCCGTTGGTGAGCGCGGCATCGCCGAAGATCGCCACCACGTTTTCATCGCTGCCCCGCTGGTCGCGCGCGGCCGCCATGCCGAGCGCGGCGGATAACGCCGTGCCCGCGTGGCCGGCACCGTAGCAGTCGTGCTCGCTCTCCGTTCGCAGCGAAAAGCCATTCAGTCCGTCCGTGGTGCGGATGGTATGGAACCGGTTTTTGCGTCCGGTAAGCAGCTTGTGGACGTAGCTCTGGTGGCTGACGTCCCAGACGAACTTGTCTTTCGGCGTCGAAAAAACGCTATGCAAAGCCAGGGTCAACTCGACCACGCCGAGATTGGGGCCGAGATGGCCGCCGTTCTTGGCGAGCTTGTTGATCAGCTCATGACGGATTTCCTCAGCCAGTTGCAGCAACTGGTCGGGCTTCAGTTTCTTGACGTGCGCGGGCTCGTCAACCATGTCGAGGTATCGACTCATTGTTTTCAATAAAATGGGGCGTGCCACGGGCTCGCCCAAACCCTTCTACAACAGATTGGGCCGGAGACAAAGGCAAAAATACCGGCCCAAAGCCCCATCTTTCCCCCTAAACCTTCCCGCTGCGGTACGGAGCCGCCGCTGAAGGCAGTCGCCCAGTGTAGGTTCAGCTGATGCAGGTGCCGGGCGAATTGTTCCGTGATTCCGTGGCCGACGGCAATCAGATCAAAGGGAACGATTTTCCAAACTCGAATGTTGGTCAGGGCAACCAGCGCCAGTTCCGTTTCCTCGCCGTGCTTATGAAAGGCCGCAAAGGTCAACTCCTGAATGACGGTCGGCGGGAGGTGGAGGGTGTAACCTTTTTCCCTGGCTACTTCCAGAAAGGCGAGGGCGAAGTCCTTTTTTGCCGCCAGGTCAAACAGCAGGTTGCTATCGACGGCCAACGATTTCTTTTGTCCCATTGCCGCCATAGATCAACTGCATTCCCTTTTGGAACAGGGCTTCCCGTTGGGCTTCCGACAGTTTGTTCGATTCCGCCCGGACGCGGGTGGCGATCTGGCTGCCCTTGGTGGTGGCGGGGTAGTCAGAGTGCCGCCGGCGGTGAGCCGTGTTGCCCTTTTTCATCGTGGCGCGTTTGTAGCTGATTTTCTTCGGCATTGTCGAGCCCATTCAAGCCACGCACCAGCATACGACAAAATGTTCTACCGCCAAGTGCCGGAGTGCGTCCAAGTGATTCAGACCGGCAGCATGGTTTTGGCCATTCCTGCGCCCACGATGGCCTGTAAGCGTTCGCTGGTGGTGCAACACTTGTTTGTTGCACCACTTTTCGGGACTGCGTTGGCATGTGGCGGGGTAAGACGATTCGCAAATCAGTATATCAAAACCAAACCACTCGCCTTCTCAACGGCTTGAATCGCCTCGTCCTGCGATCTCTTTGTGGCATCGCCTCCCCACTTAAGTCCGGGGACCAGTGCCGTGTTCTCACGCAAGAACTCAATCAGAATTGCGCCCTTTACTGCATAATTCACATTTTGTGCGCTCTTGAAATTCAAACGAGAGACGATTATCCCTACGATCTCGCCGTTCGCATCCGCCAACGGACCACCTGAGTTGCCCGGCTGAACAGGAACGCTGATCTGCATTCGCTCTGGGTCGTCCCGAATACCAGCAAGGCTGCTGATTTTCCCGTCCGTGTATTTAGGCCGGGAGCCTTGAACCTCAATCATTGGGTAGCCGATGGTGAAAACTTGTTTCCCCAAAGACACTTTGTTGGTGGAAATGGTGAGCACACCGACAGTGCCCTTTACAACAGCAACCCGCAATAACGCCAAATCCTTGTCCTTGTCAACGCGAAGGACATTTGCACTTTTCTTTCCTGCGGCGGTTCTTACCTCGATCTTCGTCGAATCCTCGACCACATGTGCGTTCGTAATGAAAAGCCCATCATCGCTAATGAAGAATCCCGACCCACTTGCAACCGGTCCGTCAGAGGGAAGTTTCACACGCTTGGCGGCAGGGGATGGTTTTTCACTCATCGGCCTACCGTTCATGGCAATAACCTTCTCGCGCAGTGGTCCAACCGGCGTTCCGGGGTCATAAAACGGGACTACTTTAGTCTCTGATTCTTTAGTTTCGTAAGTATACGTCCCGATACTCATCGCCACAACTTGGATGCGGTCTCCCGGGCTGAGGATTCGCGTAAGTCCATTGTGCCTAAGCCGGAATACTTTCTTGAGGGCGAAGCGATCATTGAGCGAAGCCTCATCCATCATCAGGTAGCCATCCTCCAAAACTTGGATTACTTCAGCGGTCGGAAGAGTTCGCCAACCGGTTGGACCTGTTCTCAAGTCGTAGACTTTGCCATCAACCTCCCGGATTTGACCTCTGGCTTCCCCATCGTCTTTGTATTTAGTCTGAGCCATTGAAGTCAGCCACTCAGGCATGTCCACGTATTTGACAATGCTATTCGTGCCCAAGTATTTGATCGTCGCGTCGCTTTCTCGCGTCGCAGTAATTTGAATTGTCGCGTGATCTTCTTCTTTCCAGAGCGCCCGGGCTACTGGATTTTGCTGCGCTCTGGCCCTACGCTTTTCTTCGGCTTGTGCCTTCTGCTCTGCCTCGCGCCGTGCAATTTCTTCAACGATTGCCACTCTCTTGGCCGTAGCTACCGCTTCCGCTTCGGCAGCGGCCACGACAGCGGCTTTTGATCTCTCCTCCTCTTCGGCATTTACCTTCGTCTTTTCGGCCTCGGCTTTCGCTTTGGCTGCCTCGGCTTTCGACCTCACGAGTTCTTCAGCTTCCCAGAGTTGAGTTTCACGTTTCGTTTTAGAGGCAGTGCGAAGTCCAATTCCGACGCCTAAAGCGAGTAGGAGAAGCAAAGCCAGGACTGCGATGGTTCGCGAGTAACCCCGAGGGGTGCGCGTTGCTGAAACCGCAGCCACCGTCAACGGCGCAATCGCCGGTGTGGCGGTTTCGTTGGCAGCGGGAAGTGGCTCTCCCAAAGTGATCGCCTCCCCGCAGTGCGGACACTGAATCGTCTTACCAGAAAAACTCACTTCGTAGGCAATGCGCCCGCGACAAGCGGGGCATGTGTGCTTTAGTTCCTCACTCATAGTCATTGTGACTGCCTGGATAACCGCCCGATCCGGTAGCTGATGATCAACAGGACGCCTAGGAGCGAGACTGTCGATGAACAGATCACGCCGCAGAGGCGCTGATTCAGGAGATCCAAATTGGCGACATCACCTTTGCCGATCTCAAAAAATGCCTCGAAATAGATCATGCCGCCCAACCCGCAGAGAATCATGAATTGCTCCCAGCCGATGTCTTCCTCATTCCTTTTGGGGGCCGATACAGGCACGCGTGCCGGCAGCAGCCGCGTTTGGCGCAGGCAATGCGGGCAGGTGATCATCTCATCGAGAAGGTTTTCGTCGAAGGAAAGCCGCTCATGGCAGAGCTCGCACTCGCATTTATACTCCATAGTTATCTCCTCCTTGGTCTCCACATGCCGTGCATGGGGTGGATGAATCGAAATTCGTTACTGTGAAAACGGATGTCCATACCTGTGCAGACTACGCAGCACTGAATTCCCCGGCAACAGATTCCGAGTGAAACGATGTCCGCCATTCACCATTGGCCTGTTGGCCTAGCTGCGAAGCATTGCGCCGCTGCGCTGGTTTTCGCAGCGCGAAAACCACTACCATCGGCGGCGCGGTCGCGTTTCCCCCTCATGACGGCGGGCGTGCAGTGACCCGGTTAAACCGTCACCAAATTCAACCCCATTGCTCGCGCGAGCTTCATTTGCCGGCCATCCGTGGTGATGAATTCGGTCGCGCCGAGAGTCTTCGCAGCGGCGCAATGCAAAATGTCCAGCGACCGGCACCCAAGCGTCCCGGTGTGTCGGTCGGCCAGTCCCACCGCCACGCCATAAATGTCCTTCCAATCACCGCCGGGCGACACCAGCACACCGGCTTTCAGGTCCGCCTCGACCAAAGCGCGGGCGGCACTGACTTGAACGACGGTGGCGTTGCCAAGAAATACTTTCAGTTTTAACGCGTTTACGAATTCCAATTCGTGCAGCGGAGTGTGACAGAGAGACTTTCCTTGCACCAGCGCGGCCACCTTGGCGCTGTCCGGCTCCGGGTAGTAAAGCTTTACGAGACAACCCGTGTCGAGATAGGTCACGGCTCGTCTCCCCGGGCCCCCGAAACCAATGTGCTGAGTGGATTGCCTGCCGGAGCTTCACCCCAGATCGCCCTGGCCCGCCCCAGAAAGTCAGGGGTCGTCGCTGGTTTGGCGGGCACAACTCTAGCCACGACCTGATCCTGCTCGGTCACTTGTACTTCTTCGCCGGCAGCGACCCAACGCAAAATCTCAGGCCATTGCTGCGGCACTTGTTGCACGCTGGCGGTCTTCATGCCGCCAAAATGCTGCAAATCGACCGGAGAAGCAAGGCGGGAACACGAGATTCGTCACGTCCGGCCCGGGTATTCTCTCATGTGAGCCGTCCAAAGGGCCAGCGCGCTGCGTTCCTTGGCCATCGTCGCCGGGCGCTTGGCGTCCTTCATTTGGGCGTAGTGGGCAAGGTAGGTCTGGATGCAATCGGCCAGCTTGGGGGTGCGTTGCATCACGGGCAGGGCGTTCCGGTCCCGCTCGCCCAAGAGCTTGGCGAGGGCTTTCTGCGCCTTCGAGCAGCTTCCAGCGAAGAACCTTGCGCCCGCGCTCGTCTTCCACCTTCAGGCGCACAACATACTTGCCAAAACGTTGCCAAAGTCCGCGAATCGGCTGCTTGCGCCCGTCCAGCACTTTATGATACGCATTCCGTGGTGAATTTGCCGCCCGAACCTCGTCT
>JAYTXL010000203.1:0-1937 GCA_043742955.1 Verrucomicrobiota bacterium | reverse complement strand
TGGAAGTTGGCGTGTCCGATTGGTTCAAGATTGACCAGGCACGCATCAACCAATTCGCCGAGGTCACCGGCGACAACCAATGGATCCACGTCGATGTCGAACGCGCGACCAAGGAAGGCCCGTTCGGGACCACCATCGCGCATGGGTTCCTGACGCTTTCGATGGTTTCCCTGCTGCAATTCCAGATTGGCTTGCTGCCCAAGGGCGTGCTCCAGGCCACAAATTACGGGCTGAACAAAGTGCGCTTTGTCCAACCGGTGCCGGTGAATTCACGGCTGCGGCTGCACGTCGTGCTGATCTTTGCCGACGACAAGGGAGGCGGACGCATCTTGCTCACCACGAAAAACACGATGGAGATCGAGGGCCAGGAACGACCCGCGTTTGTCGCCGAGTCACTGGCCATGCTCTACACCAAAGCCTGAGACCAACCGCCCCCACCGACCAGGAGAAGAGATCGTCATGCCCGCCAAGAAGAGAAAAAAGAAGGCCGCCGCCGTCCCGGACGCAGCCGCGGACCCCGCGGCTGATGGCCCGCCAAAACCCGACCCGGTGGATTTCGCAGACATTGGCGCCCAGACGGCCGAGCGCATCCTCGGCCCGAATCCGATGGTCAACATCCGCGGGAAGGATTTGCTCAGGGTCTTGGGCGGAGCGTTGAACGAGGCACTCACGAAGCCGCAACTTGTCGTCGAGCACTACGCGAAATTTGTGCAGGAGACGGCCACCATTCTGCAGGGCAAATCGAAGGTTATGCCGGAGCGTGGGGATCGCCGTTTCATGGATCCCGCCTGGGCCAACATGCCGCTCTACGGTGGCTTACTTCAGGTGTATTTGGCGGGCTGCCGGCAGGTGAATGCGTGGATCGACGAGACGCATGGCGCGGAGGATGACAACGCGCGCGCGAAGTTCCTGGCCTCGGTGCTCAACGACGCGCTGGCGCCGACCAACACGATTATCAACCCGGCGGCGATTCGCAAATTCCTCGAGACCGGCGGCGCCAGCGCGGTGCGAGGAATCACCAACCTGATCAACGACGTCATCTACAACGAGGGCTGGCCCTCGCAGGTGGACAAGTCGGCGTTCGAGGTCGGAAAAAACCTCGCGCTCACGCCCGGAGCGGTCGTCTTCAAGAACGACCTGGTTGAATTGATTCACTACCAGCCGCGGACCAAGACCGTTCGCACGCGGCCGATCCTGGTGGTGCCGCCGCAGATCAATAAGTTCTACGTTTTTGATCTGTCGCCGGAGAAATCCTTTGCCGATTTCATCACGAACCATGGCATTGATACGTTCATCGTGAGCTGGCGCAATCCCACTCCGGAGCATCGCGACTGGGGCTTCAACGATTACATTGAAAAGCTGGAGGAAGCGGTTGACGCCGTTCTCGAGATCAGCGGCAGCCCGGATTGCAACGTGATGGGCGCGTGCTCGGGCGGCATTACGATTGCCATGCTCCTCGGCTATTTCGCGGCGGCGAAAAAGCAAAAGGTCAATTCCCTCACCCTGCTGGTAAGCCTGTTCGACGCCAGCACCAAGAATGTGCTCGGACTCTTTGCCACCGAGGAGGCGGTCGAGGCGGCCCGGCGCCGTTCGTACGAGAGCGGCGTGCTCGAAGGAAAGGACATGGCCAAGGTCTTTTCGCTGATGCGGCCCAACGACCTGATCTGGAATTATTGGGTCAATAATTATCTGCTCGGCAACGATCCGCCTGCTTTCGATATCCTTTACTGGAATTGCGACACGACCCGGTTGCCGGCCAAGCTTCATGGCGAAATGCTGTCGATGTACAAATACAATCCGTTCATGCAGAAAATGGGCCTCGATGTCCGCGGTCTGCCGATCGATCTCAAGCAGGTGACGTGCGATGTGTTCAGCGTTGGTGGTATCACCGATCACATCACCCCGTGGGAATCATGCTACCGGTCCATCCACCTTTT
>JAYTXL010000202.1:0-2893 GCA_043742955.1 Verrucomicrobiota bacterium | reverse complement strand
TCGGCCACCGTGATGGAGGATAGCGCGACTTCGTGGCCAGCAGCCGTCTGCTTCCGGGCTTGTTCAAGGATTCGCAACGCCATCCGATGCCGCTCGCGTTGCTGGGCGTTCGGATTCGCCCGCACCTTCAGCCCGCGCACCATGAAGACCACGATGTTCGTGTCGAGCAGATAGGTCATCACTCCTTGCTCCAATCACGCTTCTGCTGCGGCGGCTGAACGCGCTCCTTCATGAAGTCATCGGACAACTCCTGGCAGGCTTCGCGACAGATTTCCCACGGGTCGCGCTCCATGATGAGGATGCCCTGCGGCACGCGCTTGATGGAAACCTCGGTGCTGTTCACCCGGAACTCCTTCGGCAGCCGGATGGCCTGGCTGCGCCCGTTCAGGAAAACTTTGGCGGTCGTCATGCCTGGTCTATACCATTTGGTAGAGCCGCCATCAAGCGGGGTTTCCGTTTCAAATCGCCCGGTCGTAAATCCGCTGGAATACCTTGTCCGCGCCTTCGCCTGCGCGGTTCGGGTCGCAGATGGTGATGCCGTCATTGCCGAAGCGGGCGGTGACGGTGGGAGAGTTGCTGGTAATTTTCAAAGACGGGCAGGCTACGCGCCAAAGCTGTCCCCACCGCCATTCTTTCCGTCGGGCATCGCTACGCTCGCCCTCCTCCAAGAATGGCGGTGGGGAGAGAAGATTCCTGCTTTGCTAACTCCCAAACTTGTCCTGGTTTGCTCGCCCCGCGACAGTCCGGAGTGGTGACGGAAGGTGGCCGGGGTCGAACGAAAGCAGTAACGCCCCCCGAAAATGTCCCAGAACGAACACGACCTTGAAAGGTTCGCACACCGAGGCGAAAATCGGCGGTTGGATGGCTCAAGACTGTAGCCCAAGGACGAATCGCGCGCGCTCCAGCCGCAACATTTCAAAAGGGCTCATGCACTTCACACCCACACCGATGCACGCATTGGGAATCTTGATCTTCTTGGTCGAAGCGGCGGCAACCTCGTGAGTGACGACGACATGCCCGTGAGCCAGCGCGTGGGCCACAAGGTAGAAATCAGCCACCTGTAGGAAGGTGTTAACCGCGGCAGGCTCGTAATTTTGCTTGGTGGCCCAACTGCTCACCGTAGCCAGGGCTGGCAAAATCGCGGAATCGGGCTTCAGAAAGAAACCGTCGCCCCGGGCGGCGGCCCACGCGGCCAACTCGTCAGCCCCGGCCTCGATTTCATCGCCGACTTTCTCGGTGCTGAAGACTCGACCCGCAGCGTTCGAAGCGATGAGCCATTCCCAGAAGGCGGGACAAAAATCCAAGCCGTAATGAAGGTTCTTGGCTTGGATGAAAACGTCAGAGTCCAACAGATAACTCATGCGACCCCCACTCCCAGGCTGCGCCCCAATTCTTTGAACGTCGAAAGTTTGGAAAACCCAAGCATCCGAAACGCATCATTGTAGCGGGTTTGCCCTTCCAGCGTGCTCGCGACCAGTGCCGCCGCGAAGCGTTTACTCACTCGTGCTGCCTGGGTCAGGTAGAAGTTGCCTCCGCTCCCGCGCGGAATCGCCCGCAACTTTGCGACCTCCGCATGATACGCCGCCCAGAATTCTTCCTGGGTCAGCCCGCCTACATCCAAGATGCGGCGCAAGATGACCAGCGTGCTCACCTTGAAGCGCCGGGCCAATCGGCTGGCTTCCTCCGCCAACTCACCGTCGGGACGGTATGCTTGCCGCATCGCAGCGAGTGGCACCAGCAGTTCGGCGGCAACCTCGTTGCACCACCGCTCCACTTGCTGATCCGGAATCGCAGTCGGTTGAGAATCCGACACGGCCGACTGCCCCAACCAGAGGTGGGCTAATTCATGGGCCAGCGTGAACATTTGCGCCGCCTTGGTATCTGCACCGTTGATGAACACTAGTGGTGCAAGATCATCCGCCATGGCGAATCCACGAAACTCCTGCGGATCCAAATGCCGGTAATTGTTGTTTTGAACCACTCCATTGCACATCACGAGGACGCCCAAACCGTCCGCCTGCTCGATGAAGTGCCGCAGCGCATCCGTCCAGGTAGGCATTTGGCGACGTGCGTCCAAATTAAACCCCAGTTCCTCGCTGATTCTGGCGGCAGTGCGAACCACGTCATTCCCCACTTGCGCCGAACCCACAAATGCCAGTGGCGACTCTCCCATCAAACGCGCGTAGTTCCGAAACCACTCCTGCCGTTGCTGGCAGACGTAAATCGTGTCTAGCAAGTCGGGGGACGGGTGGCCAATACGCTCATTGCCCGGAGCGCGGAAATCCGGGATGGGCACTTTTTCAACTGGCGGCTCAGGAAGAAATAGGTAGCCCACCGGCGTATAAGTCGCTTTGGCAAACGCTTCCAATTGTTTCAGCGTCGGCTGGGCTGTCCTTTCTTCCCACGCCGCCAGATGCGGAAACTTGTTTTCCAAATCGGCGCTATCCAATCCAGAGCGTTCGCACGCCCAGCGCAACAACCTGGGTTGGATGGCTACTCGATTCACAGCAACAAATTACCGGTGGCGTATCAATGATTCAATCACCGAGCATCAGCGGTTCAAATCGCCCGGTCGTAAATCTTCTCAAACACCTTGTCCGCGCCTTCGCTCGCGCGGTTCGGGTCGCAGATGGTGATGCCGTCATTGCCGAAGCGGGCGGTGACGGTCGCGCCTTTGCCTTCGGCCAGATATTTGAAGTTCAGGTCGCGCACGCGGGCGGCGGCGTCCACGATGGCGCAGGTGATGCGGGCTTCCTCGGCGGTCGGATACAGGCTCGCGACGGCGTCGCGGGTTTCGCCGGCGAACTTCACGCGGCACACGGCCACGAGGCCGACGGTGAGGCTGTCCACGCCGTAGCCGACGTAGGCGCGCGTGCCATCGGCGCGGAGCACG
>JAYTXL010000201.1:0-2435 GCA_043742955.1 Verrucomicrobiota bacterium | reverse complement strand
CCGGTTGCACTTGGATGTGGCGTTGATGAATTCGATGATCCGTTTGATGCCCGTGGACACCGGCGTGGTGTTCACATCGAGGAAATGCGGTCGCGCGATGGCGGCGTGGGTGACGGTCTTATTGACCTTGAAAAACTGAAGACCATGCGAGGCAAACTGCTGGCTCAACACATTCACCACCGAAAGCGGGAACCGCATCTGATCCTCCCACGCGCGGTGGAGCAACTGGCGCAACACCGGCGACGGGAGCTTTTGACCGACCGCGCCGTTGAGCGTGTGCTTCTCCACCGGCTTGATAATGTTGGGAACATGGGTTTCTCGGAAATGCTTTTCCAACTCCGCGCGGCTGGCGAGCCGGATGGTTTCGGGCACGTTCAAACAAACGTATTCCGTTTTGAAACTTTGATCCTCCAGCCATTTCTTCACCACGACCTCGTCCTTCACAATCTTGACCCGCGCCTTGAACGCCTCGAACGGCAGGCGGGCGAAACGCTCGGCATGCAACTGGTGAAGTTTCTTTTGGTAATCGTGATAATTCGGCGGGCCGAGAATGACGCCGCTCATGCCGCACTGCGCCACGAACGTATAGGTGCCTTTGGGCGGTTCCGTCGCCGTGCGTTCCGCCTGGTAAAACGTCGCAAAATGTCGGCTCAAAACATGGCTGACCGCCTCCGCCTCGCTCAGCCAGAGGGATTCATCGAGATTACAAACGAACAATGGCTGGGCGATCTGACCACCGGCTTTTTTCACCACGCTGAAGACCACGTGATACCGCTCCGGCTTGTTTAAAACCAGATGCGCGATGTCGAACAACGGATAGGCGCGCCCGGTCAATTTGATCTGCCGGGCCAGCGCTTCCACGCCCTTTTCTTCGGGCAGCAGCGTGATTTGAACCTCCGGCAGCGGGGCGGGCGGTTCGCTGCGACGCGGGGCCTCGGCGCGCGGATCGAAACCGCGATCGCGGCGCGGCGGACCCGATCGCCCTCCGGGCGGCCGGCGGTCGCCGCCTCCGGGGCCGTCGCGGCGCGGCGCCCGGTCACGCGGGCCGCCACCACTGCGGCCGCGATCATCCCGCCCACGGCCCGGACGCTCCTCGCCACCCTCAAATTTGGCGTAACGATTCACTTCCGGCGACTGCTTGGCCCACGCGGGCAAAAAGTGCAATTCCAGATCCATTTCAGACTCAGAAGACATAATATTTTTAGCAACGGCAGCCGGCGAAAACCCGTCCGGCACCAATAAATTTAAGCCGCACAATGGAGCGGACCCGGAGGGAATGCAAGTGTTGGCTGGCGGCATGTCGCCGTGTGCCAGGCTGTAAACCATCCCCTTTCTCCACCTGCGTGGGGATGGCCTGAGATTGCCCGCCACTTCGGCAAACACGTATGCGCCATTCCGCGCTCGTTCGATCTTAACCGCGTGGCCAGAACGAGGATCTCACCCGCCGATCGGTTTTCATCAGCGTCGCTGCCTGGCGCCGCTTGGAATGTGACTTGGCCAAGAATCACGAAGTTTGATCGCTCTGAAATGCCAGGCCAAAACCGCTTGATGCAATATGAAAAGTATGTATTTTAGGGGAAGATGCAAACAACTCTAACCGGCCTTCGACGTGAAACCAAGGGTGTGGCCAGGGCTTTGACGCGTGGTGAAACGGTGGAATTGACGGAGCACGGCAAAAGGCTTGGCCAGATTCGGCCAGATGCCCCGCGCCTGGTTGTCTCTGCAGCGGAGCTTCGATCGGCGGAACTGACCGATGAATCCATTCTCCAAGCCATCGACGAGGCTCGGGATTGAAGACCTACTTTGACACCAGCGGCCTGATTCGCGCCTGGCGCTTGCAGAAAACACCCGTGGGCGTCACCCGCGCCCACTCCCTGGCAGAGTTTTACTGGGTGCTGACTGGCCCGGGGATAGCTGTCCAGCGAGGCGGAGAAACCGTTAAGCTGGCCTTGTCGCCAAAGGACGCGGCGGCGGCGGCTCGGGAAACCTTCTCCAAGCTGAGGTATTTCGATCTCCAACCGGCCTCGGCGCTCAATGAACTGGACTCCGCTGCCAGGAAAAACGTGCATGGAAAAAACGTCCATGACTGGATGCATTGCGCCGCTGCAAGTCTGTCTCAAGCAGACAAGATCGTGACCTTGAATTTCCGACACTTCCAGGGAATGACCAATCTTCCCGTGGTTTCCCCCGCCGATTACTTCGCCTAAAACATCCGGCCGAACGAGGACGAACCACGCCACCGGCGCCCGCTGGAGATTGCTGAAGAATTTAATTGACGGGTTTTTGAACTGGGGAAAAAGCAGCCGCTACAAGCCCTCACCATCATCGTGCGTCGGCTGAACCGTAGGTAAAAACGCAACATTTACTTCTAATTATGAGATGAGTGGTATATTAATGTTTCCTGAATTTCAAAATACTTGGGGACAAGGTTATGG
>JAYTXL010000200.1:0-35296 GCA_043742955.1 Verrucomicrobiota bacterium | reverse complement strand
CTCGATCATTACGTCACCGTCGGCGTGCAAGAACTCGATCAGGAAAAGCTCACCCCGCTGTTGCACTTGAAATACCACAACTCCATCGCCGACGCCGTGGCCGACCTCGGCAAACCGGAGGAAATTGTGAAAGTATTCGCCGGGTTTCAGCGATATCTCTATGACGAGGGGGATCCAACTCCAAGTTGAAGAGTGGGAAACCGGTATCAAATGGCGAACTAGGAGGGATGGTGCATGTTTAGGTGCTCGTCTCGCAAACCATGGAACCGGTTCACATCCCAAATTTCTTACGCCCCTCGTCCGTCAATTGATTCGAACTCCAGACGGGCTCCCACGTCTGTTCCACCACCACCTTTCGCACGCCCGGCACTTTCAACAAGGCGTCGCGCACTGACAAGGAAAGCGTGGGATGGACGGAGTTCGAACCATTGACAAAGTAGCCGACTCGGGGTCGCCCGCGGTGCGGCATGGCCAGCAGGACATTTACCACCTCGCCCCGGACCCGGAGATCATAGACCAGTCCCAGATCCACCACATTGATGTCTGCCGTATAGAGCTGGGCGTCCTTGCAATTGCGCAGGGCATCCCACAAGGCCTGCTTGGCAATCGGACTGTCCCCCGCTTCACCGGGACGCGCCAATTGCCCGGGCGACTCCTGGGCGGTGCTTTCCGGGGGCACATTTCCCGCCGCCGCGACCCATGGTTTCATCAGCCGCTGTCGTAATTCTTCGATCAGGCGCGGTCCCTCGGCCTTGGTGAAGGGCAGGGCGACGTACGCGTTTTTCTCATAAAGCAGTGCGCCCGCCGGCACTTGTTTGCCCGGCAGTGGATAGCGACTCCAAACATTTCCGTGCCACCGATAAAACATCGTTGGCGCACCCGAATGTTTTAATTCGGGCAAGCCGTCCGCCCGATGTTCCAAAAAAAGGGCGATGAACGAGTCTTTGCTTTCTTTGTGAAAAAAACCGACCCCCCACAATTTATCGGCGAACGCCGGGTCCACCGTGCCCGTGCGCAATTTTCCATCCGGTCCCAGCCAAACCATGTCGGTGAAGGATTGCCCGGAAAACACCCACTCGTCATCCCGCAACGCCTCCGCTTCAAACGATTTCACTGCCTGCATGCGGCCCTGTTTATGGAACCAGGGCAGCCCGGCATAAAACCGGTATTCGATGTCGATATTGAGGCGGCTAGGTGAAAAGAGAGGATGCACGGGTGAATGCGGAAATCCCCAGCGACGGATGATCGTGCACAAGGGGCCGCGAACCACTTCGTAATCCGGACATTTGTCCCACAAGGTGATGCGAAGTTTTTGGAAATGGCCCGAGGCCACGTAATCGTGCGCCCAATCAATGCCGGGCGGTTCGCCGTGTCCTTCGCCGCCCGAGAACAACTCCAAGCCGTGCTCCCGTTTGAGCGTCATCCGCTCGAGCTGACCCATTTGTCGTGAAAGCGACGCTTTGTAATGTTCGTTCTCGATGTCCAGCGCGAACCCTTCACCGGTGGTGACCAGGTCCGTCGGATAGGCGGGCAGCTCGGCTTCCGGGTTTCCATAAAAGATCAGAATGGTCTGTTTTTGATTCGCCGGTCCTTCCGCCATGAACAGCACTTTGCACAACCGCTCGGTGCCGCGCCTTACTTCGCCGTGCACTTGCGAGGGGATTTCCTGCAAGCGCCCGTCCCTTACCTGGGCCACGCGGAGCTCCCGCGCGAGGGATGCGACCTGGTCCTCCGGAAAGCTGAGCACCATCTCAACTGGTTCTGGTGTCCGGTTCTGGCCGATGACTTCCTCCAGCGTCAGAGCTTTGAAATACTTCCAGCCCTGGGCCCATGTCCGCCACGGAGCCGGCAGCGCGGACACTTCCTCGTGGCGCGCCGCCGCCAGGAGCGGAATGCCTGGGCTTTCCTCCTCCGCCTGCGCCTGGATCGCCGTGGTGCGCAGGGAATGCGTCAGCGCCCGCGCCAGCCGGAAATCCTTGCGCTCCCAGGCGGCCGCGAGCAGTTTCATTTTTGCCGCGAACGAATCCGTGCGATCCGCATAGGTGATTTCTTCGGTGGCCGGAGTGTCTGCCGTAATTTGAGCCTTGGGTTTTTCGGGTGCCGCCTGGGCTGGCGCGGAGAGCAACCCAGGCAAGGAGGCGCCGGCCACTCCGGACAGACCAAGGCCCAGAAACGTCCGGCGCTGGATCGGCCCGGCTCCGTTGTTCATCGGATTTGGATTTTCGCTGGTCGCCATTTTGATTACACGAGTTGATTGACTGGTTTAGGCGAGATCGTATTTCTAACGGACGCTCCGCCGCGAGGTTTATTTGGTTTCGGGGCGGGAGTTCACGGCTCGGAAAAGAGAAGATGATTTGAACCGTTGAACCGATTGGTTTGAGAGGGCGCGGTGCCAACCGTGCCTATTTTTCTGAAACATATGGGCCGGGGTGGAACCCGCCCTCCCGGATGCATGGTAACAAAAATAACTCTGGACCTATTCCGTGAACTGCGCTGCCATGAAACAACTCTTATGCGTGCCCCGATTTTGAAATCCGGTGTCCAGTTCAGCATGGTGTTTATCCTGGGAATGTTCACCGGTTTCGGGTCGGCAGCCGATGCTCCATTCGGCCTCGACAAACGGACTCCGTGGATCTCCTCGCGCCTGGCCGGTTCCCCGGAACCGCCGCCGCCCTACACGGTCGAGAAAACCTTCACCAACCTTACCTGGAAGGCACCCATCTATATTGCGGAGGAGCCGGGGACTGACCAGTTGCTGGTCATCACGGCCGGCGGGGAGGTGGATCGGCCGTCGCGCATCGTGCGCGTGAAGGACGATCCAAACACAAGCGAGACGGAGCTGTTTCTCGAAGTGCCGCGACGCCTCGTTTACTCCGTCTGCTTTCATCCGGGCTACGTGACCAACGGTTTCATTTACATGTTCAGCAACGGCACCACCGGCGACCCGGTCCGCACCAATCGCATCACGCGCTTTACCGTGAATCGTCAGGCCCCGCACCAGATTAATCCAAAGTCCGAGGAAACGATCCTGCAATGGGCCTCGTCCGGGCACGACGGCGGCGACATGGCGTTCGGGTCGGATGGCATGCTGTATCTGACCACCGGCGACGGTTCGAGCGATTCCGACGCGTTGAACTCGGGGCAGACCATGGACGATTTGCTCGGAAATGTTTTGCGCCTCGATGTCAATCATCGCACCGGTTCGCAGCCGTATCAGGCGCCGTCGGACAATCCATTCGTGAAGCTGCCGGGGGCGCGTCCGGAAATCTGGGCCTATGGACTGCGCAATCCATGGCGCATGAGCATTGACCAGAAGTCGGGACAGGTGTGGGTCGGGGTCAACGGGCAGGACCTTTGGGAGACCGCGCATCTGGTGCGTCGAGGGGACAACTACGGCTGGAGTGTTTATGAAGGCAGCCATCCTTTCTATCCCGGCCGCAAGCGTGGACCCACCCCGCTGGTGCGGCCCACCATTGAGCATTCGCATTCGGAGTTTCGTTCCCTCACCGGCGGGGTCGTGTATCGCGGCAAGAATCATCCGGAATTGGACGGCGTTTACATTTACGGCGATTACTCGACCGGTCGAATCTGGGGCATGAAGCACGATGGCCAGCGGGTTTTGTGGCACCGCGAACTGGCGACCACGGCCATCCAGATCACGGCGTTCCGCGTTGATCATCAGGGCGAGTTGCTGATCGCCGATCACGCCGGAGCAATCTATCGATTGATTCTGACGCCGAAGCGTGAGCGAACCGAACCCTTTCCCACGCGCCTGAGCGACACCGGCCTGTTCACCTCCGTGCCGGATCATCGCGTCGTGCCGGCGTTAATTCCTTATTCGGTCAACGCCTCGGCTTGGGCCGACGGCGCCATCAGCGAACGGTTCATGGCGGTGCCGGGGGAGGCCAAGGTGGGTTTTGATCCGGCGCGCGGCTGGAACTTCCCGGACGGCACGGCCTTGCTGCAGACGCTCTCGCTTGAACGCGAGACGGGCAAACCGGCGTCCCGCTGGCGCATTGAAACGCGCCTCCTGCTTCGGCAGCAGGGGCAATGGGCGGGATATACCTACCGTTGGAATGTGGAGCAAACCGATGCCGAGCTGGTGGGGAAAGGCGGCTCCGAAGCCCGTTTCAGCGTGCGCGATCCAGCCGTGGAGGGCGGCGCGGCGCGGCCACAAGTGTGGCGCTATCCAAGTCGCACGGACTGCCTGGGCTGTCACAGCCGCGCGGCTAATTTCGTGCTCGGCATCACCGGGGCGCAGTTGAATCGGGATCACGACTACGCGGGCGGACGCGATAACCAGCTGCGCACGCTCGAGCATGTCGGCCTGTTCACCAGCGCCCTGCCCAAACCGCCGGCGGCGCTCGACAAGCTCGTCGATCCCCGGGATTCGTCGCCGGATCTCGAGACGCGTGCCCGGGCGTATTTGCACGTCAATTGTTCCGTGTGCCACATCGAGGCGGGCGGTGGAAATGCCAAGATGGAGTTGGCGTTCACGACGCCGCGCGAAAAAATGAACCTGGTCGGGACCCGCCCGCAGCACGACACCTTTGGCCTGGTGAACGCCATGCTGGTCGCGCCGGGGGATCCGCAGCGTTCCGTGCTCGTGCATCGTCTGTCGCAGCGGGGCAAGGGTCAGATGCCGCCGTTGTTCTCAACGCGCGTCGATGAAGCTGCCGTCCAGCTCATGCGGGATTGGATTGCGCAGTTGAAGCCTGACAAGGCGGTCGTGCGCGAATGGCGGATGGCGGATCTCCTGCCGCTGCTGCCCCGCGCGAACGCCGGGCGTTCGTTCACCGGTGGCCAAGCGGCGTTCCGCGAATCTGGCTGTGTCCAGTGCCATCGTTTTGCGGGCGAGGGCGGCACCGTCGGGCCGGACCTCACCGGAGTGGTGCGCCGCCTCGCGCCGCGCGACGTGCTGGAATCCATCGTTGACCCCGCCAAGGTGATTGCGGACGAGTTTGCGGTGCATGACATCGAAATGACGGATGGCGAATCCGTTTCCGGCCGCATTGAGCGCGAGGACAAGCGTTCCGTCGTGGTGCGACCCCTCTCCTCGGGAGAGCCAATGATTGAAATTGATCGCAAGAAGATCCGCCGTCGTCAGCGCTCCCCGGTGTCGCCCATGCCGGCCGGGATGGCGAATACCTTGCAACCGGAACAATTGCTCGATCTGCTGGCGTATCTGCTCAGCGACGGTGATCCGAAGGCGCCGATGTTCCGGTGAGCCTGGCTCATTCTGCGGTTGCAAATTGGGACGGCGGGTTTTACAAAGTGGTGAAGCAACGAAATACACCATCACCCAAGCATCACCACATGAAGCGCACCCTACCTACAATTCTGGGAATAATCGCCCTCGTCTCAACCTCGGCCTTCGCCGCCGAGTTGAAGTACTCCATCGTCCCCAATTACTTCGAGCAGAACCCCGACGGCAAGCCTTTAGGATCCTGCCACGGCGGTGTGGTGCTGGACAAGGCGGGCAATATTTACGTCACCACCGACACCCCCCGCGGCATTGTGGTCTATTCGTCTGAGGGCAAATATTTGCGCGCGTTCGGTCCCAGCCACATTCACGCGTTGGAAATGCGCGAGGAGAAAGGGGTGGAATACATCTATGCCGCCCGCCCGTCCGGGCACGAAGTGGTGAAACTCAAGCTTGATGGGGAACAGTTATGGGCCATCAAGTATCCAGCGGAGTCGAATATTCTCAAGGATCCGAATGGATTCAACCCGTGCGCCCTTACCGTCGCGCCCGATGGATCGATTTTCATCGCGGATGGTTATGGATCCAACTTCGTGTTCAAGTTCGACCAGGATCGCAAGTTTGTGAAAGCGTTCGGCGGGCCGGGGGATGAAGAGGGGAAATTCCGGACCTGTCACGGCATCGGGATGGATCTGCGGCAGGGCAAACCCTTGGTGTTGGTCTGCAACCGCGATAGCAACCGGGTGGAACACTGGGATCTTGATGGCAACTTCGTCAAAGTCATCCAGAAGGATCTCCGGATGCCGGCGGCGGTGCATATCCAGGGCAAATACGCAGTGTTTCCGGAGTTGCAGGGCCGGGTGACTTTTTTGGACAAGGACGGCTCGATTGTCGCGCAAGTCGGTGACAATCCAATCGCCGGACAGCGGGCCAACTTCGGCCTGCCGATGGACCAGTGGAAGGATGGCATTTGCAATTCACCGCACGGCGCCTCCATGGATAAAAAGGGCAATTTGATTGTGGCGGAGTGGACTCAGTTTGGTCACCTCCACAAATTCATCCAAACGAAGTAGGGGCACCGTCGCCGGTTATGGTTTTCCACTGGGTCCGGTGAAGAGGCTGGCGGCGTTGGTTTGCGCGCCCAGTTGCCGACCGTGGGTGGGAACGCTTTCCAGGTTTCCCCGAGCCCACCGTTGCAACCGATAAAGCGTGGCAAAAATGAATTCCGGGGCGGCTCCGCCCTGGCCGCCGACCAGTTCGCCCCCGCGCCGGACATTGTCCAGCATCCACGCCGGCAGGGAGAGGTGGTAGGGATTGCGCCGGACTTCGCCGACATGGAAGGTCAAAGCGGTGAGGAGATCGCCAAGGTCCGGCGGGCTGATCTCCACCATCAAATTGGGCGAGGACATCGCACCCCAAAATTCCGTCTCGATCGTGAAGCAGTTGAAACTGGCCGGCAAACTCCGGAGCGCGTCCAGCACCAGGAAATGCGTGCCGATGTGCGTGCTGTTCCAGTCGGCCGCGTGCGGAAACAGGATCACGCGCGGCTGGTGCTGCGCCAGCAGACCGGCGATGACTTGAACCGAGCGCGCCCAATGCGCCGGATCCTGCTCGCGCGTTGTGAGGTTCACTTTTTCCAGTCCGTGGGCGGCGGTTTGCACCAACCCGAAGCCGATGCAATCGCAGCAGGCGCGCAATTCCGCAAGGCGCTCGGCCTGCCGTGCCGGGTTGCTGCCGTGCGTGACGGCGACGTTAAGGATATTCCATTTCGCCTCCCGTAGCAGCCGCAGCGCGAGCCCACCGATGATGACTTCATCATCCGGGTGCGGTGAAAAAATCAAAACCTTCGGGGCGTCCGGGGCAAAGGTTGGTCGCGCGCAATTTGGAAAGCCGCCGAGCGGCGAGCGCTTGCCTTCCTGCGTGAGCCGCGCGTATTCGGAGACGAAGTGGTGGTAGGGATTCATGGAGTCCGTGTTCATTTGGGTTTTCGTGCCGACGGCGCTGGCGCGGGCCCGGGAGTTCATCAGTAATGCGGTAGCCGAGGCTTTGTCCAGCCAGGAATTCTGAGCCCGAACGATTCAGTTGAAACCACGGCGGGACACGGATAAGTCGGCAGATGGGGATGTTTCGCCCGATTTGATGGGCTGATGTTTTGGTGGTCGGATTCATCCCGGGAGCCACTTCATTGTGATCTGCGTGCATCCGTGTCCATCCGTGGTTGAAGAATTCGTCTGACTGCATGGTCCGGGCTTTTGGTAGAACCCTGTTCGGGTGGTGCGCGCGGTTCGCGGGTGGAGCGCGGAGCAATGCTCCGCAAGTTTTCGAGCAGATCCACGCGGAGCAATGCTCCGCGCTCCTGGGTGGCCTCGTTGGGAGCGGTTGCCGACACCGCTGGCACCGCTTTCAGGGTGCAAATTATCGGCCCTCTCGTCCGGGAGTGTCGCCAGGCTCAACCCCCGGCTAATGGCTGGCGACCTTTCAGATTGGTTCAATTTGGTTCAAAAATGCAACTTTGATCCGGGTCGGGCCTCTGGTAGCTTGGGTGGGCCGACAAATTTTTGCCCACCAACGAAAGCGACGATTATTATGCCAAAGGCAGTGATGGATCCGGAGGCGGTCCGGCGTTTTGCGGAGGAGTTGAAGCGGTTCAACCTCGATCTTCAGGCGCGGATGGGGACGTTGCAGGCGAAGTTTGCGGCGCTGGGAGATTCCTGGGGGGATCAGGAGCACGAGAAGTTTGCCGCGGAGTTTCAGCAGACGTTGAAGGCGTTGAAAAAATTCTCGGAAATTTCGAACCAGCATGCGCCGTATCTTTTGCGCAAGGCCCAGCGCATCGAGGAGTATCTGGCCCAACGCTGAACCATGCCCCCGGAAGCGCGTGTCACATCGATTGCAGCCCTCGAGGAATTTCGGGCGCGGCTGATCGTATTCATCGAAAGGGCCACGGTGGCGGTGGACGACGCCCTGGATGAAGTCACGCGCACGCGGCTCTGGCTTACGGGCGAGCAGCGGATCCATTGGGAGAACCAGTTGCGCCGGCGGTCCCGGGAATTGGAGAATGTCGAGCAGGAATTGTTCAGTGCGCGCATCGGCAATCTGCGCGAAGCCAACACCACCAAACAATTGGCGGTTCGCAAAGCGCGGCTGGCGGTGGTGGAAGCCCGGGAAAAACTGGCGCGGATCAAGAAGTGGAATCTTCACTACGACACCGAAGTCGCGCCGCCCGCGGCTCAGGTGGAGAAATTGCGCACGCTGTTCTCGTCCGATTTGCGCCGGGCGGTGGCGCTGCTCGGGCGTTCGCTCGATACCCTAGACGCCTATTCGGACCGGGCGATCCCGCTGACGCAGACGCAGACGACGTCGAAAGCGGCCACGGACCAGCCAGCGGCTTCAGCCGGTCCGCCGCTGGATCAGCCCAAAAAAACAGGGGGGCGGCCATGAGTTTGATGGCGACCCGATCCCAACTGGCAACCCTGGCGAAGGAACTGTCCAGGAATACCCAACAACTGCGTGAGCGCTGGCCGGACCGGCGGGGTGCGGAGTTTGAGGTGAAGTATCTCGATCCGTTGCAAACGCAGATGGCCGCGACGTTTGCCGCCCTGGAAAAGCTGGAGCGCCTGCTCCTCAAAATCAGGAGCGACTGTGAATAATCCCGTGGGTGTGAGCGAGACCCTTGGTCTGCTGGGCCAATTGCGCCAGGCGATCGGCACGACCCTTGCGAAGGGCAAGGAGCTGGATCGTGTGTTGCGGGCGAGCCAGTATGAGGCGCGGGGCGGGTCCGAGGCCGAGGCCGGAAAACTGGATGAGGAAAATGCGCAGGCAACCGGTGAAATCGAGGCTGCTGCGGTGACGGAAAAAGCGGGGAGCGAGCTCCGGGAGAGCCGGCGTCGGGAGCGAATCAACGCAGCCAGCCAGCGCGTCTTGCTCAAATTATGCCAGCCGATTGACGAGGCGGAAGGCCGGCAAAAATACGCAGTGCAATCGGGATTGCTGCAAGCCGGCCGCACCCGGGACACGGAGCTGGCGAACGCCAAACAGGCGATCGACGAATTTCACGCGGTGCTGGCACTGGAACACGAGCGGCTGCTGGCATTGACTCAAACAACCCAGGCCACGCTGGGCTCGTTCCGGGGCCTGGTTCCGGCCGAGGCACCCGGCCCGGCGGTGGCGGGGGCCAATTTGCCGGCGGATGAACACGAGTTGCTCGAATCGTTCCGCCGCGAGCTCGCGCAACTGGAGCTGGAGTTGGAACGCTTTCGGCGGCTGCCGGGGCCGCTGATTTTCCGTTTCGTTTCCCTGACGATGGCGCTGTCGCTGGCCGTAATCGGCCACGTCGCGGGCGGCGCGTTGATGTACCTCTGGCGGTCGGATGGATTTTCCTATGGTGGACCGGGCATTTCGCTGGGAGTTTCTCTGGTGGTTTTGGTCCTGCTTTGGTTGATCGGCCGGCAGCAGGCCCGACCCGCGGCTGTGGGCTTCGGCGGCGCGTTGGCGAGGGCGCGTCAATTGCATGACGCCGCTGCGGAAGCCGCCACCCGGCACAATCAGCAGAAAGTGGAGGCCATCGAGTTGGCGTGCGCGAGCCAGACCCTGGAACTGAACGAAGCCTGGAGCCAGGTGTTGGTGGAACCGGACGAGCAGCGCGCCGCGGTCCGGCGGCAGAGCCACCAGCGGACCGTGCGCATTCTCGAAACCCATGACCGACTGCAGCAGGCGAGACGGGCGCGTTTCGAAGCGCAAACAGAGGCCAGCATGGTCCGGTTGCAAGCGGAGGCGGCCCGGCGGCGGCAGGAACTTGCGGATAGATTGGCAGCGAAAATGGCGGAATTCACGCGGGAAAACGATGGCCGTTGGCGGGCAGTGGACGCGGAATTGAAGGCGCAGACCGGGCCGATTTTCGAGGTGTTCATGAACGCCAATGCTGCGGATGGGAAACTGCATCCGGCGTCCCCGGCACGATTTCACGAGGAGTGGAGAGTCCCGACGGAATTTCCGCCGGGCGTGAGGTTTGGGCGGCTGGAAGTGGATGTTGGAAAACTGGCCGGCCTCGATTCCGCGGCCCGCCGATGGGCGCTTCCCGGGCCGGCACAATTGTCCATTCCCGTGCAACTCACCTTTCCGCGGCACGGATCGGTTTTGTTTGAGACCACGAAGACGGGACACGACGAAGCCGTGGGCACGTTGAACCAGATCATCCTGGGACTGCTGGCGACCGCACCGACCGCGCGATTGAACTTCAGCATCATTGATCCGGTCGGGCTGGGGCAGAACTTTGCCGCCATCACGCATCTGGCGGATTACGGCGACAACCTCATCAGCGGCCGCATCTGGACGCAGAGCGCGCAGATCGAGAAGCGGCTGGGCGAGTTGAACGAGCACATGGAAAAAGTCATCCAGATGTATCTGCGCAACGAGTATGAGACCATTGCTGATTACAACGAAAAGGCCGGCAACATTGCCGAGAAGTACCACTTTCTGGTCATCGCGGATTTCCCGGTGAATTTCAGCGAGACGGCGATCCGGCGGCTGCTGAGCATCGCCACCAGCGGCGCGCGTTGCGGGGTATTCACGCTGATCCACTGGGACCGCCGGCAACCACAGCCCGAGGTGTCGCTCGATGATTTGCGCAAGAGCAGCGTCTGCCTGACGTGCAAAGGGAGCGGCTTTGTGGTGCCCGCGAGTTTTCCGGACGGCACGAAACTGGTGCTCGACGCGCCGCCGGAGGCCGCCGCGGTGACCGGGTTCATCCAGAAGGTGGGCGCGGCCAGCATCAATGCGAACCGGGTCGAGGTGCCCTTCGCGGACATTGCCCCGAAGGCGGAGGAAGTATGGTCGCTCGACACGACGACAGAATTACGAGTGCCGATCGGCCGCATCGGCGCGACGAAATTTCAATACCTTGCGATTGGCCGGGGCACGCGGCAGCACGCGTTGATCGCCGGGAAGACCGGCTCCGGCAAGTCCACGCTGTTCCACGTGATCATCACCAATCTCGCGATGTGGTGCAGTCCGGAGCAGGTGGAATTCTATCTGGTGGATTTCAAAAAAGGCGTCGAGTTCCAGTGTTACGCCGCGAGCCAGCTGCCGCACGCGCGCGTCATTGCCATCGAGAGCGACCGCGAGTTTGGCCTCAGCGTGCTGCAGCGGCTCGACGAGGAATTACGGAGGCGCGGAGAATTGTTCCGCCGTCTTGGCGCGCAGGATCTCGCGGGTTACAAACGCGCCGGCGGCACGGAGGCGGTGCCGCGCGCGCTGCTGCTCATTGACGAGTTTCAGGAATTCTTTGTGGAGGACGACCGCATTTCTCAGAACGCCGCGTTGCTGCTCGACCGGATTGTGCGGCAGGGCCGCGCGTTTGGCATTCATGCGCTGCTGGGTTCGCAGACACTGGGCGGCGCGTACACGCTGGCCCGCACCACGCTGGGCCAGATGGTCATCCGCATTGCGCTCCAATGCAACGAGGCTGATGCCTACCTCATCATGGACGACAACAACCCGGCGCCGCGCCTGCTGTCACGTCCGGGCGAGGGGATTTACAACGACACCGCCGGAACCATCGAAGGCAACAGCCCGTTTCAAACCGTGTGGCTGCCGGATGAAGTGCGCGAGGGATTTCTGGAGCAGGCCCGCGCCCGGGCGCTACGCCAGCTGCCGGCGCGTCCCGCTCCGATCATTTTTGAGGGCAATGTCCCGGCGAACGTGCGCGACAATTCGGTGCTCCGGGCAGCGTTGGAAACCCGGCCGGAAAAGGCGCCCGCACCGCCGCGGCTGTGGCTGGGCGCGCCCAACTCCATCAAGGGCCCGACGGAGGCGACGTTCCAACGGCGGAGCGGGAGCAATCTGCTGGTGGTGGGGCAACGCGAGGAGGCGGCGCTGGCCATACTTTCGGTGGGCCTGATTTCGCTGGCGACCCAATATCCAGCGGGCGCGGCGCGTTTCATCGTGTTTGATTTGAACCCGGCTGGTTCGGCCGAGCGCGGCCTGCTGGAACAGCTGGCCCGGATGGGGCCGCATGAATTGGTATTGACGAAGGCGGAGGAGATTGGATCCACGCTCGACCGACTGGCCGATGAGTTAAAGACGCGAAGCGAGCGGACGGACGCCGGGGGTCAGCCGGAGATATTTTTGTTCATCAACGGGCTGCAGAAGCTGAAGAAACTCCGGCACGAGGAGGATTTTGGATTTGGCAGCGGGGAAGGTGAGGTGGTGGTCCCGCCGGGACGGCAGCTCAACGATCTGATATGTGAAGGGCCGGCGCACGGCATTCATGTGATTGTGGTGCTCGACACGTACAACAACGTGAACCGCTGCCTGAGCCGAAAGGCGCTGGGCGAATTTGAAATGCGCGTGCTTTTCCAGATGGGCGCGAACGATTCCGCGAGCCTCATCGACAGCCCGCGCGCGAGCAACCTCGGCCTGCATCGCGCGGTGTATTACAACGAACCGGAAGGGCACCTCGAAGTCTTCCGTCCGTACGCGCTGCCCGATGAGGGCTGGCTCGAGGAGGTCGGGCGATGGCTGGCAGCCCGTTAAGAAATCCGGAGACGACGTGAGGAGTTCGGAAGCGGGTGGTGTGAGCGGTGAAAGTAAGGGATTCTGTTTGGTGGCGGATTCTCTTTTTTGCCCGCCATTACCAGAGGACCTTGCTGATCGTCAGTGGCTGCAATGCCATGACCTGCATGGTGGAGGAGTGTTTGACTTTTCCCCATGTCCTGCTACAACAAGTGCCAATCGCTCCTGTTGGTTGACGACCTGAAAACAGGGGATGCGAAAAAGCAAGCGCCGCCGGGAGTGCGCGGGAACCCTTCTCAAGCCAGGCCAATGAATCAAGTTGAAGTAGCGCATGTTTTGTTCATGGATTTGGTGGGTTATTCCCGTTTCCCCATGGCGGATCAACTGCGGCTGCTGGGCTTGCTCCAGGAACTGCTCCGCCGCACCGCCGAGTTTCAGCGCGGGGAAATTTCCCGCGACCTGCTGCGGCTGCCCACGGGCGACGGCATTGCACTCGTTTTTTTCCGCGACCCGGCGGCACCGGTGCGCTGCGCACTGGAACTGGCCGCCGCCGTGCGAACGTATCCGGAGCTGAAATTGCGCATGGGCATCCACACCGGCCCGGTCCACCGGGTGGAGGACATCAACGCGAACACGAACGTCTCCGGTGGCGGCATCAACCTCGCCCAGCGGGTGATGGACTGCGGCGACGCCGGACACATTCTGCTTTCCAGCGCCACGGCGGACATGCTCGTTCAATTGGGCGAATGGGCGGACGCGCTGCGCGACCTGGGACCGTGCGAGGTCAAACACGGCGTGATCCTCCATTTGTATAATCTCTGCCGCCAGTCGGTCGGCAATCCAGATCTGCCGGTCAGGCTTCAGCCCGCGCGGCCAGCCGCCACTCCCGTTGCCCGTCCATCCGCCACCCCCTCGGCGCCGGCCCTGCGCGTGGCGCTGCTCTACAAGCGCGGCGCGCAGCCGGATGAAGCGGTGCTCGCCGCCCTGGAGGCGTTGCTAAGCGCTTCGGGATGTTCGGTGTTTGTAGACCGCCACCTCAATATCGGCGTTGCCTGGGCCAAGGAAATCGAGCAGCAAATCCGCACCGCCGACGCGGTCATCCCGCTGGTCTCCACGGCTTCGATTCAAAGCGAAATGCTCGCCTACGAAGTGGAGTTGGCGCACGAGGCGGCGCAACACCAGGGCGGCAAACCCCGCCTGCTGCCGGTGCGCATCAACTTCACCGGCGCGCTACCGGAGAGCCTGGAACGGATTTTGGGGCCGCTCGAATACGCCCTGTGGCAGTCGCCGCAGGACACCGAGCGGCTGGCAAAAAACCTCAACGACGCGTTGCGCCATCCCGCGTCCACCGGCGACACCCAATTGCTGCGCAAGCTGGAAGCCGTGGGCGGCGCCGTGCCGCTGGACTCGAAATTCTACGTGGTGCGCCCGGCGGACGACGAGTTCCGCGCCGCGATGACGCGGCTGGACAGCGTGGTGCTGCTCAAAGGCGCGCGGCAAATGGGCAAGACCTCGTTGCTGGCGCGAGGACTGCAACAAGCGCGCTCCGCCGGTTGCAAGGTTGTGCTCACGGACTATCAGAAGCTGAACACCGACAATTTGGCGTCCATCGAAAAATTCTTTCTCGCCCTGGGCGAAATGCTGGCCGACCAACTCGATCTGGACGGGCTGCCGCAAGACAGCTGGGACAGCCGACGCAGCCCGAACACGAACTTCGAGCGGTTCCTGCGCCGGGAGGTGTTGAACAAAATCAACGCGCCGCTGGTATGGGGCATGGATGAAGTGGACCGGCTGTTCACCACGCCGTTTGGCAGCGAGGTCTTCGGACTGTTCCGCTCGTGGCACAACGAGCGCTCGCTCGATCCCGCCGGCCCGTGGTCGCGGCTGACCCTGGCCATCGCCTACGCCACCGAGGCGCACCTGTTCATCACCGATCCGAACCAGTCGCCGTTCAATGTCGGCACGCGACTGACGTTGGAGGATTTCACGTTCGATCAAGTGGCGGACTTGAATGGGCGCCACAACTCGCCGCTGCGCGACACCTCGGAGGTGGCGAAGTTTTACCGCCTCCTGAGCGGCCAGCCGTTCCTCGTGCGGCGCGGGCTGCACGAGATGGTTTCGCGCGGCATGAACCTCGCGGCTTTTGAGGCCCAGGCGGACCGTGACGACGGCATCTACGGCGACCACCTCCGGCGCATCCTGGTGATGCTGGCCAAGGACGCGGAGCTGGGCGAAGTCGTGCGCGGCGTCCTGCAAGGCAAGCCGTGCCCCACGCCGGAAAGTTTCTATCGCCTGCGCAGCGGCGGCGTGATGAGCGGCGACTCGGCGCGCACCGTCAAGCCGCGCTGCCAGCTTTACGCCACCTACCTCGAAAGGCACCTGCTTTGAGCGTCGCCACGCCAGCCTTCTACGTCACCGGCGGCACCCTGCGGCATGACTCGGCGTGTTATGTCGAGCGGCGCGCCGACCGGGAGGTTTTTGACGGACTCGCGCAGGGCGAATTCTGCTACGTGCTCACCGCCCGGCAAATGGGCAAATCGTCGTTGATGGTCCGCGCCGCGAACAAACTGCGCCTGGCCGGCGCCCGCGTGGCCGTGCTCGACCTCACGGCCATCGGCCAGAATGTGAATGCCGAGCAGTGGTATAACAGTTTGCTCGGCCGCATCGGACACCAGCTCGATTGCGAAGATGAACTCGAAGGCTTCTGGCTGAAGCATCCGCACCTCGGCCCGCTGCAACGCTGGCTGGATGCGTTGCGGGAAGTCGTCTTGAAGACGCCGCCAGCACCCGCCGCGGGAAGGCCCGCCACCGGTCGCGTGGTGTTATTCGTGGATGAAATTGATGTGGTCCGCAGCCTGCCGTTTGCCACGGACGATTTCTTCGCGGCCGTCCGCGAGTGCTACAATCGCCGTGCCCAGGAACCGGTGTTTTCCGGCCTGACGTTCTGCCTGTTGGGAGTGGCCACGCCGGCGGATCTCATTCGGGACTCGCGCCAGACGCCGTTCAACATCGGGCGCCGCGTCGAGTTGAGCGATTTCACGCCCGAGGAGGCCGCGCCGCTCGCGCGCGGTCTGGGCTGGCCGGAACCGGTGGCGGGCACCCTGTTGCGTCGGGCGCTCTACTGGACCAACGGCCATCCCTATTTGACGCAACTGCTCTGCCAGGCGGTGGCGCAGGACGCTTCGGTGTCCGGCCCCGCGGGCGTGGACCGGCTCTGCGAGACGTTGTTTCTCTCGCACCGTGCGCAGGATCGTGACGACAACCTGCTTTTTGCCCGCGAGTATCTGCTGCGCGCGCAGACGGAGCGACCGGGGTTGCTGCCCTTCTACGCGCAGGTGTTGCGCGGGGAAAAGGTCGCCGATGATTCGCGCGATCCCTTGGTGAACATCCTGCGGCTCTCCGGCATCAGCAGCGTGGCGGGCGGCCAGTTGCGGGTGCGGAACCGGATTTATTATCGGGTCTTTGACGGTAACTGGGTGACGGCGAGCCTGCCGGGCGGATTGAAGGTGGAGGAGCAGGCCGCTTTTCGGCGGGGCGTGTCGCGGGGAGTGTTGGCCGGTGTGCTGGGCGGAATCGCGGTGAGTTTGATCGCCTGGACTATTTTTAGATGGATGATTACGGATGTGCCCGCAACTGCGTCGGTCAAGACCACCGCCGGACCGGCGGCGACGGCACCACGGGCAAAAGCAAAACTTCTCGACCGCCACACTGAAGCCACGGCGGCGCAACTCGACTTGTCCGCCTTCTACAACCTGTTTGGTCTTCCTAGTGGACTGACCAACTCCGGGTGGAATGACTTCGGCGGAGTTCGTTTCGATGCGCGCGGCTATATCAGCCTGTTCACGCGCTCGAACTTTCGTCAAGGCCCCCAGCATGTGGGTGAAATACCGGTCGGACAAAAGGCGCGACGGATTCATCTGCTGCACGCCGCCACCGGCGACGCCGTGGCGGATGGCACGGTCATCGGCAGCTACACGATTCGTTATGCAGACGGCCAAAGCTGGGGAGTTCCGATCGTGTTTGGCAAAGACGTGCGCCAAATCGAAGAATTGGCCTCAAAGTCAATGGCGGATCCGGCCCCGGTTTGGAGCTTGAAATACTCTCGTTTTGAACCGAACGCTCAAGTGGACTACGTCCGGCGGCTTTACATGTCCACCTACGTAAACCCGTTTCCCGGCGTGCCGATCCGCAGCCTGGAAATCAATTCCGCGCTCACCTACGTGGCGCCGCTCGTGATCGCCATTACCCTTGAACCCTGACCCAAACCGATCATGCCCGACACTCTCTCCGCGCCGAACATCCTCGAAGAGTTGATCCGCCAGGCGGAAGCCGCCGGGGCGAGCGACATCCACTTGCAGATGGCCGGGAAGGTGGCGCAAATTTTCTTCCGCCTCGACGGCGTGATGACACCGGGCACGGAATTGAAGGAGACCGTGGCGGAACGAGTTTTTGGCCGGATCAAATTTCTCGCACGCCTCAAGACCTACCAGGAGTCCATGCCGCAGGAAGGGCGCATTGACAAGGCGAATCTCGGCGCGCAGAACGACATTCGCGTGGCGACCTATCCGACGGTGACAGGCGAAAAAATCGTGTTGCGGCTCTTTGTTCATGCCGGCTCGCAAACGCTGGCGGAGCTTGAATTGTCCGAGGCCGCACGCACCGAGCTGGCGGGTTTCCTGAGCCAGACCGCCGGCATGTTGCTGCTCACCGGCCCGGCGGGCAGCGGAAAGACGACGACCATCTACGCCTGCCTGCACGAACTCGTCAAACTGGCGGGCCGCCACATCATCACGGTGGAGGATCCGGTCGAGCGCATCATTCCCGGCGTGATGCAGACGGAAGTTTGTGAGGCGCGCGGACTGACGTTCGCCACCGCCGCGCGGCATCTGCTCCGGCAGGACCCGCAAGTGCTGGTCATCGGCGAAATCCGCGACGACGAGACGGCGCAAATCGCGGTGCGCGCCGCGCTCACCGGCCATCTGGTGATCTCCACGCTGCACGCCGGCTCGTGCCAGGGAGTGTATGACCGGATGCGGACGCTGTGCGCCGACCATTACGCGGTGACGACCGCCATTGAGCTGGTGGTCAACCAACGTCTCCTGCGCCGGCTGTGTGGCGATTGCCACGGCGCCGGCTGCGCGGCGTGCCTGCAAACTGGTTACCACGGTCGCGTGCCGGTGCTGGAGCTATTCCGTGTGGACGATGACGCGCGGGCAACCATCCGCGAACGCGGCCCGGCGGCGGTGCAACCGCGCCCGCGACTGGCCGAGGCCGCGCGGGCACTGCTGGCGGAAGGCATCACGAACGACACGGAATTCCGGCGGGTCTTTGGCGCATGAAACACGACGAACTCAGCTTCCTGAATCTGCAACTGGCCGGCATGTTGCGCGACGGCATCCCACTGGAAGGCGCGATTCGCCAGACGGTGCGGACGATGCAACGTGGCCAATTGCGGGGTGAATTTGAAAAGCTGGAGGCCGATTTGGCCGCCGGTGTGCCGCTGGCCGAGGCTCTGGCGGCGCGCAAGCTGCCGCCGTTCTACATCCGCATGGTGCAGGTAGGCGCGCGCAGCAACGACTTCCCGGCCGTGCTTACGTTGCTGGCGGATTATTACCAGCGCTCCAACTTGATCTGGACGCGGCTGAAGGGGTTGATGATTTATCCGCTGATTCTCTTTGGCTGTTCGCTGGTGTTGTCCGCGTGGTTCGCGTTTCTTTACTCTGGGCTGGGCAGCACCTTCCTGACCCCGTTCAATGAAATGTACTCAGGATTCCACCAAACTTACGGCCTGACACTGCGAGAGGAGCATTTCCAAGCCATGTTGAACGTCTGGGCGGCACCGGTGGTCTTCGGAATTGTTTTTGGCCTGCTGGCTTGCGCCATCGGAATTCCCTCGCTGCGGCGGCGGTTGCGCTGGAGGTTTCCCGCCTTCCATGATGCCAGCCTCGCGCAGTTTGCTGCCGCCATGCACCTGCTGCTCAAGGGCGGAAGCACATTGAATGAAGCGTCCGCAATGATGGCCGCGCTGGAGACGGACAGCCCGGCGGGGCGCGACCTGTCCCGCTGGCAGCAGCGCTGCGCTGAAGGGCACGCGCGGTTTGCGGATGTGGCCGACGGCAGCCAGGTGTTCCCCCCGCTCTTTATCTGGCTGGTGGCCGGTGCGGGTGAGGATTTGGCCGCCGGATTCCACCGCGCGGCGGAGGTCTATCAGGCGCGCGCCAGCGCCCGCACGGAACTGATGCTTTACGCGGCCATGCCGGCGTCGCTGATCTTCATGGGCGCCATGGTCGCCGCGCAGGTTTATCCCTGGGTAACTTCCTTGCAGAAGACTTTACAACCTTTGTTTAGATGATGTTCGCCAACCTGCAATCCCTCTATGCCCCGGCCACTACGGTCTTGTACTGGCTGCTGCTGTGGATGCTGCCGGTGCTGATCCTCGCCGGTCTCACCTGGTTTTTTTTAAGCCTGCCGTTGCGCCGGGAGGAGCGCACACGGTTCCTTCTGGAACTGATCGAGACGGGCCTTAAGTCCGGCCAGTCCGTGGAGCACACGATCATTTCCTCATCCCAAAGCCGCGACGTGTCGCTGGGCGCGCGGTATCATCTGCTCGCGTCGTATCTGGAGGCCGGCTACGGGTTCAGCCACGCGCTGGAGAAGGTGCCCGGCCTGGCGCCGCCCCAAGTCCGCGCCATGCTGCAGGCCGGGGAGCACATCGGCAACCTGGGCCAGGTGCTGCCCGCCTGTCGCCGGCTGGACGAGGCCCGCTCGCAGTTGCGCGGCGCGACCAATTATCAGATCTCGCTGCTGCTTGTGGGCAATCCGGTTCTGCTCGTCGCCACCCCGTTTCTATTGGTAAAAGTCTTCCCTGTTCTCAGCGAAATCGCGTCTGGCTTTGGACAACGGCTGCCGCCGGTGACGCGATCATTCTTTGACGCCGGTGGCGCTGCTTCCATCCTGCAATTCATCCCGATCGTGTTGGTCATGGCCGCGCTGGCTTTTTATCTGGGCGGACCGCGGCTGGTACAATGGCTGCAGGCCGGTTGGTATCCCGTGCTGGACTGGTTCTTCTTCGCCCTGCCCTGGCGTCGCAAACGGATGCAGCGCGATTTTTCTGCCCTGCTCGCCGTGCTGCTGGATGCGGACGTGCCGGAAGACCAGGCCGTGCGGCTCGCCGCCGAATGCACCGCCAACCGGGTGTTCATCGAGCGCGCGCACCGCGTCCTACCCCGGCTGGAGCAGGGGGAAAGCCTGTTGCTGGCGGTGAATGAAATCGATCCCACGGGCGAATTCCGCTGGCGACTGGCCAACGCCGTGCGGGCGCAGCGCGGTTTCGCCGCGTCGCTGGCGGGCTGGCACGAGGCGCTCGAAGCCAAGGCGTTTCAACAGGAGCAGGCTGCCGCCCAGTGCGTCAGCACCATGCTGGTAGTGTTGAACGGCTTGCTGGTGGCCTGGATTGCCTCCGCGCTGTTCAGCGGTCTGGTGGCTGCCGAAGCCGGGCAATTTCTGAACCTGAAATGAAAATTGAGGCCAGCCCAACTCTTGCGCCATCCGCCGCCGATCCGGCGATGGTGACCGATTACGCCAGCAAGGTGTCGGTCATCCACCGTTCCATGCGCTGCCTGGTGTATGGCGTGATGGGTTCGGTGCCATTCCTGGGCTTGCCCATCGCCGTTCAAGCCGCCCAGTTGCACCACCAAGTGGCCCGTGAAACCGGCGAGCCGTGGCGGCCGTGGCACCTGCTCTGGATCGGGTTGGCGGAATTGCCGGTGATGGTGGTGCTGGGTTGGCGACACATTATTCCGCCGCTTTGGTCGATGGTGGTTTTCGCGCTGATCATACACACCTGGCTGGGTTGGTGCCTCTGGCGGGCGTATCGACGGACCCGGACGCGTCTATGGAATCCGGCGCGCTTGTGGCTGTCCTGGGGCGGCTGGCTGTCGTGGTTAAGCATCATCGTGATGGCGCAAATTTTTGCCTACCTCGTTTGGCTGATTGCCTACCTAACCCAAGGAGGCAGATTTTGACTTTTCTGCCAATCATAGAGCGGGAGTTGCGCACGGCTGCCAAGCGTCCGATGACTTATTACTTCCGTTGCATCACGGCGGGCATCGCCATCATCGTCACATTGGGGCTGCTCTTTGGCACCTTTATCGGGGCGATGCCAACCGCCAGCCTGGGCCGCACCGTGCTCGTCTGGCTCGGCGTGATCGGATACCTTTACGCGGCGCTGGAAGGGGCGCTGATCACCTGCGACTGCCTGACGGAGGAAAAACGCGAGGGCACCATCGGCCTTTTGTTTCTGACCCACCTGCACGGGTATGACATCGTGCTCAGCAAAATGGTGGCGCGCTCCTGGCACGCCTTTGGGGCCATCCTCGCCGCCGTGCCGGCCCCGGCGCTCACGTTCCTGATCGGGGGTGTGAATTTCGCCGATTTTTTCCAATTAATGGCTGCCCTGCTGTCCACACTGCTGTTCTTCGCGGCCGTCGGGATGTTTTTTTCCGCGTGTTGCCGCAGCGGACTGGTGTCCACGCTGGCGTCACTCGGCACGATCTTGCTGACCTGGATGGCGCTGGCGGCATTCGGCTTTACCAGCACTTCCTTGCCTGAAATGATTTTACAAGCTCTCGGCGCCGTGCTGGCCATGCCCAACATCATGATGTTAACGGCGCTGGCGGACCTTGACCCAACGATTGCGGCCTTCGCAACCAAGCTGACCTTGATCAACACCTTCGGCCCCGCCTTTCTTTTCACGAATTCTCTCAGCCTCCTGCTGCTCGCGGGCGCAAGTTGGGCCTTGCCCCGCAACTGGAAGGAAAAGGCCACGAGCGGCCCTCGCCCGCCGTTGCTGGAACGGCTCCGCGCCGCGCTGGGGTTCGACAAATTTGATCGCCCCTGCCAACCGCAGGCGTTCTCCGCATTACTACTGTCAGTAAATCCGTCGCTGCGGATGGCCGAGCGGCGTTTTAGACTTAGTTTTTCCACCTGGGGAATTTCTCAAATTATATTTCTCCTGTGGATCTGGGGGGGCGCACGCCGCTATCCTTACCTGGCCGGAATGTTAATGGGGGCGTCCGTCCTGTTGTGGCATTACCTCCTGAAGTTCCGCGTGGCTTTGCAGGCAAGTCGCGCTTTGGCGGAGGATCGGCGCGACGGCGGGCTGGAGCTGCTACTGACCACCGGCCTGGACGTGGACGAAATTATCCGCGGCCATCTGCTGGCGTTGAAACGGCAGTTCCTCATGCCGGTCTTGACCGTGCTGGCAGCGGATGCCGCGCTGGTGCTGATGCTGGCCTTCGACCTAAAATTTTGGGAGACAATGGGTGCGGCGGCGAGTATTGCCATGTTCGCCTTCGCGCAACTGGCGGACATGTATACGCTTGCCTGGCTGGGCCTCTGGCATGGGTTGAAGCAGGCGAATGTGACGGCAGCGCTGCGACGCGTCATGTTTCACGCGGTGTTAGGCCAGTTGACGACGCACCTTGGCACTTTTGTCCTTTTTTGGGCATTGCTGAATAAATTCAGGCCCGAGTTTGCGCTGGCTGTCGTGTTCGTGCTGATTATCGGCCTGGCGGCCAACCTCTCCTACTGCTGCCAGACCTACACGCAGTTGCACGACCTCTTCCGCAGCACGGCGGCGGACTCGGTGGCGCCCCGAACACCCAGCCGGGGCTGGCGGCCAATTCGTAACCTGCTCGCCCGATTGCGCGCCCGCCCGGCCACGCGCTACGGAACGAGGTAGTTGAAAACGAACCCGATAAACGCAGAGACGCGGAGAGCGCAGAGGAACGCAGAGTGAGTCATGTCGGGTGCCTTTCTGTGTGCCTTTCGGTTGCGGCCCCAGCTAGATTTGCGGGAGGCTGGCGGCGGCCACCGCCTGGCCGTGGCGCTTGTCCTTTTCGTCCGGGGTATGAAAGGTGATCCGGGCTGCCAGTTCTGGAAACTCCAGTTTTAAAACCTCCCTGGCCCCGGCGATGATGACGTCGCCGCCGGCACCACTCGTCACGCGGCCGAGGATGAGCACGTGGTCGAAGTCGTAGAAGTCGGCGTAGTGTGCGATGGCGTAACCGAGGTAAGAGCCGAGGGTCTGGTAAATTGTTTGGGCGCGCGCGTCACCCTGCGTCATCAAAGTTTGCACGTGTTTCAATTTGTCCGGCAGCGGCAGTTTCGCATCCATTTCGATGCCGGCGGCAGGCAGCAGACGTCCGACCGCCTGCTGGGAGAAATATTGCGCGCCCACGCCGTAATCGCCGCTCCACTCGTCGCGCGGGGAATCGGGATGATAATCCACCGGGGCGAACGCGAGTTCGTTGAGCCACGAGGTGATGTTGCCGTCGCGCGTGACATAGCCGGCGGCGAGGCTGGTGCCGAGCGCCAGGCCGAGCACGGCATTTTTGCCGAGCGCCATCGAGCCGGCGAGCGCGGTGACCTCGCCGTCGTTCACCACTTCGAGCGGCACGTTTCCCATTGCCTGCTGCACCTCGAAGAACAAATTCTTCACGCGTTGATTGAACAAATCCGGCGAGACGCCCCGGAAAAGCGAGGCGACCTTGACACGGTTGTTCACATAAACGCCGGCGGCGCTGCCCCCGATGGCGTCCACGCGCGGCAGGTGCGCGGCGGCCTTGTTCAGCGAATCCATGATGCCATCGAAGTGATATTGCGGGTCGGGATGGAAGTACGGATCCCAGACGGTTTCATCGCTGAAGACGACCTGGCCGTCCATGACGGCCGCGACTTTGCGGTCGCTGCCCCCGAGGTCGAAGCCGATGCGGCAGCCGTTGAGGTGACGGCCCAGCGGTTTGGTGGCGGCACGTGCGGGTGGCAGGCTGCGGGTGACGATAACTTCGATGGGCCGGTCGTAGATTTTTTCACCGATGAGGTTGGAATCAAACCGGCCCGTGGCGGTGGCCTGGAAATGAGTGGCGAGTTGTTCGCCCAACGCCGATGGTCCGTCGAAATAGATTCGCCAGCCACCCCAGCTCCAGAGCAGGAACTTCACGAGCCGTTCGACGTACACGAAGTTGCCGGCTGAGGGACGGGCTGATGGGGTAATCGGCGCTCCCTCCTCGGCAAAAATCTCCGTGACAAAATGGAATGTTGAGCCGTCGGCTTGCTCGAGCGCAAGCCGGATCGGTTGCGCTCGGCCGGAGGCCTGAACGGAGGCGCGGAAGGCGCGATTGGCGAGCACAGCCGGGCGAAAAGTCGGATCGAGAACCGGTGCGATGGCGGGGGCGAAGAGGGGCAGGCCTTGATTGAAATTCATGCGGAGGGTTAGGAGGTTGGAGTGGTCGGCAGACCGAATTCCTGGGCGGCGGCGGCGAGTTGTTCGAGGCGTGCGCGCAGCTGTGGGTGGGCGGAGCAGAGGGTGCGATATTTGCCAAGGAATTCCTCCCGGTGTCCGTTCCATTGCGCGACGGCTTCGCTCACGTTGACCTGATCGGCGAGTTGATTGCCGAGGGTGGCGTGGAGGAGTGCGCATTGACTGGCCGACAGACTGCCGGAGCAAAACAGCCCGGTGCGGTCACCGGTGAGCTCCCCGCGACGCGCGTGCCAAAGGTACAGCCAGAAAGCCCAGCCGCCGAGGCGGGCGATTTGCCGCTTGGCCTCGAGCCGACCGGCGGGGCGACGGCCGAGTTGGTGGCCGATCAACCAGGCCAGTTGCAAGGGATCAACCTTGGAGGCGGGAGGAGGCACGGCGTTCGAGAGGAGAAAGACCGACTGGTGGTCGGCGAATTTCGCGACGCAGGCGTTCCAGTGGGTGGCGGGCAGGACATACACGGCGGGCGGTTCGATGCCCAGGCGGGTGGCGCAGTGTTGGACCGCGCGGTGCAGATCCGGCAACTGCGTTTCCGAAACGCGCAGGGCATTCGTTCGGAGATGGACGGCGAACCAGTGTTTTGTCAGGTGCAGGGCGAGCCAGAGGAGGAACAGGGGGATCAAAACCAGCCCCAAGGTGATCATCACCCAGAACAGGAGCAGAAGCCAGATGGGAACGGAGGCGACGCAGAGCCAGTTGAGGGCGGTGTTTTCCAGCGGGTCACGCAAGCGGTTGAGCGCATCCCCGGCGACCGGTTGCGCCGCGCCGTGGGGAGCTGAATCCACCGGGGGCAACGTCTGTAAAAAATTGTGGAGGGGAACGCTGTTGGCGTCGCCGTCCTGCCAGGCGAGATCCGAACGCACCACCATGCCGCGATCAATGAGGCTGCGCGCTTCTTCCAACGAATAAGGACCCAGGCGTTTGTCCTGATGGGAAATGAAAATCTTCATGTTGGCTGTCCGGGGGAATTATGGCCCGCCAGGAATGCCTCGATGAGCGGGCAGAGGGCGGCGCCCTGATCCTCAAACACGAAGTGGCCAGCGTCAGGAAACGAGTGAATATGGGCGCGGGACATCAGGAGTGACCAGTTCTGCAAAATCTTTTTTGCCAGGGCGCGATCCCGCCGACCCCAGAGAATCAGGGTGGGAATATCTTTGATTCGTTCATTCTGGCGCATGAGCTGCGCGAACCATTCGCTGGAGCCGATCAATTCGCGCGCCAGAATCCAGGCGGCCTGGCGGTCCGTGGGCGTGGGCAGGGCCGCGAGATAATGTCGCAACGCGGTGGGCGATAGTTTGCTGCCCGAGAAGTGTTGCATCATCACCCGCACGGCGAAGTTGCCACGCTCGTACAAAAATCGACCCAGCGCACCACCGAGCCACTTGCTCCCGCGTTCAATCTCGGGATCGCCTTGCAACGACCACATCCAGGTATTGGCGAGAATGAGCTGTTGGACGTTTTCCGGGTACTCGAGGGCATAGGCCAGACCGATCGGTCCGCCGAAGTCATGGAGCACGAGAACCATGTCCTTGAGGCCAAGCGAATCGATGAGCTGCTTCAGATTTTGCGCGTGATCTTTCGGCAGGTAAGACCATTCCGCTGGCTTGTCGGACAAGCCGAAGCCGAGATGGTCGACCGCGATGCAACGATAATGGGCGGACAACCCTTGGATGAGATGGCGATACAGAAACGACCAGGTGGGGGTACCGTGGACCATGACAATGGGACGGCCCTGGCCGACATCCACGTAGTGCATGCGGCCCATTTTGAGGGCCAAATACCGGGATTGAAACGGGTATTCGTGGCGATCTATCCAGTCGTGTTCCATAACCCGCCCGGGATCCATCTGTTTAGCGTTGCCTCTTCAAACGGCAGTTTTCGTGACTGGCTTGAGGAGTTGAAATTCGAGAACATATCGGGGTTTAGCAGAGTCGAATGCCTTGAAAATGGCAAGTGCAGGTTCAGGCCTCAGGCGCCTTTCCGCACGGCGCGCCGCTTTGACCTTGGTGCACGCGCTGCGGGAGCAGCGCGAATTCTGTCGGGTATCGGATTTAGGGCTGATCTCCAGCGGTCCGCGCTCCTGCCGGGCCGGGCCGCTTCGCCGCGCCGGACTCGTGAATTCTATTTCCGCCGTTGCCACCAGAGCATCAATTCGAGTCCAGCCCGGTTCGGATAGGAGCGTGGCACCCATTCGGCCAACAGATCAAAATGCGGTGCGAACCGCTGGAGCAATTCCGCGCGCGTGGTTCCAAAGGGCGGGCCGTCGGTGTCGGAAATTAGATATTGGACCGCGAGGAACTGTCCGCCGGGTTTGAGCCAGCGGCATACTGCCCGGACGTAATCCTCGCGTTGCCCAGGCTGAATCGCACAAAAGCAGGTATGCTCAAAGACCCAGTCGAACAATTTTTCCGGGGGATCCTTTAAGAAATCGCCGCAGCGGAATTGGGCCGGCCAGCCGGACGCGGCCGTCTTTTCCTGCGCCAACTTGACGGCACTGGGCGCAATGTCGTAACCGGTCACGTCAAAGCCTTTCCTGGCCCAGATTCGCACGTCGTGGCCGGTGCCGCAGCCCGGCACCAGGACCGACCCCCTGCCTAATTCGGGATGCGCGGCCAGGAAATCCACCAAGCCGGGTGAGGGCTCCCCTTTTTCCCACGGCATATCGCCGGTTTGATAGCGTGTTTCCCATTCGTTTGGGTTCATGTATTCGAGTTTGACAGGTGGTTCGTGTACAACACCAGTGGTAAATTCTGGGTCGCGATCCCGAGGTTGACCATCCGACGGCGTCTTTAGCGGTGCCAAATTAGCGCCATTTTGCGTGGAGATGGGTGCGTGTTCGCAAGTGACTCATTTAGGTCGACGCTGCTGTCTGATACCAATTGCAAATGACTTCCGGTAGAATCAACCATGAGGCAGCGCCGCCCTGCAGTAGTGTAGTGGCACGGGCGTCTCGCCTGTGAGTTTCTGGTGGGCGACCGCTCGGCGCTGTCGGAAACAGACGGGCGAGACGCCCGTGCCACTACGGCCTGGCTGAGGCCGCACGACCGCGCGACCATTCCACCGATCATCACTGGGAGTTGGTATGATAATTCGGCATCCAGCCGCAGCAACTCCGCCAGTGTGCCGACTGGCTGCGGAGGATCGCTGGATGAAGGCTGCTGCGGTGAAAAATGGTTTCCGCAATTGATTTCCCAGCGTGAAGCCTTACGCTTGGCGCGACACAAAATCAAAACCCATGCGCGTGAACGTGTATCTCCCTCGGTCTGTGGGCGTGACCCTGCTCCGGCGGTGTCGCGTGGGCGTGGCTCTGGGGCGTGGCTCGTGCTGGGGGATCATGCTCTTGGGTGCGGCGGTGTTTCACCTTGAGGCGGCGGACCTGCAGCAGGCGCGCCAGGAATTTCTGGCCGGGAATTACACCAACTCCGTGCGGCTCGCGGAGCAGGCCATCGGGGCCAATGACCCGGATGAAGACTGGCGTTTGCTCCTGGCGAATTCATTGCTGACGCTCGGCCGGCATACCAACGCCCAGGCGGTGATCACCACGAATTTATCGCGCTATTCCACCAGCATTCGCACACGTCTGCTGGGCCACGAGGTGTTCCGCCTGAATGGCGACACGAACCGCGCCCGCGCCCTGCTTGAGGAAATCAACCAGCTCGCGGGCAACCGTGCCGGGGCCTACCGGGACGCGCCGAACCTGCTGACGCTGGGCCGGGCGGCGCTGTTGCTGGGGGTCGATCCCAAACTGGTTTTGGAGAAGTTATTTGATCGGGCCAAGAAGGCGGACCCGGGTAACCGCGACGTTTATCTTGCGACCGGCGAGCTGGCGCTGAACAAGCACGATTTCACCCTGGCCGCAAAGCTGTTTCAGGAGGGGTTGAAGAAGTTTCCCGATGATCCCGACCTGCTTTACGGCTTCGCCAAATCGTATTCCAGCAGCGAGCGCGAGGTCATGCTGCGTGCGCTGGATCAGGCGCTCAAGGTTAATCCCCGCCACGTGCCCAGCCTGCTGCTGCTCGCTGATCACCTCGTGGACGCCGAGGAATATGCGGCGGCGGAAAAAATGCTGAGCCGGGCGCTGGCGGTGAATCCCATCCAGGCGGAGGCGTGGGCATATCGCGCGATCCTGGCGCATTTGCGCAGCGATGCCGCGGCGGAGAAGAGTGCCCGGACGGCCGCGTTGCAATCCTGGGCGGGGAACCCGGTGGTGGATCATCTCATCGGCAAGAAGCTGTCGCAGAAGTACCGCTTTGCCGAAGGGGCCGCCGCGCAACGGCAGGCCTTGCGCTTTGATCCAACTTTTTTGCCGGCCAAGAGCCAGCTGGCGCAGGATTTATTGCGGCTGGGGGAGGAAACGGAAAGCTGGAATCTTGCCGATGAGGTGTATCGCGACGACGGCTATGACGTGACCGCCTACAATCAGGTCACGCTCAAAGACAGCATGGCCAAGTTTCAAACGATCACGAACGAGCATTTTATCGTGCGCATGAGCGCGGCCGAGGCGGCGATTTATGGGGGCAAAGTCCTGGCCCTGCTGGGGCGCGCACGGACGACCCTGTGCGCCAAATACGGGATCAACCTGGAGCAGCCAACGATGGTGGAAATTTTTCCGGACCAAAAAGATTTTGCCGTCCGCACCTTCGGCATGCCGGGCGGGGCGGGATATTTGGGTGTGTGTTTCGGCCGGGTGATCACGGCGAACAGCCCGGCTTCGCAGGCCGGTCATCCCGCCAACTGGGAGGCGGTCCTCTGGCATGAGTTCTGTCACGTGGTCACGCTGAGCCTGACCAAAAATAAAATGCCGCGCTGGCTGAGCGAGGGTATTTCCGTTTACGAAGAACGGCAGGCCAACCCGGTCTGGGGGCAGGGGATGACCCCCCGCTATCGCGAGATGGTGCTGGGCCAGGAACTGACGCCGCTGAGCGAGTTGAGTGCGGCGTTCCTCGCGCCAAAAACGGATACGCACCTGCAGTTTGCTTATTACGAGTCGTCGCTCGCGGTGGAGTTTCTCATCCAGCAATTTGGCGCGGAGAAATTGAAGGCGATTCTGGGCGACCTCGCCAAAGGCGTGGAGATCAATTCGGCCATTGCGACCCACACCGCGCCCCTGGCCAGGATCAACACCGATTTTGCCGCGTTCGCCCGGGAGCGGGCGGCGAAGCTCGCGCCGGGCCTGGATTTTGAGAAGCCGAAGTCGGCGGGCCGGCGGCTTTCCACCAAGCTGCCCAACGCCCCGCCGGAGGAGGACCAGGATAAAGGCCCAAATTTGCTGGCCAGCCCCGGGCTGGCGCCGGCTGATTGGATCGCGAAGAACCCGACGAACTTTTATGCCCTCGGCCAGCACGCGCGACAACTGATCCAGGCAAAGAAATGGGTGGAGGCCAAGGTGCCCTTGAAGAAATTGATTGAATTGTATCCCGGCCACATCGAGCCGGGTAACGCGTATCAAGCACTCGCCGAGATCCACCGGGAATTGAAGGAAACGGACGCCGAGCGCGCCGTGCTGGCCAGCTTGACCGCGCTCGATCCCGACGCGACCGAGGCCTATCTTCGGCTTATGGAATTATCTGCCGCAGCGAAGGATTGGGCCGCGGTCGCGCAGAATGCCGAACGGTTTCTCGCCGTGAACCCATTGCTGGCCGCGCCCCACCAGCAACTCGCGCGGGCGAGCGAGGAATTGGGGAAGACGAAATCCGCCATTGATGCCTACCAAACCCTGCTCTTGCTCGATCCGCCGGATCTGGCGGAGGTGCATTACCGGTTGGCAAAGTTGCTGCATCAATCCGGCGAGGCGACCGCCCGGCGGCACGTGCTGCAAGCGCTGGAGGAAGCGCCACGTTTTCGTGACGCCCACAAGCTGCTGCTGGAAATTGAGGCGAAAGCATCGCAGAAACCGGTCCGAGCCGCCGGCATTCCCGGGAAATAGCCATGAGACACAAAGCGAAAACTGGCTGGCTGGCTTTATTTTTTGTTTGTGCGGGGGCGGCGTTGGCGCAGCGTTGGGGCGGGGGGGAGTCGAGTGACATCCATCCTTCCGTGCGCACGGCGCGTGAGGTCGCCTCGCATAGCACAGGCACGCCGAACTGGACGAATGCTCCCGGTTTTGGACGCGACGTTTTCACCTTCGTGCGCATTCGCTATCAGGCAAACGGGCGGTGGGGTCGGGGATCCTGTGGTATTGATTTTCCAGACAGTGATCTGAATCTTTCCTACCGGCTCCAGCAGATGACCTCCATTAAAGTTGATCCCGATGGACGCGTGCTGAACCTTACCGATCCGGAACTCTTCCAGTATCCATGGATCTATATGGTGGAGGTGGGCTCACTAATGCTCCGGGAGGAGGAGGTGCCCATCCTGCGACGCTACCTGCTGAACGGTGGGTTTTTGATGGTGGATGATTTCTGGGGGGATTCGGAGTGGGCAAACCTTGAGCGGGAGATGAAGCGGGTTTTTCCGGAGCGTGAATTCACCGAATTGCCCCTTGACCATCCGCTCTATAGTTGCGTCTTCAAAATCAAGGAGAAAGGCCAGGTGCCCAATGTCCGCACGGGCACCATGAGCGAGCACACGGGCGTGACGTGGGAGGAGAATCACGATGGCGACGTGCGGACCGTGCATCATCGGGCATGGTTTGACGACCAGGGCCGGATGATGGTCATCGCCACGCACAACACGGACAACGGCGACGGCTGGGAGCGCGAAGGAGAGAACGGCTATTTCTTCAAGAATTTCTCTGAGAAATACGCCTTCCCGCTCGGTATTAATATTATTTTTTACGCGATGACCCATTGAAGCGAAGGCCCGCGGATGACGCGAATGGACTTGAACTCAACTGAAAGGCAACCAGTGGAAACAACGACGGAACCAGCAACGGAAAATCCAAATCCCGAAATCCAAACCGCCCCGGTGGAACCCACCGAGCAACAAATCGTCGAGCAATTGGTCGCGGGCCGCGCCCGGATCGAGGCCGAGCTCGCCAAGGTCATCGTCGGCCAGAAGGAGATCATCGAGGAACTGTTGATCGCGCTTTTTGCCGGCGGGCATTGCCTGATCACCGGCGCGCCGGGATTGGCCAAAACGCTGCTCGTCAAATCCATCGCCCAGATCTTCCATCTGCGGTTCCAGCGGATTCAATTCACTCCCGACCTCATGCCCGCGGATATCACCGGCACGGAAATCCTGGAGGAAACCACCGAGGGACGGCGAATGGTGTTTGTGAAGGGACCGATTTTCGCCCACATGATTCTGGCCGATGAAATCAACCGCACCCCGCCGAAGACGCAGGCCGCCCTGCTCGAGGCGATGCAGGAGCATCAGGTCACCGCCGCCGGCGTGCGGCATGTGCTGCAGGAACCTTTCTTTGTGCTCGCCACGCAGAATCCGATCGAGATGGAAGGCACCTATCCGCTGCCGGAGGCGCAGCTGGACCGGTTTATGTTCAACGTGGTGATGAATTATCTGCCGGAGAATGATGAGGTCGCCGTCGTGAAACAAACCACCGCCGGAAAGGGCGCGCCGATTGAGCCTCTGTTTTACGGTGCGGATGTGTTGCGCTTTCACGAAGTGGTCCGCCGGGTTCCGATTGCCGAGGATCTGGTGCGCTATGCGGTGCGGCTGGCGGCGGCCTCGCGCCCCCGCCAGGCGGGCACCCCCGACTATATCAACGAATGGGTGAGCTGGGGTGCGGGCACGCGCGCCGGACAGTATTTGGTGCTGGGGGCGAAGGCGCGCGCGCTGCTCCAGGGCCGTGCGCATGTGGTCCTTGAAGATATTCAAACCCTCGCCGCACCGGTCTTGCGCCACCGGATCCTCATTAACTACCGCGCTGAGGCCGAGGGCATTACTGTGGAAAAGGTCATCCAGCGGTTGCTCGAAACCGTGCAGCCGAACGTAGGCGCGTGATTGCTCCCCCCAAAACGCTCGACGCCCAGCCGGGCACGCTGATCGCGCCCCGGGCGCTGATGGCCATCAAGAATCTTGAACTGCGCGCGCGCCTGGTGGTCGAGGGGTTTTGGAAGGGGCTGCATCGGAGTCCCTATCACGGTTTCTCCGTGGAGTTCACCGAGTATCGCCAATACACGCCCGGCGATGACCCGCGTTATCTCGACTGGCGGCTCTACGCGCGCAGCGACCGCTACTTCATCAAGAAATTTGAGGACGAGACGAACCTCCGCTGCCATCTGCTCGTGGACAACAGCCGCTCGATGACCTACGGCTCCATCGGCTGGACCAAGGCCCAATACGCCAACACCCTCGCGGCCACGCTGGCTTACTTCCTCTACTTGCAGGGCGATGCGGTCGGGCTGCTCACGTTTGATGAGCAAATCCGCGAATACCTGCCGGCGCGCCATCGCACCGGCCATTTGCGCCACCTAATGCTGGCGCTGGAAAAGCCCGCCGGGGGCAGCGCCACCGACCTCACCGTGCCGCTCAAGCGCATCGTGGAAATAGTCAAGCGCCGGGCGCTCATGGTGTTGATCACCGATTTGCTCGCACCCATTGAAACGCTGGAGAAAAATTTGACGAGCCTTGCTGCGTGCGGGCATGAGGTGGTTCTATTTCACGTTCTCGACCCGGCGGAGTTGACGTTCAACTTCGAGCAGGCCGCGATGTTTCATGACGTGGAGTCGGGCCGGGATATTTACGTTGACCCGACGGCGGCCCGGCGCGACTACCTGGATAAGTTGGAACGTCATTGCGCTGCCGCACGGGCGACCTGTCAGAAGCTCGGCATTGGTTACCAGCGTTTGGCGACCGATCAGGCCTTGGAGTTGGCCCTCTTCGACTTCCTGCGCGAACGGATGCAGCGCGGACGGAAGGTCAAGCAAACCCGACGCTAACCCATGAACTTCCTCTCCCCGCTTTTCCTGGTTGGCAATTGGCACCGATCAGCAGCCCCAACGGGGCTTAATGCAACAGCCCAGGGTGAAGCCCTGGGTAAACTTTTATCCAAAGCGCATCAGCCCTGAAGGGGCGAACCAAAACCTTACCATGCCCCAATCCCTTGCCTGCGTTCTGGTTCATCTCGTCTTCAGCACGAAAGACCGGCGACCGCTAATCACCAACGCTGTTCGTCCCCAGTTGCACGCTTACCTGGTCGGAATCCTGAATAATCACGGCTCGCCATCGCTCATCACGAACTCGGTTGCGGACCATGTGCACATCCTCTTCTCGATGTCGCGAACTGTAACGATCGCCAAACTGGTCGAAGAATTGAAAACAGGTTCGTCGTGTTGGATGAAGACGCAAGGGCCTGAGTTCGCCGACTTCTTTTGGCAAAATAGCTACGAGGCGTTCTCCATCGGTCAGTCCGGCGTCGATCAACTCAAGGGGTACATCACCGCTCAGGCTGAGCACCATCGCCGGGTGCCATTTCAAGTGGAATACCGCATGTTTCTAGAGAAGCATGGAATCGAATACGACGAATGTTATGTGTGGGACTGAACCGAATCGAGGAACGGATAATTCCGGCGATGGGTCGCCCTTTCAGGGCTTCGATCCCGTCTCCTTCGCGCCCCAGGGCTTCACCCTGGGCTGTCGAATTGCGCTCCTTCGGAGCTGGCGTGACGGGGCAAACGCATGAACTTCCTCTCCCCGCTTTTCCTGGTTGGCGCGCTCGCGGTCGCATTACCGATTGCGTTCCATCTCATCCGGCGCACCACGAAGGAGCGGACCAACTTCAGTTCGTTGATGTTTCTGCTGCCCACGCCGCCGCGCGTGACGAAGCGCAGCCGGCTCGAACACCTTCTCCTGTTGCTGTTGCGTTCGCTCGTGCTTGGCCTCCTGGCGCTCGGTTTTGCGCGACCCTTTATTCAAAGCGCCGGCGACAATCCGCAATCCACCGGACCCGGTAAACGCGTCGTCCTGCTCCTGGACACGAGCGCTAGCATGAAACGCGGCTCGCTCTGGGCGGATGCGCGCGCGAAAGTCGAGGCGCATCTTCGCCAGACTGGTCCCGCCGATCAGATCGCGCTTTTCACCTTTGACCGTTCGGTGAATCGTCGCCTCACCTTCGAGCAATGGACGCAGACTGCCATCGCCGAGCGTGCCCCCCTGGCCTCCAAGCGGCTCGCGGAAGCGGCACCCGGTTGGCATGCCACCCACCTCGGCAACGCCCTCATCACCGCCGCCGAGGCGCTCAGTGATCCCCATGACAAATTGTTCACCGGGCAACTGCAGATCGTCTTGATTAGCGATTTGCAGGAAGGCAGCCGGTTGGATGCGCTGCAAGCGTTCGAGTGGCCGCGGAACATCGAGTTGACGATCGACCCGGTCAAGGCGAAACGAAGTTCCAATGCCGGTTTGCAACTCGTCGCCGAGACCGAGGATACGGCGAAAAAACCGGCCGACACGCAAATCCGCGTCCGGGTCAGCAATGCCTCCGACTCGCAGAAGGAGCAATTCCAAGTCGGCTGGGCGCTGGCCGACGGCAAGAGTTTCGCCGGAGCGGCGGTCGATGTGTACGTCCCGCCGGGGCAAAGTCGGGTAATTCCTGCGCCGGCGCCCCCCGCAGGCGCGGCCGTGGATCGCCTGATCCTGCGCGGCGACGATGATGATTTTGATAACACGGTTTTTGTGGTTTCGCCGGAGGCGGCGCGGGTGAATATTTTATTCCTCGGCAATGACGCGGAAAAGGACGCCACGCAACCGCTCTACTTCCTCAAGCGCGGCTTCCAGGAAACCCGGCGGCAAGTTGCCCAGGTGATCGCGCGCCGTGCCGATGCGGTGCTGCTGCCGGCGGATCTGGAAAACACGCCGCTGGTGGTGATCGCCGATGCCTTGCCGGAGGCGCGCTGGGCGGCCGTGCGTCGCCGGCTGAAAGAGGAGGGCAACACCTTGCTGCTCCTCCTGCGATCATCCGCAGTGGCGCCGACCCTGGGGGGGCTTCTGGAAGTCGATGGCTTGTTGGCCAGTGAGGCGGCGGGCGGGGGCTATTCCATGCTGGGGGAGATTGATTTTCGGCACCCACTTTTCGCGCCGTTTGCCGATCCGCGCTTTAGTGATTTCACCAAGATTCATTTTTGGAAACACCGCCGGGTTGACGTCGCGAAAATTCCCGGGGCCAGGATCCTGGCGAAATTCGACAATGGCGACGCCGCCCTGCTTGAAATCCCCGTGGGCAAAGGCAAGTTGCTGGTGTTCACTGCGGGATGGCAGCCCGAGGACAGTCAACTGGCGCTCTCTTCCAAGTTTGTCCCCTTGCTCTATTCGATTCTGGAATACAGCGGCGCGGGGGCGCCGCGGCGCCCGCCCAATTACCT
>JAYTXL010000199.1:0-3703 GCA_043742955.1 Verrucomicrobiota bacterium | reverse complement strand
AGGCGATCACCGGTGCCCCGCAGGCCTGCGCCTCCACCGGCACGATGCCGAAGTCCTCTTCGCCAGGGAACAGCAGCGCCCGGCAGCGGCGGTAGTGGTCTCGCAGTACGCCGTCCGGCTGGCGGCCCAGGAAGGTGACCGTCGGCCCGGCGCGGCGGCGCAGCCGCGCCTCGTCCTGCCCCCCGCCGATGACGACGAGCCTTCGCCCGAGGGCCGCGCAGGCGTCGAGCGCCAGGTCGAAGCGCTTGTACGGGGCGAGCGCCGACACCACGAGGTAGAAGTCCTCGCGCGGCCGCGGCATCGGGTCGGGCGTGTAGAAGTCGGTGTCCACCGGCGGGCAAATCACGACGCTGTCGCGGCCGTAGCACTCGCGGATGCGGGCCTGCACCGTGCGGCTGATGGCGACGAAGTGGGTGACGCGCGACGCCGTGCGCCGGTCCCACGCCCGCAGGCGGCCGAGGACCACGTCGAGCGCCGCGGCCTTGACGCGCCCGAGTGGCCCGCGGCGGAAGTAGGCGTCGCGCAGGTGCCAGGCGTAGCGCATCGGCGAGAAGCAGTAGCAGACGTGCGGTACTCCGGCCGGCGGCACGGCGGCCTTCGCCACGCAGTGGCTGAAGCTCAGCACCGCGTCGCAGTCGGGGAGCCTCCGCGCCGCGAACAGCGGCATGACCGGCAGCAAGTAGCGGTAGTAGCGTAAGACCCCCGGCAGCCGGTTGAGCGCACTCGCCTCGGGCCGCAGCCGCTCGATCGCCGGCGACACCGCTCCGGGGTCGTGCAGCAGGGTCACGAGCCGGGCCGTCGGCCAGCGCACGCACGCCGGCTCCAGGCACTTCTCGCCGCCGCGCATCCCCGTGAGCCAGTCGTGGACGAGGACGAGGCGCGGTGGGGGCATGCCGTCAGTGTACGGGCGCGGTTTGACGGCGGCGGGCGGGCGGGTTAGGATGCGATGACGTTCGTAACCCGCGCAGGAGCCAGGCCGTGACGAAGAACCCGCCCCGCGACGGCGTCGCCGAAGTCCGCGGCCAGATCGACCGCCTCGAAACCGCACTGTTGGAGGCGGCCTGGAACGAGAGCGCTGACGAGGCCAGCCAACTCGCGGCGACGGTCGCTCAGCTCGTCGGCCTGTTCGAGCTTCAGGAGTCGATCGACACCGCCAACGAGATGGCCTGGACCAAGGACGGCCCCCGGTGCCAAGAGATCAGCAACGCGCTGAACATTCTCTGGAAGCGCTGGCTCGCCCTGGCCGAACACGCGGACCTGGTGGCGTCGCAGTCCCCCCAGTGCGGCGACGGCGTCGGCGAACTCGCCGCGCTGCGGAAGCTCACCGTCGAAGTCAAAGCGTTCCTGAACCCGTCGTACGTGATTTCCGGCAAGATGCTCGAGTTCTGCGAGGAAGCGATGGCGGAGTACGCCCGCGGGGAAACTCTGGAAGGGCTGGTCGATTGACGTGGCCGACAAGCCCCCCGCCGACGCCTCCGAGGCGGAAGTGCCCCTCGGTTCCTCCAACCGACGCAACCGCGAGTTTCGAGAACTCGACGCCGCCCTGCCGGCGGCAATCCGGGAAGCGGCGCGGCGTAAGTTCATCCTCTTCGTAGCGAACCCTCGCCAGCCGTCGCTGAGGCTTCACAAGTTGAAGCCGCACGGCCCAGGGAACCGCATGGTCGAGCGGTTCTCCGTAACCGTCACGCCACGCTACCGCGCCCTGTTCTTCATCGACGGCCCCGTCAACGTCTGGTACTGGATCGGCACCCACGCCGACTACGACCGCTTCACCGCCGCGTGACCGGCCCCGGTACGCCCCCGCACATTACGCCGATTTGGCGTTTGACATCCGCGCCCGGCGTCGCGTAGATTGCATGCACTCTCCCACGTGTTGCGTCATCCGACCCAATTCATCGTGGAGTCCCGTCATGACTCGGCCCTTCCGCCGCCCCGGCTTTACGCTCATCGAACTGCTCGTCGTCATCGCCATCATCGGCATCCTCGCGGCCATGCTGCTGCCCACCCTCTCCACCGCCAAAGCAAGCGCGCACCGCATCGGCTGCGTGAACAACCTGCGCCAGCTCGGCCTCGCTTCGTCGATGTACAACGACGAAAACGAAGACCGTTTCGTCCCGCGCAATTTCCCGCTCTGGATGGACCGCCTGCTGCCCTATTACCTGAACATCGCCGTGCTCAAATGCCCCAGCGATGCGCTCACGCCGTCCAGCCTGCCCAGCGCGGTGGTGACCAACGCCCTGATGTTTGCGCCGCGCAGCTACATCATCAACGGGTGGAACGATTATTTTCAAAGCACCCTCACCCCGGCGCAATGGTCTGACTTTCAAAATCTCAACTGGCCAACAGGCATGCCTGAATCGGCCATCCGCGAAACCTCGGAGACCATTGTCTTTGGCGAGAAAGTCACCGGCTCACCGCACGTTTACATGGATTTTTTTCAGGCGAACGATCTTCTGGAAGTCGAGGAGAGCCGGCACGGTGCGGGTGCGCGGCTGCGCAACGGCGGCTCCAACTACACTTTCGCGGACGGCAGCGCGCGGTTCGTGAAATTCGGACGCACCTTCGCGCCGTTGAATCTTTGGGCCGTCACTGACCAGTGGCGCACCAATCTGGCAATGATGCCGTGAGCGCAGGTGACGGGTACTGATCCCGTCTGGAGTTCCGCGTTTACTCGATCAGGCGAACGTCCACTAAGAGCCTGTTTGAAAATCCGGGTATGGAGTTCCGCATTTATGCGGTCGGGGTGTTTGGAGCCAAGCCGGACCGCATAAATGCGGAACTCCAAACCCCTGGTCGCGCGCCTCCGACTGCTCCTGACTGCCGGAAAATTTGCGGCCTTGTCAATTTCTCCAGTCCGACTTGGGCAGGCTGGGACTTTCCTCTTGCCTGGGTTTGGGGTTCTGCAAGCCTTCGGTCATGCCACCAACGTCAGCCAATTTTAGGAAAACCGTCCCGCACCAAAACTGTCCCAGCTTTTCTGCGCTTAAAAACAATCACACTGGCTGCGGGCCAATCAATGGTCAGCCCTTTTCAACAGTGAACCCGGATCGCTGACGGTATCGTGCGCCATGCCAATCACCCCCTTTCATTTCGGCCCGGGAGCAGCACTCAAAGCGGTGGCACCGGCGCATTTCAGCGTCACTATTTTCTGCTACTCGCAGCTCGTCACTGATCTCGAATCGGGGTTCCATCTTTTCCGTGGCGAGTATCCAGTTCACCGATTCTTCCACACCTACCTGGGAGCCACCCTCGTCGGGCTGGCGTGCGCGCTGACGGGGCGGCCCATCTGCCGGCTGGTGTTGCGAGTTTGGCGGGCCTGGTTTCCAGCGCCCTTCACCGAAGGATTTGGCCGGTCGGACCGCATCCCATGGGGCGTCGCATTCTTGAGCGCCTTTCTCGGCACCTACAGTCACGTTTTTCTCGATAGCATCATGCACGCGGATCTGATGCCTTTCAGTCCATTCTCCACAGCCAATCCGATGTTGCACAAGGTCAGCGTGGCTTCGCTGCACCTGCTTTGTCTCGCGCTTGGTTTTGCCGGAGTCCTCATTTTGCCATACCGGGTGCGCAAAAATGATCCACCGAGTTAGGGAAATGCTGATCAAGCACCGCAGAGCCGGGAAGGCCGCAGAGAAAAGCCTTCAAAATCAAATCTCTGCGCTCTTCCCGTCTCTGCGGTGTCGAATTATTCAGCGCTTCCTTA
>JAYTXL010000198.1:0-2617 GCA_043742955.1 Verrucomicrobiota bacterium | reverse complement strand
GCCGTCCGCAATGCTGAATCGCCTGCATCGGATCGCCGCGTTTCAGAACCCGGAGTTCTATCGCGCCCAAGCCATGCGACTGTCCACCTTCGACAAGCCACGCGTGATTCGTTGCGCCGAGGAATTTCCGAAACACCTCGCCTTGCCGCGCGGTTGTCTGGGAGAAATCATCGCGCTCCTCGAATCACACAAGGTAGCTGTGGACCTCGACGATCAGCGATTCGCCGGTCAGCAGCTTGACCTGACCTTTCACGGCCAGCTTCGGCCCGACCAACAAGCCGCCGCCAACGACATGCTGGCCCACGATGACGGCATCTTGTCCGCCACGACGGCTTTTGGAAAAACAGTCGTGGCCGCATGGTTGATTGCCGCCCGGAAGGCAAATACCTTGGTGCTGGTGCATCGCCGCCAACTTTTGGACCAATGGCGCGAGCGACTCGCTTCGTTCCTGAATCTGCCCACTAAGGCAGTGTAAATTAATAAAGGTGGCAACTTGTTTGGAACTTGGCATGATATTGGCCCATGAGTTCCGATCCGGCGTTGGCCCAAAAGCTCAAGGCTGTCTGGCCGCTGCTTGATGAGCGGACGCGACGCCTCATGGCGGCCAACGAAGCGATCGGCCTGGGTTACGGCGGGGTTTCGGTCGTTCACCGGGCCTGTGGGTTGTCCCGCAAGGCGATAGTCAAAGGCGTGCGCGAAATTCAAGAGGCCGACTCTCCTCCGGAGGGGCATATTCGTCGGGTGGGTGGTGGGCGCAAGAACATCACCGTTTCCGATCCGCGTCTTCTTTCAGCACTGGACGGCCTCATTGATGGCGAGACGCGCGGCGATCCGGAATCCCCTCTGCGGTGGATTTGCAAAAGCACGCGGGCCATTGCCCGGCAACTGAGCCGGCAGAAGCACCCGGTCAGCCACATGAAGGTGTCCCAGTTGCTCCACGAACAGAACTACAGCCTGCAAAGCAACCGCAAGACCGAGGAGGGTGGCGGGCACCCGGATCGGGACGGACAGTTTCGCCACATCAACGCCTGCGTCAAAAAATCACTGGCGGCGGGGCTGCCGGTCATTTCGGTGGACACCAAGAAGAAGGAACTCATCGGCAACTACGACAATGCCGGCCAGCAATGGCTTCCCGCCAAAAATCCCCTCACTGTCCAAGGGCATGACTTCCCAAGCCCCGACGTGCCTCGGGCCTTTCCCTATGGGATTTACGATCTGGGGCGCAATGCGGGTTTTGTGAACGTCGGCACCGACCATGACACGGGAGCCTTCGCGGTGGCATCCATTCGCGGATGGTGGCGGTTTGAAGGACGCCAATTGTATCCCACGGCGGGAAGCATCCTCATCACCGCCGACGGCGGCGGCAGCAACGGATCCCGGCTGCGGCTCTGGAAACTGGAACTGCAAAAGCTGGCGGATGAAACCGGGCTTTCACTTTCGGTCTGCCACTTTCCGCTGGGCACCAGCAAATGGAACAAGATCGAGCACCGCCTCTTTTCCTTCATCTCCTCCAATTGGCGCGGGGAACCCTTGAGGGATTATGAGACCATTGTGAACCTGATTTCCAAAACCACCACGGCCAAGGGATTGAAGGTCACCTGCCGCCTCGACCGCCGAAAATATCCCACCGGTCGGAAGGTCACCAACGAGGAAATGAAACGGGTAAACGTAAAACGCAACAGGTTCCACGGTGAATGGAACTATGTCATCAAGCCAAACTCAACAACTTGAGTTGCTACCTTTATTTATTTACGCCGCCTAAGGACATCGGGCAAATTGGCGGAGGACGTCGCCGCTCGAACGGGAAGATCGATGTTGCGGTCACCCAGAGTTTGAATCGAAAGCAGGTCGTGAACGATCTGGTGGCCAACTACGGACACGTCATTGTGGACGAGTGCCACCATCTTTCCGCCGTGAGCTTTGAGCAGGTGCTTCGGCAGGTGAAAGCACGTTATGTGACCGGACTCACCGCCACACCGCAGCGCAAGGATGGCCATCACCCGATTATCGTGATGCAGTGCGGGCCAATCCGTCATCGTGTGAATGCAAAGGAGCAAGCGCTCTCACGACCGTTCACCCACATCGTCATTCCCCGCCCAACTAATTTTCGAATGCCGCCGTCGGTGGGAAAACACGAAATGCACGAGTTGTATGCAGCGCTCGCCGGAGACGAGGCTCGTAACAGTCTCATTTTCGAGGACTTGTTGACCTGCATCAAGGCGGGACGCTCCCCGATTCTGCTCACCGAACGCACCAGCCAAGTGGACGAATTCGCCTCCAGAATTGCCGCTCTGGTTAAACACGTTGTGGTATTGAAGGGCGGCATGGGGGCGAAGCAGCGGAGAGCCGTCGCCGAGCAACTGAAGGCTATTCCCGACGGTGAAGAGCGAGTTTTGCTGGCCACGGGTCGCTACATCGGTGAAGGCTTCGACGACGCCCGCCTCGACACGCTCTTCCTGGCCATGCCGATTTCCTGGCGCGGAACGCTCCAACAATATGTCGGTCGCCTCCATCGCCTTCACGACCGCAAGCGTGAAGTCATCGTTTACGATTATGTGGACGACGCCGAGCCGGTTTTTTCCAAAATGTATTCCAAAAGAGTGCGCGGCTACGAGGC
>JAYTXL010000197.1:0-2107 GCA_043742955.1 Verrucomicrobiota bacterium | reverse complement strand
GCGCACTTGGATTCCGAGAACAACGCGCGATGGAAAATCTATTCTCGACCAAGCCATTGGAGGCTCGGCACAGATTTGGGATGCGAAGACAGGGAAGCTGGTCCGGGAATTTTCCGGACATAAAGACATGGTGCGTCAGGCATTGTTCACGAGTGGCGGACAGAGGATAATGACCACTTCCCTCGATGGCTCGGCCAGATTATGGGACACAAAGACAGGAAAGGAAATCAGGCGATTCCAACACCATGTGCCTGGCACGGTCGAGCAAATGGCCATTAGTGGAAGTGGGAAACGGCTTATTACCAAGTGGACACTGAAGAGCGCTGGTGGGAGCCTCCTCGGACACGGTGCGTCGCTGTGGGATGTGGAGTCTGGTCGGGAAGTCCTGCGATTTACCAATGATCTCGAACACATTGTAGGGTTTTCTCCGTTTGATGAGAAGTTCATGGTGATTAAGGATGGAAGGCCATTTGCGCTATGGGACGGGGCAAATGGGAAGATTGCCCGGAAGTACGAAAATCTAACCGACAAGCCGTAAGAATTTTTATCGTAAAGAGGGCAATCCTCACTTGCCGCCACACCGTTTGATGCCTGCTTTTGCGCCCGTGTTCGGCGCGTGGGCGCGCCGAACCACAGCCGGGGCGACTGTGCTCCCCGACAAATCCAACTGCATTGTTCCGGCTGAATCAGTGTCAATAGTGAGGACTGACCCCTTTCTAAAAGCGATGCCGTAAAAGCAAAACCACCCAGATTAATTTTGCCTTTTGCCAACGTTGCTCCCTATTCTCGCCGCATGGCAAAACCGGCTTTAGGCCGCGGCTTGGGCGCGTTGCTCGGCGGGACGGCTCCCGTCGCCAGCACCGCACCCGCCGCCGCCCCTGCAATTTCATCCGTCCTTCCGGGCGATCAGGTGCGTCGCGTCGCGATCTCTCGCGTGCGCCCCAGTCCCTTCCAACCGCGCAAGGATTTTACCCCTGACGCCCTCAAGGAACTCGCTGATTCCATTCGTGAACAGGGCATCGTCCAGCCGCTCATCGTCCGCGAACAGGCCGATCACCTCGAACTCATCGCCGGCGAACGCCGCTGGCGCGCGGCCCAGCTTCTCGGCCTCGCCGAAGTGCCCGTCATCGTGCGCGAGGCGGATGATCGCTCCGTGCTCGAACTCGCGCTCATCGAAAATCTCCAGCGCGAGAACTTGAATCCCGTCGAAGAAGCCCTCGGCTACCAGCAACTCATCGAGGCGTTTCAACTCCGCCAGGAAGATGTCGCCGCCAAGGTTGGCAAGAGCCGCGTCGCCGTCGCCAACGCCCTTCGCCTCCTCAAGCTCCCGCCCGAAGTTCAGAGCCACTTGCGCGAAGGCCGTATCACCACCGGTCATGCGAAGGTGATTCTCGGATTGTCCGGCGCCGATCAGATCAAGCAGGCCGCGACGAAAATTTTGAAGGAAGGCTTGAACGTCCGTCAGACCGAATCGCTCGTCGCGCAATGGCAGCAACCGCCCGCGCCCGCCACCACCAAACCCGGCACGCCACTGCCGCCTGACGCCCATCTCGCCTCCCTCGAAAACAAACTTCGCGAACGGCTCGGCACCAAGATTTCCCTCCGCTACAAACTCGGCAAAGGCGCGCTCGAAATCCGTTTCTTCTCCGACGCCGACCTGGAGCGCGTGCTCCAGATCCTCGGCGTGAAGCTTGATTAGCGCGGTCGCCGCCCCATGAATTCCCCCCAGGAAATTCGCGAGCAATGCGCCGCCCGCCTCCTTGGTTCCGTGGAGCGCGCCACCCGTCTCCAGGCCTTCATCGGGCTCGACGGTTTCGTCGATGAGATCATCCACATCGTCGGCCAGCGCCAGAACGCTGAGACCTACCAACGTCTTCCCACCATCGCCAGCCTTGCCAGCCGTCTCGCCGGTGCCGCCGGTCAAAGCACCAATCTCGAAGCCGTCGTGCAGCGGATCAAACTAGGCGGCAACGGCCCGATCATGGCCAACGCCCTCGCCCGACTTGGCCTCAAGGTCACTTACCTCGGCTCGCTCGGTTATCCCACGATGCACCCGGTCTTCAATGATTTCGCCAGCCGCGCCGAAGTCCACACCATCGCCGAGCCG
>JAYTXL010000196.1:0-14163 GCA_043742955.1 Verrucomicrobiota bacterium | reverse complement strand
GCCGCCGCTCGCCCCGGTGATGCCGATGCGGGCGGGATCCACTTCCGGACGCGTGAGCAGGTAGTCCACCGCGCGCATATTTTCATAAACCTGGAGCCCCGAAAGCGGCAGTCCAACGGGGAACAGGGTGGCGGCTGCCATCTCACCGTGGTATTCGCCCAGTTCCTTGCCAATCGCGCGTTCGCCCGCCCCAAATGCATCCACGGCGAGCACGAAGAAACCCAGCTTGGCCGGGCCGATGCAACGCGCCTGCACCACGGGATCCTGCTTCGCGCCGGGCCAATGGCCGTGAACGGCGAGCAGGGCCGGGAGCTTGCCGGGCCGGTCGGGCACGTAGGCATTGGCGGTCATCCAGATGCCGGGGCGAGTCTGGAAGATGAGTTTTTCGATTCGGTAACCGTCCCGCTGGATTTCACCGAGCTTTTTCGGCTCGAGCGCACAGGGGGGTTCGGGAAAACCGCCCCAGGCTTTCAATAAGTCCTGGCGCAGGCGTGCGCGCTGCCGCTCCCATTTCGCCAGGGTGGCGGGTGGCTGGTCATGGACTCGAAGTTCAGCCGCGCGGGCTTTGATAAAGTTGGGAAACGCCTTGGCCGGATCGTTCGTAGCAGTTGCGGCTTCGACCGCGAGAGCAGCAAACGAGCCGGTGAACAAAAGTTGGACTGCGGCGAGAGCGGTCCAACGCAAAGCGGTGGTGGTCATCCACGTTTTGTCCCACAGCGCCGGAGCGCAAGTCAAGGTTGCCCGCCGAGCTTCAAAATGCGGATCGCATTGCCGCGATGGATCTTGGCTTGCACGTCAGCGGGCAGGTTCATGGCGGACAGGATTTCAAACTGCGGGATTTGCTGCCCGGGCATGAGGTAGTCACTGCCGAAGAGCAGGCGGTCGGCGCGGCGCAGGACGAACGGGCGGGCGAACGCCGGATCCCGCGTGAGGGCGATCGCACCGCCGGGCTCCGAGAGGTCGGCGTAGAGGTTGGGATAGTCGTCCATGAGCCGGTCGAGCGCGCCGCCGGGCGTGATGGGCCGCGGGACTTTCGGATAGCGACCGAAGTCTTCCTTCGTTACGTCGCCCGAGATCGAAGACCAAAAGCCGCAGGCGTGGCCGATGAGCGGGAGTTTGGGGAAGGCCTTGAGCACGTTTTCCAGGCGCGGGAGGCCCGGCGTATCAATGCCGCGCAGATCGTCGAGGTGAAAAAGAATCGGCAGGTAGAGCGTGTCGCAGGCTTCGTAGAGCTGCATCATTTGTGGATGATCGAAGGGGAGACCGACCTTGTGTTCACCCAGACCGCGCGCCCCGGCATCTTTGTAGCGTTTAAGTATTTCAATCATGCCCTTGACCCCCACGACGTGTCCCTGGCGTTCGGGATACGTCCTGGTTGCGGTCGGGTCCACGGTGACGCGCGGATCGAGGCAGCAGAAGGCGATGAGCCGGTCCGGATGCGCCTTGGCCGCTTCGAGGGCGGCATCGCTGGTCTGCATCGACTGCAACATGGGGGCGGCCTCCGGCGAAACGAGCGGCTGAATCACCGCCCGCTCGACCTCGTGCTCATCCATCCAGTCCAGCAAAACTTTGACGCTGACATGCCGCCCAAAATGAAACGCACCGAGATGCGTGTGGATGTCGATGTATTTATGTTTCAGGCGCGTCTTCTCGGCGGCAAAAGCCGGGCGCTGACATGCGAGCGCAGCGAGGGCAGAGGTGGAGGTGGCCAGGAAATGGCGCCGGGAGAATTTTGGCGACCGATTCAGGGCGACCACCGATTGCTTTTGGAGGGACGTGTTCATGGGTATCAAAATCTGTGGTCGTTCTGAATCTGTGGGAGCCTTGCTCACGCGAGAATTCCTTTCACCACGTTGCCGGCCACATCGGTCAGGCGATAATCGCGACCCGCATGGCGGTAGGTGAGTTGTTCGTGGTTGAGGCCGAGCAGGTGCAGGATCGTAGCTTGGAGATCGTGCACGTGGACGGCGTCCTGGACGACGTTGTATCCGAAATCGTCGGTGGCTCCGTAAACCAGACCGCGCTTTGTTCCACCGCCGGCGAGCCACACACTGAACGCATTTGGATGATGATCGCGGCCATCCTTGCTGACGCCGCGGCGCACCTCACCCATTGGGGTGCGGCCGAACTCGCCGGCCCAAACGACGAGCGTATCGTCCAGCAGCCCGCGCTGTTTGAGGTCTTGGAGCAGCCCGGCCGCGCCCTGGTCGGTCATGGCGCAATTGTTGCCGAGGCGCGCGTTCAGGTCGCCGTGATGATCCCAGGTGCTGTGGACGAGATGCACGAAGCGCACGCCACGCTCCACCATGCGGCGGGCGAGCAGGCAGTTCGTGCCGAAGGGCCTGGTTTTTTCCGCATCGAGGCCGTAGAGGGCGCGGGTGGCGGCGGATTCCTTGCCAAAGTCGAGCAGCTCCGGCGCGGCGGTCTGCATGCGGAAGGCCATTTCATACGCCGCGATGCGCGCGGCGATTTCCGGGTCGCCCGTGTTCTGCTGATGCCGCTGGTTGAGATCGCGGAGCACGTCGAGGCGCGCGCGTTGTGTGGCGGCGCTGATGCCGGGCGGGCGGTTGAGATGCAGGATCGGATCGCCGGAATTGCGGAACGATACGCCGCGATAGGTGGACGGCATGAAACCGCTGCCCCACAGCGAGGAGCCAGCGCCTTCGAGGCCGTGTCCGTCATCGGAGAGGAGGACCAGGTAGCCGGGCAGGTTCTGACACGCGCTGCCGAGGCCATAGTTGACCCAGGAGCCCATGCTCGGATTGCCAAACAACGGCGTGCCACAGTGCAGGAGCAGTTGGGCGGGATCGTGATTGCTCTGCTCGCAATGCAGCGAGCGGATCAGGCAAATCTCATCCGCCAGCGCGGCCGTGTGCGGCAGGAGTTCGGAGAACTCCGTCCCGCTCTGTCCGTGGCGTTGGAACTTGCGCGGGCTGGCCATCACCGTCTCGAGCACGCCGCCGGTGGCGCTTTTCTTGGCCTGCACGAGCGACGAGGGCATCGGCTGCCCGTGCAACGCGGTCATCTTTGGCTTGGGATCGAACAGATCGAGATGCGACGGCCCGCCCATCATGAAAATGAAGATGACGTTTTTGGCCCGGGGTGCGAAATGCGGCGCCGCTGCGGCGAGCCCATCCCGGGCGAGCAACTGCGAGAGCGCGATGGCGCCGAATCCGTGCGAGCAGCGCGCGAGGAAATCGCGGCGGGAAAGGTTGTCCCGCCGATTCAGGGCGACCACCGATTGGGATTGTTGGTTTTTCATCTGTGGTCATTCTGAATCGGTGGGGCTCTTTCATTCGCGGTTAATGAATTCATCGAGGTTGAGTAGTACGCTGGCGAGCTCGATCCAGGCGGGGTCCGTGCCGGGCAAGCCGTCCTGAACCAGCTCGCGCGCGGCGGCGGCATCACTGGCAAAAAGGCTCCGCTGGTGGTGGAGATAGGCGAGCAGGCGCTGCGCCTCCCCGGGCTTGGGCGAACGCGAGAGCACGAGTGCGAAGGCGCGGTCGAGGCGTTGTTCGTCACTGCCGCGGGCCTCCCGCTGGAGGCGCGACGCGAGCGCCTGGGCGGCTTCGAGAAAGGCGGGATCATTCAGGAGGTGGAGCGCTTGCAGGGGGGTGTTGGAGCGTTCGCGGTGGGTGCAGCTGCGGCTCGTGTCGGGGAGATCAAAGGTGACAAACTGCGCGAACGGCGAGGTGCGTTGAATGAAGGTGTAAAGCCCGCGCCGATAGCGATCCGCGCCCGGGCTGGCCACCCACTGATTGCTATAGCCCTCCTTCGATACGCTGGCGGGCTGTGGCGGTTTCACACTCGGGCCACCGACCGTGCGATTCAACAGGCTGCTCACCGCGAGGGCGGAGTCCCGCACGGCTTCGGCCGAAAGACGCAGCCGCGTCTGGCGGGCGAGCAGGCGATTGAGCGGATCGCGGATCGCGAGCTCCGGCCGCGCGCGGGACGATTGGCGATAGGTTTGCGAGAGCACGACCTGGCGCAGCAGGGCTTTCACACTCCAGCCCTGGCGCATGAATTCAACGGCCAGCCAGTCGAGCAGTTCGGGATGGGAAGGGCGGTCCCCGCGCACGCCGAAGTTTTCCGAAGTCGCGACGAGGCCGCGACCGAATAATTCCTGCCACAGGCGGTTGACCACCACGCGCGCCGTCAACGGATGCTCCGGTGAAACGAGCCAGCGCGCGAGCGCAAGACGATCCACTTCGCCTTGAACCCTGAGCGCAGGCAGCGCCACCGGAGTGCCGGGCTTCACTTCGTCGCCCGGGCGGCGGTAGTCACCACGCAGAAGCATGTGCGTGGGGCGAGGCGTGGAAAAGGTCATCATCCCCGGGGCGCGCGTTACGGACGGGAGCTCCTTCGCGAGCGTTTCGAGTTTGGACCGCAGCTCCTCGAGTTTAAGTTCGTTAAACTTTGCGATAAAAGCTGGCGGTGGAGCTTTTAGAAAATAGTCCAGCAGCCGGTCCTTTTGATCCGGCGTGCGTTGCGCCGGCAGGAGTTTGATAATATTGATTCCCTCCAGCTGGCCCTCGCCGAGGTTTTGTCCCCATTGCAGGCCGATCAACTCCAGTGCGCGATCCCAGCCAAAGTCCTCATTGGGATGCGCCTCGGTGTGCAGCAACCGCCGCTCCCACTCTGCCTGCAGCTCGGCGAGCGGCGCGGCCACGAGCGCAATCAGCTGTGCGCGTTTGCGATCATGCTCCGGCTTGGCGTTCTCGAATGGCTCGCGCTCGCCCGCCAGGGGCGCGTCGAAGTTCACCTCGTCGGCGTTGTTGAAGAAGGCGTAGAGCTGGTAGAATTCGCGCTGCGTGATGGCATCGAACTTGTGATCGTGGCACTGGGCACACCCCGTGGTTAGAGCAAGCCAGGTGGTGCCCACGGTGGCGGTGCGATCGAGAATCTGGTTTACCCGATACTCTTCGAGGTCAGCGCCGCCCTCGCGATTGCTCAGCGTGTTGCGCAGGAAGCCGGTGCCCATGCGCTGGGAAGTGGTGGCATTTGGGAGCAGGTCGCCCGCAAGTTGCTGCACCGTGAATTCATCAAACGGCAGATCGCGATTAAAGGCCTCCACCACCCATTGCCGAAAACGCCAAGCCACCGGCCGCAGGAAATCCTGCAAATAGCCGTCGCTATCGCCATAGTGCGCGAGATCAAGCCACCACCGCGCCCACCGTTCCCCGAAGTGCTCCGAAGCCAGCAGCCGTTCCACGACCTGCGGGTAAGCGTCGGCGCGTGTATCATTCACGAAGGCCTCCAGCTCCAGCGGTGACGGCGGTAGTCCGATGAGATCGAGCGTCACCCGGCGGATCAGCGTCGCGCGATTCGCCTCCGGCGAAGGTTTCACGCCTTCGGCCATCAACCGCGCCCGGACGAACCGATCCACGGGATTTTTTACGCCCTGCGGCCGCGGCGGCTCCGTTGGTTTGGGGGGAAGATAAGCCCAATGCGTTTCGTATTGAGCGCCCTGTTTGATCCAGCGGCGGAGCGTTTCTTTTTGGGCGGCGGTCAGGTGCCGGCCGGTTTCCGGGGGCGGCATAATGTCATCCGCGTGGCGCGTGAAAATACGATCGATCAGGGTGCTTTCGTTCGGCTTGCCCGGTGCGATTGCGCGCGCGCTGGTCTTCAAAGTGGCCGTTGCCTCCGCGGCCAGATCCAGCCGCAGGCCAGCCTTGCGATGTGATTGGTCGAAGCCGTGACACGCAAAACAGTTCTCCGCGAGAATGGGCAACACGTCCCGGTTAAAGCGCACCGGGGCTTCGCTCGCGGAAAACCCGTTGAGACAAGACAAAGCGAGGGCCAGCACGGAAGCCACCCCGCCCGCCCGCCGGGGTGCACGATTTGGGGCGATGGTCTTCATTTGTGTGTTTGCAACCTTACCAGAGAACCCACACCGCTGTCTGCTTATTGAATTTGCAACAAGTTCAGAAGTTCGTGGAACGTCGCCTGGCCAGGCTGCGGCCATAATCGCACTGCTGCTTATTGTGGGCCCCGTTGCAATAGCACAGGCCACTGGCCTGTTCCGAGTGGCCACTCGCTGCTCAGAATGGGGGAATGCACACGAATTTTTCCAGAAGCCTGTTGCCAACGCCAGCGTCCTCCCCGTTCCGTCCGGCCAGTGGCCGGACGGTACAGGCGGGTCGCCTGTGCTACCCGTTACCGAGTTTTCCCCACAGGTTCTGAAGTCCGCGCTCCTTTCCAGCAACGTGGCTCACAATCCAAGACAATGGCGAACGGCGGTTTCGACTTGGCTTGACATCGCCCGGGAAACTTTGCCAACAGGCGCGCCCGGGAACCGCACGGGATCAAGCGAACGGAGCTGGAAGCAGAGAAAGACGGTTTCCATCGGCAGCCCGCTTTCGGCGGATGAAACGCGGACGTTGGTGGGGTAGTCGCGAGCGACGTTTTCGCCCTTGGTGCCGATGACGACAGTGACGACCAGCGGCAAGCGATTGATGGCATTGACGCTCACGGCGGTAATCTTGCACCAAGAATTGTTTCGGGCAAGCCGTCGTTTACCCCGTCGTTTACCCCAACGGCTCAAATGGGTGTGATTAAAAGTGGGTGAGGCTGAAAAGTGATTTGAGAGCTCGCGCGGATAGGATATTATCCGTTCGTGGAGGAGCGCGACGCGTCCCCCTCACCCCGCCCTCCCCCGGGGCGAGGGAGCCACGCTCCCCACGTCCGTGTTTGGCCTCATCCCCTCACTCGCCCAGCGACCCCAGCATCCTGCTCCCGTCCATGGGGAAGGGGAAATCCTGGCTTTCGTCGCGGCGTCTAGCCCACCGCACGGATTCACTCGGACGCGGCGCGGGGGACTCCCTCGCCCCTGGGGAGAGGGCGGGGTGAGGGGCCGGCTTCGGCTTCGCTCTCCAACTCCCGAATGCTCAAGCTGCCCGCGTGTTCTCTACTCTCCTTCACCCAATTTTAATCACACCCGGCTCAAATCTCCCCCGAGGAGAGCGAAAATCGTTTGCCAACTTTCTCGAAAACGTGCGACTGAATTCACCTTGATTCACCTCCGCAAAGCCGGAGGCGGATCACGGCTGTTCCTTTTCATAGGGGGCGATCCAAAACGCCCACATTGAGTTTTGCGCTTGCGTGGAAAGGTGGCGGCAAGGAAGCGGCCCGGCGCGGGCACGCCAAATGAACTTGCTCCGCCTCATTCACCCGGCTGTGGGTGTTTTCTTTTTCAAGATCGACGTGATGATCAGGGAAATCGCCAGGCCCACAACCAGCGTGCCAGTCAAGCCGGTGACGATCTGAATGCCATCGCTGTGCAGAATATTGAAGACGGCCACTTTGCGCTCAATCGCTTCCGCGGTGGCACCGGCACTGGCCATCTGGGCCTTCTCAAATTCCAGTGCCTTTTCCATCCAACCGGGATTGATAAAATGTTGATAGACCCACAAGAACGCAGTGGTTATCACGGCTGCGATCGCCGAAATCGCCAGCCCGGACTTGACGCCCTCCGTTGTGTCGAGTTCCCCGTCCGGCCGCTGGTCGCGCTTTTCCTTCAAGGCGCGGTAGAGCACCACCACGGGGATGACTGTGGCCAGATTGCTGCTGATTTTTCCGATCGCCAGCTGTTCATTGTGAAAGCCGAGAAAAAACTCCACCAGCACCCAGGCGCACACGCCCGCGCCGCTGATCAGGCCATACTTGATTTCAAGCTTCACGAAATGCTTCGACCGAAAGTGGCAGGCAGGGTGCGATTACTTGCGCACGGCCAGCCGGGTGGGCTTCCCGGTCAGACGCTCGCGCGGTTGCTGGAGCAGGCGCTTGGATTCATCCAGGAGAAACTTGGGTTCCGTGAAGGGCTGATAGCTGATATCCTGCCAGCGCACGAGGCCGTCGCCATCGACGAGATACGTGCCGTGCAGGGGCATCTTTTCAAAATCATCATAGGCCCGGTACGATTTGAAAACGTTCAATGACGGATCCGACACCAGCGGGAACGGAAAACCAGCTTCGGCTTTGCTCTTCGGAAACGTCTGCTTCAACCCGGCGACGGTATCGGTGCTGATTGCGACCAGCGAGATGCCAGCCGCGGCGTATTCCTTGGCCAGCGGAGCAAACGCGTTTAATTGCTCCATGCAATGTGAGCAGCCATAACCCAGATAAAAAATCACCACCACCGGCTTGCCGCGAAAGTGTTTGAGCAAAACAGTTTTGCCGTCCAGGCCGGGCAGGGACCATTCCGGCGCGGCGGTGGGTTGCCACCGAAACGGACCGAGTTTGTTGAGTGGCGGACGGACACCCACATCCGTCGGTTTCCTGGCCGCACTGCGCCAGTCTTTGCCGAAGCCCAGGTCGTGCGCCACCGGTTGCAGGCGCTGGCAGATTGGCGCATCGAGGTCGAGCCAGGCCGACTGCTCGCGCAGGGCATAAAACTGCGTGAAAGCCTCCTTGAAATGGCCGTTCCGATAAGCGAGGTCGATGTAATTGGCAAGCGGTTGCACCTGGTTGGGGCTTGCCTTGAGGGCTTCGAGCGCGAGTTGCTCGGCCTTGGCCGGCTCCCCTAATTGCCATTGCAACTGCGCCTGCCGTTCTTTGGAAAGATCTTTGAGCTTGCTGAACTGGAGGCGCGCCGCCTCCCGATTCCCGAGCGCGAGCGCGGCCAGGCACCTTAATTCGGCGAGCGCTGGCTCCACGAGGGCGATCCGGCTCGCGGGTGCGTTGGTCGCCGTGTTTTCGTATTTGTTCGGGGCGGGAGTTTTGTCGCACACCTTTTCTGCGAGCGGCGGAGGCGTGGGCGCGGAAGGTTTCACCATGGCTTCCAAGGCGGCGATTTGCAGTTGGCCGCCTGCGGCGTCGCCTTTGCCGAAGCAGGCCACGCCGAGCGTGCGCAACCGTTTCACCTGTTCGGCTTCGAGGTGGGTCGGCTCCAGATAAATGGTTTCGCTCAAGGCAATCACCTCATCCCACAACTCGTAGCGCAGCAGGGTTTCGAACAGGCGCGCGCGGCCGTAGTTGGAGCTGCCGCGCGTGAGGGTGTTGAATTTTGGATGGCGCGGCAGCTCGATCATGTTCTTGGCCAGATCCACCGCGTCATGCACGCGGCCAAGGTGGTTCAGGTCACGAATGAGCCATTCATTGTTGTGGGCGTAATTGTGGATCTGATCGGGCAGCACGTGGTCGTGCATCATGTTGGCATGGTCGGCGCGGGCAGACGCCTCCTGCTGCCACGCCGCATCCGCGTATCGTTTCAGGGCCGAAAACGTGTGGCCGGGCATGTGCCACATGTGGGCGATGGCCGGGCTGGCCTGGCCGCACAGCGCCGCCGAAACGAGGGCGTTGGTGTCCTTGTTGTTGTCGTTCCACAGATGAATGCGGTAATGGTGGGAGGGATGCATCGGTTCCGCCGCCATCACCTGCGTGATGATGGTTTCCACCGACTGCCGGTTCGTGATGGCGATGCCCTTGCTGCCGTTGTCCCAAATTTGAAAGGCGAGAAAAGCCTTGGCTTCGATGTCCTTGGGATTGGTTTTCACCAACTGTTCAAAGCCGTGAGCCAGCTCCCGCCGGCGCTCTTTCTCATCCTTCTTTTCGTTCAGGTAAAAGGCGGCCAGATTGTCGATCCAGGCGGCCTCGCGCGGACTGACCCGGCTTTTGTTGTCGGTGGCGATCTTGATGAAATCCTTGGCGCGTTTGGGGTTGTTGATATTGGCCATTGCCATGCCCCAGTAGGCGGTCGCGCAGTTGGTGTCGAGCGCGGCGACCTGGCGAAAGGAGCGCTCCGCCTCGAAATACCAGAAGCCGTGCAGTTGCCCGATGCCCTGGTCAAAAAACTTCTGCGCGAGGGGCGCGGCGGTGGTGATCGGAAAATGGACCTTGCCGGTGCCGCCCATCAGGTAGGCTTTCTGGCGCGGACCTTCATTGAAAGCGTCGCCGTGGAGCGAATGACCCGCGAGGTTGCCTTCGGGGCCATCGGCGCGCGCACCGGGTAAGACTAAAACAAACGCCGCGAGAACCCCCGCGCGCAGCCATCGGTATGTGTGCATGGTTTGTATTTCCATAACCAGAGACGGCCAATGGTTGTAACTTGTTCATCATGTCCCTCGCGCGGGATGCCGGCAAGGTGGATTTGCGGCCCGCCCAAATCTTCCGGCGAGCGACTCCTGGGAGTCACACCTTGGTTTTGCCAGGGGACGGGACACGGATGAAACACACCCTTCTGAGGAAAGCGCGAGGGCAGGCAGGAAGGGAAGGGGGGAGGCATTGCCAGCGAATCTCGTGTCCTACGGTCTTGAGTTTCTCACCACGGGTTACCCATTGCCTGGATGAGGTTTGCACCAGCTGGTAGAATGTGAACACGGAGCGGCGATCAGCGCGCAGGAAAGTGAATGCGCCCGACTCCGTGTTTTGGGAGCGGTGATGATCCCGGCCAGGGACGCACAAAAACGGGATGTTTTGAAGCCAGCGACCGGCGTGGTGCCGATTCTACTTCGTTTCGGTTTCAGCCGGTTTCGTGGCCTCAATCGAGTCGATGCGATACCGTTTTTTGACCGCATCGAGTTCAAAATCCACTTCCTCGCCGACTTTGCGGTTCAGCAGCGATTGGGCGACCGGGCTGAGATAGCTGATGATGCCCTGTTCGGGTTCCGAATCCCACGCCCCAAGCACGGAAAAAGTCTCGGCCTGCTGGCTGTTCAAATCGGTGACTTTGACTTTGGTGCCGACGTTGACCGCGTCCGTTTTGACGTTGGCAAAATCGGTGCCCCGGGCACGCCCCAACTGGGTCTCGAGTTCCGATTTCTGGCGCATCAGAAGTTTCTGCATTTCCTTGGCGGCCTTGTATTCGTGGTTTTCGCGCAAGTCACCATAACTGCGGGCGATGGCGATCTCCTTGGAATTGGCGGGGATCTTCTTTTGCACCAGCTCGGCGTATTCGTTCTTGCGCCGTTCCAAGCTGGCCCAGGAAACGATGAGCATGGCCTCCTGCTTGGTCTGTTCGCCGGTGATGAGCGATTGGACGAGCGGGAAACTTTTTACGATGCGCGCCAGCAGCGAGCGTTTGTCCATGTCGTCAAAGCTCGGCGACAATTGCAGGGCCCGGGTCAGGTCTTTGATGATTTCAATATCGGCGGAGCCGATCAATTCGAGCAGCAGGCTCTGGTCATCGAGGATCAAATCGCGCAAGCGGTTGGATTTGCGCTCGTTAAACTGGTCGCGTTCCATCGCCGTCAGCATGGCCCGGAACACTTCCGGCCCGAGAATGTCGGCGAAGGAATCGGAGCGATCCTTGGCCAGCCAGAGCAGGAGTTCACTGCTGGCCTGATGCTGGCTGATCAAACGCGCCAGCGTTTCCTTGAGCTGTCCGAGCTTGCCGTTATGGATGAGCAGGTGGGCGCATTCGCCGCACAGCTTGGCGGGCACCGTGTTGAGAATGGCGAGCAGCGCTTCATACCAGAGGGTCGGGTTGGCCTCCTGGAAGGATTGCAACGCGCGCTTGTGTTTGGCGGCGGGCATTTGTTCCACCAAATGGCCGAGCTTCAAATTTTGCAGCCAGATGGAGCTGGCGGTGATTTCACCTTCCGCTGCCGGCAGGACGGCGGCTTCCTGAATGTCATTGCGAACAAAAATCGCTTCCAGTGCCAGCGCTGGCTGCGTGCGTTGGTGCGTGGCAATTTCCACGTTCAAGGCGCTAATCGCCTCACTGGCGGCAGCCTTTTTGTCAGACAAATCCGCACTATTCTTAAGAATTTCATTGGCCACGGTCAGTCGGGCCTTCAACCCCTTGGCCGCCCGGAATTCGGCCAGCAAGCGCTCTTGCAACGAAATCTCCAATGTTTGATAAATAATGGGGTCGGATTTTTTCAGCGACACTTGAAAATGGCCGTCCTTCTTCAATTCCCGTTTGGCCACCTCCCACCATTTTTTCCAATCGTCAGCGATGACGTCCGGCACGAGGGCGTGCATGATTTGGTCCGGGGTGGCCCGGCCGCCGTAGCTCTGCAGGACGAGCTTGATCAAGTCCAGATGGTGCAGGGCCGCCATCTGCCGAAGCGAAGCCAGGTCGGATGCCTTCCGGGCCAGGACATGATCATTGGGGATCGGCTTGAGCGATTCGGCCGCGAAGGCCAGATCCATCGAATGGCCCTCTTTGCCGGGAAAATCAATGGTGAACCGGCCAAAGACCGTGTCCACCGTCGTGATTTTTCCGAAGCCCCAGCTGCGGTGCGTGCAATATCCGCCCTTGGCGAGCAACACCAGCGGCTCCACATGCTGGCGGTTGATCTTCCCAGCGACAACCATCTTCTCGAACTCTTCTTTCATAAATTGTCTAAATGACTCGATTAAACTTGAGCGTCGGGCATTATTACTCAGTGCATCAGCAAAAACCAAGAGAAATTGCGGTCGCGGTCCTGGGGCAGCGCGAGACGGGCGCGGATTATGTTGAAACCTTGCTTGAAAACGAGCTGGCGCAAACACCGCTGTCACCCGTGGATCGCGGGCTTTGCCAGGAACTGGTTTATGGCATTGTCCGGTGGCAGACGACGCTGGACTGGCTCATTGCGCGCAAGACCGAGGGACGCGAGCAGAAGCCGGCGCTTCAGATTTTGCTGCGGCTGGGACTTTACCAAATGTTCTGGCTTGACCGCGTCCCCAACCACGCCGCCGTCCACGAAACGGTCGAGTTGGCCAAGACCCTCGGTTTTGGCCCGCAGGCCGGCTTCGTCAATGCCGTGCTGCGCGGCTACACGCGCGAACGCGTGCCCACCGAGGAGCTGTTACAGAAATTAAAGGTCGAACAACCGCAGCTCGGCTTCTCGCATCCAGAATGGCTTTGCCAGCGTTGGTTGGCCCGTTGGGGGGCGGAGAAGACCACCCAATTGCTGGGCGCCAACAATACGCCCCCCTCGACCTTCGCCCGGCTCAACACTTTGAAGACCGATGCCGCCGCACTGGCTGCCCAGTGGCAAAAGGAAGGCGTCAAATTCGCCGCGCGCAGTTGGGATTGGACCGGCGACGGGTTGGTGTTTCAACTGGAGTCGCATCCGCCGCTGGCCGCTTTGCGGAGCTTCAAGTCGGGATGGTTCTACATCCAAGACCCCAGCACGCTGCTGGCCGCGCATCTGCTGGACCCGCAGCCCGGCGAAAGCGTGCTCGATCTCTGCGCCGCGCCCGGCGGCAAGACCACCTTCATCGCGCAGCGCATGCAGAATCGTGGCAAGATCTTCGCCCAGGACAACCAACCGGAACGCCTCGCCTTGATTCACGAAAACTGCGTGCGCCTCGGTGTCTCCTGCGTGGAAATCTCGGTTGCCCCGAACGCCTTCATCGCGCATCCCGCCAAACGCTTTGACCGTGTCCTGGTGGACGCACCCTGTTCCAACTCCGGCGTGATGCGTCGGCGTGTCGACCTCCGCTGGCGCATCCGCCTGGAGGAAATCGAACGCCTCCGCGCCGCGCAGTTGGAAATTCTCCGCCACGCCGCCCCCCGGCTGAAACCCGGCGGCACCCTGGCTTACAGCACCTGCAGTTTGGAGCCGGAGGAGAACCAGGAAGTCATCAAACAATTTCTCACGGAACATGCCGATTTCCAATTGGAAAACGAACGCGAGTTGCTGCCCTTCGTCGAGGGCGTCGATGGCGCGTACGTGGCCCGTTTGCGCCGAACCCGGCCCGCAGACACCCATGCCCTACCGCCGTTGAACCTAAAACCCGCAGTCTAACCGCAGATAAACGCAGATGAACGCAGATGGGGCGGGGAATTCACGGTCCCGATTCCGGCACCCGGCGAGTGAAAAGGCGCTCCCTGCGGACTGCCTTCTGTTCGGGCTGCTTTTCGGCGTTCACCTGCGGTTGCCGGGTGAAACCAGGTCAAGACAAGGGAGGCCGGCTGTCCGCCGCCGGCCCCGACTCGGAGTCGAGGTGGATCTCCACGCTTTACTGGCCGTGCATTGGGACCATGAACGGCGTAGCGCAGCCGTCCTCGGCAGCGAGTTCCGGCGGCGTCCCGCCGCCGGGAGAATCGCCGTGCGCGACGCCCGCGCTATGAATCTTTATGGACACCGCCCCCACCTCTGCCTGGTTCAACGCCGGTCTAAGCCGGCCCGCGGGGTGTGAGACAAAATTCTGGCAAGGAGGGTGATTTCGGTCTTTTCTTGACCGTTAGTGTATACGTACGTATATAGTTCGGCATGAAACCCACCTCTT
>JAYTXL010000195.1:0-5416 GCA_043742955.1 Verrucomicrobiota bacterium | reverse complement strand
GACAGAAAAATATGTCCGGCAATCCATCCCCATCCACGTCCCCCACCGCCAGCCCGGCCACCGTCGCGTTGCGGTAATCCATGATGGTCCGGTCGCTGACGTAATTGGTGAAATTAATCCCGGTTTGCCGTGGTAACAGTTGGGTAAATCCCGCTTGCCCCTTCGCGGGCACATTCAAGGGGATGGCTTTCGTGAAAACACGCGGAGCCGGTTGCCCCACAGCGACCACCCCTCCGACCAGCAGCACTCCCAAGCCAAGCAAGAAGTCCGCCCCCCGGGTAATCCCATTCCCTTTAACCCTCCACCACCACGGTTTAATCGGCTTCATAACGATCGCATAAATAACCACTATCCGACACTCTTTCGGAGGCCGCGTTCAATCGGTACCCGGCACCGCGCTGTTCAGGCCCTTACTCGCCCTTGAGCCCATGCAAAGAAAAACTGCGAAGTGCGATTCGGCCGCACTTCGCAGTTTGAAAACGAACCGCACTGACTAGTCACCCGTCATGATGGACCACATGCCACGGGCCGCCCCGCCAAGTGCCGGATCCCCACCGGTGGTCAAACCTTTGCCGACCGTCTTGGCACGATCCAAAAACTCCACGTGTCCATCCACAAACAGATAGTTAAACATGTCTTTGCCATGAAATTGCGGGGTGCCTTGGCTGGAGTTGGTGTCAACCCACGCCGCGACGTTAGCCAGGGCATATTGCATTTGGCTATCCGGGTTCCAGATATCCGCCCAGTCACCACTCCCCACGTACGGTCCCCACTGTCCATGAATTGAATCAGCGATCGAAAGCGTACCGACCGTATCCAAGACCATGCTTTCCCGCACCGCCAACAGGTTATGGGGATAGTTTTGATTCCTTTGACTTCCAGCACCCCAGCCGACGAAGTAATCTCCATTGGTATCCCTGGGTTGCCCACTGGCATCATTGCTGGGGTCATAACCGTCGCTCCAGCCGCCCGCAATGTCGTATAGCAACATCACACCGGTTTTCATCCTCGAATCAACAATTGTCTTTCCATTGGCATCTTTGTTATTAGCGACGTAAGTGTTGTGATTTCCCATGTAAGTTACCGAAGCTCCATAGCTCAACGGCCACCGGTAACGAGAACCATCGAGCCCATTGTCGTCTTTCTTCGACACTTTATCGGAGGGACATTTCAACGTCTTGATTTGAGGTTGCGAAACCAACCCGCCCGTGACCACATAGGACTGGTTATTATCCATGTTCCTCGGGTTGTACCAGCCCGTGCTCATGGCATCATAGTTTCCGCCCAGTCGATCGCTTAACAAGTCATCCCAGCTCACATCCCCACCCCATCCGGTGCTGGTGGCCTTGGCGTACGCCATCTTCTCATTGTTGTCGCTGGAACAGGTGCGCATCGCCAGGCCGATCTGTTTCAAGTTACCCAAACAGGCGGTCGATTGGGCCTTCATCTTCGCCTTGGATAGGGCGGGCAGCAACATGGCGGCCAAGATGGCGATGATCGCAATCACCACCAGCAATTCAATCAAGGTGAAGGCGATCAGTCGTAATTGTCGCAAGTTCCACATCCGGTCTTGCTTATTCGTTTTCATCGTTCTTTGGTTCTTTGGTTGTCTCTCTAAAAATATCGCGAACGCTCACTGCCTAGTTAACACTTAACCGTCAAAATCGCCATAGCCCTTTTGGGTGGGCTGAAATCATGCCGACTCAGCAATCTATTTATTTTCCAATCGGACTTCCTGCTTCTGGGCGTCCAAAACAAACTTCTTTCCTTCCGGTGCTGCCGGAAGGGCCTTGAGCAAACCTTCCGTGACTAATTGATCCAAGCTGGTCAACGCCTTGCTTTTGGCTTTCAGTTTATTCTCCTGGTATTTTTTGCGCGGCCTTCGGGTTGGTCATGTCCATCCCTGACATCATGGCGACTTGCCCACCGCTCGTTTTCTGGGCATACATTTTGATCATGCCATTCAGATAATTCACCGCCTGGTCGGGATCGATAGCTGGTCCGCCAGCACCGGCGCCACCCTCCTGCCCGGCGGACGCATTCATGTTCTTGACCGGTTCGGTGGATTCAGGCGGTTGGGCGTTGGCGGGCGTTTCTTTTACCTTTTTGGGCGGCAAGGCCACGGGCGCGCCACTCTCCTTCTTGTCACCACTGTCGCAAGCGCACAGGCAAAGCGTCAGAGCGAGCATTGCGTAAAGGTGCACGCGATCGATTTTCATATGTTTGCTAAAAATGCTGATCTTCTGAGTTGTTAAGACTCTCAACAAATCCCTGAGTAGTTGTCAACTAGTTAAAACAGGGCTGGCGATTCTAATTCTACGGCTGCGGGGTGCCGCAGCGCGGGTCGCCGCCGGACTCGAGGTAGGCGAGCAGATCGAGGATTTGATCCTTGGTGAGCAGATTCAACAGGCCCAGTGGCATCAGGGACGAAGTCTGCAGTTCGCGTTTTTTGAGGTCCGCCTTTTTCACGGTCCGGATCAAGGCGTCGGAAGGCCCGGCGTGGACCGTTAAATTGTCAGAGTCTTCCTTGATGATCATGCCGGGAAATTCATCACCGTCCTTCAGCTCGAATTGATAATTGCGGTAGCGCTCCGCGATGACGAGCGACGGTTCGAGAATCTGCCGCAACACTTCGGCGCGGTCGTTCTTGTATCGCTTGAGCACGTCTCCCAATTCCGGCCCGTACGCGTAGCCTTCCTTGCCGAGTTTGTGACATTGCACACAGGCGAGTTTTTGGAAGCTTTCCTTGCCGCCGACCAGATTGCGACCCGCAGCCACCTTCGGCAAATCGGCCAGTAAATCCTCCAGCTTCCACTCGGTCATCACCGGCTCCGGTGTGGCCGCGCGTTTGGCCAGATAGGCCTCGACATCCGGCACCACGGCGAGCGTGCCCACCATGCGACGCCAGTGACCGGGAAACGTGCACACATACTGGTAATCCCCCGGTTCTGTCGGCGCGGTAAAGCTGAGTTTCACCTGCTGGCCGGGCTCCGCCATTTTCGTCGCCTGCAAAACCTTGGGCGAATTGGGCACATGAATCCGGCCCTGCGCATCCGGTTCCGGGGTCATCGTTTCGGCGGCTCCGCCAACCTCCTCGAGCGCACCGGGGGCGATCACCACAAGGTTATGCGGCATGGCATCCTCATTGATGAGAATGATCTGCACCGGCTTGCCGGCCTCCACGACGATCAGTGTTTTATCGTAGAGCATTTGTTCGATGATGGTGCGAACGACGAAGACGCTGACCCCGATGGAGCGGAGCGTTTTTCCGGCCACCCGCGCCGCTTCTGGCGGCAGAAGCGCGGCGAGATCCGAGGCGAACTGAAAAGCAGCGATCACCTCCGGTTCGGTGCGCTGTTCCACCGGCACTTTTTGGAGAAATTCGACGAGGCTGGCCACCAATGCCTCCGCCTGTTCCTTGGGCCAGATCTTGCGCGGGATCCGCTGGAGACTGGCAACGGCCGCATTACGTTCCGTCCCGGATTTTACGAGGGCAGCTAGCGTGTTGAAGGTTTCCGCCTCGTGGCCAGGCAGGGCGGCGATTGCCGTGATGGCCGCGCGGCGCACTTCCGCCGGCTCGGCCTGGCGCAACAGCGGCTCAACCTTCGGATACAATGCGGCGCGGAGATTAGCATCGCGCAGCAGCGGCAGGGCGAGGAGCAAATCCGTCCGCTTGACGGCGTCGGCTTCGGTTTGTTCCCACGGCTTGTCGGCGGATGCGTCGGCGGTTATGACCGCAGCGTAGCCAATCTGACGCCCCAGAGGCAATTGTAAATCACGGGCCAGCTTTTCCAAGCCTTCGCGTTTCGGGGCGAGCTCCGCGGCTTTGTTTTGGAGCAGCAACGCCGCGAGATCCCGAAGAACCGGCTCTGCTTCTTCACCTTTTTTATCGAGGTCGCCGAGACCGCCGATCAGTTCGGTCAGGGGATCAGTGCTGCGAGCCTTCGCCAGACCGGCCAGGGCTTCCGTTCGGAATTTTTTATCGAGCCCCTTGCGCTGAAGCAGGGCGACGTAGACGAACTCGCTGCGGGGCGCCTCGATCAATTCCTTGTTCGACAACCGGCCGAGCACATAGGCCGCGGCGGTCGGGCTTTTCGGGAGAAACAAAGTTTTCTTGGGTGGTTCTTCGGCGGCGCGGATGGAAAGCGCCGCCAGGCTGACGGCGATGGTCAGCGCGAGCAGCAGGCAGGGCGTGCGGAACGAGAACATATTCACAACATCATTTCAAAATAGATCAACAGCGTGTTCCGGTACGACGCCCGGCCAACTTCACGAAAACCGCATTTGCGGTAAAAATCACCCGCGCCCGCCGGCGCATCGTAGGCATCGAGTCGAATCGCATCACCCGGCCATTCTTTGACGATTCTTACCACTTCTTCAAGGCAAAGCCGGCCGATGCCTTTTTGTTGCCGAGCCGGATCGACGGCCATGCCGGTCAGGTAGATTGGACGCTGACCGGGGCCGAAATATTTCCGGTCAATGCCCCATAAAGGGGTCAGTCCCGGCTATTGTTAAGTGATTCCTTGAGGCAGTTCGCCAGCGTGTGCCGGCAACCCATCTGCAATCGCTGCGCAATCCAGTCCAACGTCTGCACCGTCTCCCGCCGCAGCCGCACCGCGATCTGCACCTTCTGGGCATCCGTCTTGCGCCGTTGCTTCAGGTCCGCCTCGCTCCAGCGTCGCCGGCCCAACTCCGCCTGCACCATCCGCTCGGCCTTCTGCGCGTCGCTTTCCTGTCTCGCCGCGCCCCCGTGATGCTCGCCCACGACTCCCCCCATTTGCTCCAGCAGACGCTCCTTCAGTTCCGCCCCGCCCAGAAACCACCCCCGCCGGACTGCTTTCCATTCCCCGGGCTCCTCCCGCCGCCGCCGCTCCTCCATCGCCTCCGCAAACCGTCGCCGCCCGGCCGCGTCATCCCGCCGGATGCCCCACTCCCCCAGCAACCGATCCACCCGGAGCCATCCCGGTCGCTTCGAGGGCATCCGCAAATACGCCGGGTAACTGCTCCAGGCGTAATCGTGCAGCGGTTGCTCGCCGGTCAACAACCTGGCCCGCACGGGATTCAAGTGGACATAATCACCCACGGTCCGCAGGTAGCCCTCCCCGCTCCCATCCACGATCAGGGCTTTGTATCGTCCGCTGAACAAGTGCCCAAAGAGTTTATGGCGGCGATTGAACCGGCTGGTGTACGTGCCCAGGAACCACTTCATGCCCGCGACCAGATTCGGCTGGGGGGTCTCGATCACGAGGTGAAAATGGTTAGACATCAGGCAATACGCATGGATTTGCCAGCCGGTCTTGCGACCGGCCTCAGTCAATGTCTCCAGAAACCGTTGCCGGTCCGCCGCGTCCTTGAAGATGGGCTCGCGGCGATCCCCACGATTCATGACGTGATAGATCGCCCCCGGATACTGAAC
>JAYTXL010000194.1:0-21959 GCA_043742955.1 Verrucomicrobiota bacterium | reverse complement strand
AAGAGGTGGGTTTCATGCCGAACTATATACGTACGTATACACTAACGGTCAAGAAAAGACCGAAATCACCCTCCTTGCCAGAATTTTGTCTCACACCCTTCACCCGGATTCTTCAACACCCGTGGTTGACACGCGGAGACGCCTGAAATAAAAACTCCACATGTCCTTTTTGATCGACTGCAAGTTGCTCCCGAACTTCTTTTAGGCAATGAACCGAGCACTTCGATTAACTACCTTTTTAGTTTTTATCACCCTCGTGGTGTTTGCACTCCAGGCGGCACGCACGCGTTCAGCGAGTCAGTCTGATCAAGTGTCGATCAAAGATACGATTCGTACTGCAGTCGCCGATCCAGCAGAGTTTGCCAAGACCCGGTTCACAGGCGGCATCGGTGTGATGTTGACAACGGATCCAGCGACAGGTGTCCCATTGATCCAAAATCTCGGGGGTGGCTCACCCGCTCAGAAGGCAGGTTTACGGGAAGGCGATCTTATATTCACAGTAAACGGCATCGCGACAAGCGGACAAAGCTTGGCAAAAATCGCGGAGACTATCACAGGCTTCGCTGTGGGAAGCGTAACGCTTACCATCCAACGTGCCGGATCGACGAACCTACAATGTGTTATTCGGCGGAGTTCGTGGCAAAACCTACGCAAACTCAGTTACAATCCGTACGATTAGATACCTGGCCGCACCATTGATCAAAAGTTTCTAAGAAACCTGCGCCTGAAGTGTCAGTCTGGTATGAAACTGAATTCTTTATTCCTGGGCTGCATCGTTGCGGCGGGACTCTCCACCACGGCGCCTGCCTTGACGGTCGAGGCTCAGGTGACAGCCGACTACGTGCGCGCGCATCCCCAGGAATGGACCGTAAAAGTGTCGAACAAGCAGAATGGCCTGATCCAGTTTACGCTCGTCCGCACCCTGGCCGAACCGAGGTATCTGGTGGCCCACCTCATCGTGCAACACGCTGGCAAGATCCTCGCCGAAAGCGACACTCCGACGGTGGGGCATAAACAGGACAACACGTTCTATTTTGCGATCCTCCCAGAGGATCTGGGAGAATCGAAATTTGAGCTCAGCGAGAGCGGTTTCTCCATCTCCGGCGATCAGGTCATCCCGGTGGTCGGCAGCATCATTCATCAATTTCGGCTTCTGGAATTTGTTCCAGAGAATCTGCGCAAGCGAGCCCTGACGAAATGATCACACCCGGCAACAAGCCGGGCCGCGTGTAGGCGCAGCTCAGTTTCTTGCAGGTGCCTTTCCGGGCCAACCTGGAAGGTTCCCAGCCATTAGCCGGGGGTGGAGCACAGCGATACCCCCGGATCAGAGGGCCGCGGAATTGCACCCTGAAAGCGGTGCCAGCCGGGGTGAATCCCGCGGTAGCGGCGCTCGGTAATGCGGTTCTCTGGCACCCCTCCAGGGTGCATTGATCTGCGTGTTGACCGGGGATGTCGCTCGCGGCCTCGCTCAATCCCCGGCTAATGGCTGGCAAGCCTCCAGCTTGCCCTGCCCCTGCAAGAAACTGAGTTGCGCTCGCCGCGTGTCCCATTGAAATTTCCTGCGTGATCCTGCGGGGCCATTCGTGGTTAACTCACGCCGATGAAAATCCTTTGCGTGCACGCGCACTTCGACGATTTTGAATTCACCGCCGGCGGCACCTTTGAGTTGTGGCGGCGGAAACTCGGTGCCGATTTGCACGCGAAAGTCCTGGTCTGCACCGACGGCAAGGCGGGCCATCATGCCCGGACCCGCGCCGGGACCGCGCGCCTGCGCCAGCAGGAACAACGCGCCTCCGCCAAGATCGGCCGCTACGAATTTGAATTGCTTCGCCTGCCGAACGGCCAGCCACCGCGCGAAGCCTGCCTGCGCGTCACCACCGACCTCCTGGCGGCGCTGTGGAAGGCCATCCGCGATTTCCAGCCGGATTATCTCTTCTGCCCACCCGTCGCCGCCGACCCGCTCGCCGGGGTCCATGTCGATCACATCGCCGTGGCCACAGCCGTGCGGGAAGTGGCGTACATGATCAATGTCCCCCACGCGTTCACGCCGGAATATCCCGCCGACGAAACCCGCTCCACGCCCTGCAAGGTGCCGGTGATTCTTAATGTTTACGACGGGTATCAGTTTGGCACGAACCGCCACGACCTCGCGCTCGACGTGGAGGCGGCGTTTCCGCACCTCTGCGCACTAACCTGGTGTCATCAATCACAGATCGCCGAATGGCTGCCGTGGGTGGGCCGTCACCAAATGACCACTCCGAAGTCGCTCGCCGACTGGGCGCCCCGTCTGCGCGCGCGTTACCAGTGGCAAAACCGCGAGCTGGGCATCCGCTCGCGCCACGCGCATGAAGTCTTCACCGTGACGGCCTGGGGTGAAATTCCGACGGTCGAACAATTGCTCCACGATTTTCCGCCGCTGGCGTTGAAGGCTTCCTGCGTCGCGCAATTGAAGCGACGACTGGCGCGCTGGAAAACGAGTTAAGGGCAGCGCTGAAGTTGAGACCCGGATTTCACGGGTGACACGGACGGGAAACAGGGTGATACCAAATCCCCATGATGTTCGGCACCATCCGGCGTGCCATACGGCTCCCCTCACCCTGCCCTCTCCCCTTATCGGATGGGGAGACTGGAGTTTGGCCCGTAGGCCGGGTTAGGGGTGTGGCGAAATGTGCCGATTGTCTTTGGGAATTGGTATGAGAGGGCCAAGCACCCCTTTTCGCGCATACCCAGTCGAAACGCCATACCTCCACCCCTCACCTCAATCCTCTCCCCTCCGAGGGGCGAGGAAGAACACGCGCGCTACAGGCGTCGCTTCATCAGCGCGGCGCATGCCGCAAGGTTTTTCCGGGGTGCGCGCCGGTGTGGACGTCGTTCTCCACCACGACCACCCCATTCACCAGCACGAGCCGAAAGCCGGTGGCGTAGTGGTGGGGTTCTTTGAAGGTGGCCTGGTCCTGCACAGTGGCAGGATCGAACACCACGAGATCGGCCCAGGCGCCGGGGCGAATCTGACCGCGATCCTGCAAGGCGAACGTGGTCGCCGGCAACAGCGTCATTTTGCGCACGGCTTCTTCCAGGCGGAGCAGTTTGAGTTCGCGCACATAGCGGGCGAGGACGCGGGCGTTGTTGCCGTAGCCGCGCGGGTGCGGCACGCCTTCGTTGAATTTCCGCACGCCGCTGTCACTCGCAAACATGGTATTCGGATGCTTCGCAAAGGTCTGCAGATCGTCCTCGTTCATGCCGTGGAAAATCCCTTGCGCACCCCCGTGGGTTTCAATGTCGAGAATGAGTTCGATCTGATCCTCGATCGCGGAGGAACCGCGCACCAGTTTGGCTGCGGCCGGCAGATCAAGTCCGTTGAGCGCTGGGTTGTGGCGGTAGTTGGCGATCACGGCGTACGCGTAATCTTCGTGGCCGCGCTCGCGGATGTTGGTCTTCATCGTGTCGATGAGGCGGGCCTTCGCGTCGGCCTGGGCGATGAGTGCGGTAAATTTCTCCCGTCCGCCTTCGCGATCGGCGCTGGGGATCAGGGTGCTGATGCCGGTGCTGCTCGCGGTGTAGAGGTACTGGTCCTGCGTGATGTCCAATCCCCCGGCGCGGGCGCGTTCGATGGCGTTGAGAACTTCTCCCGGGCGACCCCAGGCCGATTTGCCGGAGAGTTTGAGGTGAGAAATTTCAGCGCGAACATGCGCCTCGCGGGCGATGCGGAACAGCTCGGCGAGCGCCTCGAAAATCTGCCCGTCCTCATGCCGCAGATGGCTCACGTAAATCCCGTCGTGGGCGGCCACGACTTTCGCCAGCTCAATGATCTCCTCCGTCTTGGCAAACGTGCCCGGCAGATAAATTAGGCCCGTAGCGAGGCCCACCGCACCGTCTTTCATGGCCTGCCCAACGAGGCTTTTCATTTTGGCGAGCTCATCAGCCGTGGGGGGGCGTCGCAATGAACCGCCCATGACCTGGCTGCGAATCGTGTTATGGCCAATGAGGGTGGCGATGTTGGGCGAAATCTTTTTGGCCTCCAGCCGCGTAAAGAAATCGGCGATATCCAGCTTGGATCCGCCGCAGTTGCCCAGCACCAGGGTCGTGACGCCCATGCGGACAAAGTTTTCGGCGCGGGGCAATTCCTCGATGTCCTCCGCGTGCGTATGCACATCGATGAAGCCGGGGGTGATCACGAGGCCACGCACGTCAATCTCGCGCGTGGCGTCACCGGAGATTTGGCCCACGGCGGCGATGCGACCGTCCTTGATGGCGACCTCCGCGTGGATGGCGGGGTTGCCCGTGCCATCCACGACGCGGCCCTGGCGCAGAATGAGGTCAAACGTAGCCGCGGGCAGCGACGGAGGCAGCAGCGCGAACCAGGCGAAGCCAAGAGCGAGGCGGAGCGGTTGCATGGCCCCATAGATAGGGCCTCGGACGGCAAAAAGCGACCGCGAAATGACGCTGATTTCCGGGACCCCTCCTGGCCCGCTGGCGGCAGCAACCAGGTCATCATTTGGTCATCATTTGGTTTGCAGTAGCGGGGGGGCAATTGTAAGGTTTTCCGATTAGGTTCCGTTCCACGAACCGGCCCGGATAATTTGGATCCATTTTGGAGCCACCGAGCCCATCAGCATGCGGCATTGCCCTTGGCGAGAACCCTGCGGGCCATCCCTCATCGGCGTGGATCTTGCGGTTTTGCTGGCTGACTCTCTGACGGGGCGTTTAAACTTGCGGAAAGGTTCGTCGGCGACGGCCGAGGCCAGAGATTTTATATGACTACTTTTCGAGATTTGCCGATTAAGCGAAAACTGACGCTGATCATCATGCTGACGATCTTCGTCGCGCTGGTTTCCGCATTCGGGGCGTTTGTGGTCTATGACTCGTGGAATTTCCGGGCGGCGCTGACCCGGGAATTGGAAGGGCAGACGAGGGAGTTGGCAGACAGTGCGGCGGGGGCCGCTGCGGCGGGAGACAAGGAAGTGGCCCAAGTTTCATTAAACGCGATCCGGGACGCGGCCAACATCGACTCGGCCTGCATCTACTCCAAAGAAGCTCAGATCCTGGCGCGGTATCCGCGGTCCCGGCCTGACACGGCCTTTCCCGCCGACCCTTGGTCGATCCGGACTTTTTACGAGGAAGACTTTTTCGTGGTATTACAACCGATTTTGCGTGATCAAGAGCGCGTTGGATACGTTTGCCTGAAAGCCAATTACGCGGCCCGGGTGGTGGCTCGCCGGGACGAGTACCTGCAAATCATCCTCGTGGTGATGCTCGTCTCCTCGCTCGTTGGTTTTCTGGTTTCTTCCAGATTGCAGAGCCTCATTTCCGATCCAATTCGCGAACTCGCCTACACGGCCCGGACGATTTCCGACAAGAAAGACTTTTCGCTGCGCGCCATTAAACGGAGCGGGGACGAGGTGGGCGTGTTGATTGACGCCTTTAACACGATGGTTTCGGACATCCAGGTCCGCGATGAACAACTACGGATCAGCAACGAGCAACTGGAGGAATCCAACCGCACGCTGGAGCGTAAAGTGCAGGAACGCACCACCGAACTGGCTCAGGCCATGAAGGAAGCCGAGAACGCGCGGGAGGCCGCAGTACTGGCCAGTCAGACCAAAAGCTCATTTCTGGCGAACATGAGCCACGAGTTGCGCACTCCGATGAATGCCATCATTGGCTATAGCGAGATGTTGATGGAGGAGGCGCAGGATCTGGGCGAGGAGTCATTCAGCACCGACCTCAAAAGAATCCACAGTGCCGGCAAGCACCTGCTCGGCCTGATTAACGACGTGCTCGACATCTCGAAGATTGAATCGGGCAAAGTGGAGCTTTACCTGGAAACCTTCGACGTCACCCAGATGGTCCAGGAAGTCGCCAGCACCATCCAGCCGCTGCTGGAGAAAAACACGAACACCCTTAAACTGGAGTGCCCCGGCACCATCGGCACCATTTATGCGGACGGCACGAAAATCCGGCAAAGTTTGTTCAACCTGCTCAGCAACGCCTGCAAATTCACCGATCGCGGCACCATCACGCTGAATGTGGCGAAGGAGACGGTTGAAGGCAAGGGCTGGGTCTCCTTCCGGGTCTCGGACACCGGAATTGGGTTGACGCCCGAACAGATCGGCCGGCTATTTCAGGCTTTCACCCAAGCGGACGCCGGCACCACCAAAAAATATGGCGGCACCGGGTTGGGGTTGGTGATCACCCGCCGCTTTTGCCAGATGATGGGCGGCGATGCGACGGTGGAAAGTGAATATGGCAAAGGGTCGACGTTCATACTGCGAATTCCCTGTGAAGTGGAGTCCACGAAAACAGAAGAATCAGTGGTCGCCAAGCTGATCGAAGTGCTGCCGGAACCGGCCGCTGGATCCACCCTCATCCTGGTGATCGACGATGATCCAACCGTGCACGATCTGATGCGGCGTTTTCTACGGAAAGAAGGCTACCGCGTCGAGACGGCGCAAGGCGGCAAAGAGGGGCTGCGCAAGGCGAAGGAACTGCGTCCCGATGCCATTACCCTGGACGTCATGATGCCCGACATGGACGGTTGGTCGGTGCTGAGCGCCTTGAAATCCGACCCGGATTTGGCGGATATTCCGGTGATCATGCTGACGATGATTGATGACAAGAACATGGGCTTCGCCTTGGGGGCGGCGGATTATCTGACCAAACCCATTCAACGCGAGCGCATTTCCTCGGTGTTGAAAAAATTCCGGCAAGGCGTCTCCACGGAGCCCGTGTTGCTGGTGGATGATGACCCGGGGATTCGCCGGCTGATGCGCACGATGCTCGAGATGGAGGGCTGGCAGGTGGTGGAAGCCGAGAATGGACAGGCGGCCCTGGCCCGCCTGATGGAAACGCGCCCGGCGGTCGTGCTGCTGGATTTGATGATGCCGGTGATGGACGGGTTTGAATTTCTGGTGGAGCTCCAGAAAATTGAAACCCACAAGGACATTCCGATCATCGTGGTCACGGCCAAGGATCTGAGCGGGGAGGAACTCCAGCGCCTCCACGGCAACGTGGAAAAAATTCTGCAAAAAGGGACTTTCAACCGGGATGGTCTCCTGAAGGAAGTCCGCAATTTGGTGGTGGCCCAAGTCAAACCAACGAAGAAATAATTTAGGTGACGATTGCCGGACGGCAGGCTAGTTGTAGAACTTAACATTATGATCAGAATACTACTGGTGGAAGACAACGAGATGAACCGGGACATGCTCTCCCGCCGGCTGGTGCGGAAGGGTTATGAAGTGATCATTGCCGTGGACGGAAGCGAAGGCGTGGCGAAGGCGCAATCGGAATCCCCGGCCCTCATTTTAATGGACATGAGCCTGCCCGTGATGGACGGCTGGGAGGCGACGAAGCTGTTAAAGACCTTCCCGCTCACGCAAAACATTCCGATCATCGCTCTCACCGCCCATGCGATGGCGGGTGACCGCGAAAAAACACTGGCGGCGGGTTGTGACGACTACGACACCAAACCGATCGAGCTCACCCGACTGCTTGCCAAGATCGAGGCGTTGCTGCCCAAGCAAGGGTCAGCATGAACAAAGCGGATTCCATTGCCGCCAAGAATGATCTTCCGAAAACGGAGGCCAACGGGGCAGAGGTGCCGGCTTTGACCGTTGACTCCGGCTTGGGTGAAAGCGACGCGCTTTCGACCATGCGCCACAGTTTGCGCACTCCGCTGAACCAGATCATCGGCTACAGCGAATTGTTGATGGAGCAGGCCGAGGGTGCGGAAGAAGTATTTCTCCCGGATCTGCATAAGATTCATACCGCCGGACGACAATTATTGGCGCTGGTTAACGACGGTCTGGCGCCGTGGAAAATCGAAACCGGAAAAATCGATCTGGAAGTGATGCGCCAGGAAATGCGCACCCCGTTGAATTTGATTATTGGCTATAGCGAACTGTGTCAAGACGTGGCGGATGACTTGATCATGGAAAAGCTCAAGGCAGATTTGCAAAAAATCACCGCCGCCGCCCGGAATCTGATCGCCCTGTTCGACAGCAAGAGTTTCCCCTCCCAGTTGGAGATCCTCAACTACGCCACCAAGCCCGGGGCCTCGGCCAGCACCATGCTGGGACTGGGCGAAAGCGCCCCCGGGCCGGGCCACGGCCACTTGCAACAGGGTGAAATCCTCATTGTGGATGACAATGAAATGAACCGGGACATGTTGTGCCGCCGCTTGGAGCGGGAAGGTTACACGATCACGGAAGTGGAAAACGGCCGCCAAGCCCTGGAAATTGTCAAAACCAAGAAGTTTGACCTCATCCTGCTGGATGTCCTCATGCCGGAATTGAACGGCTACGATACCCTGACCCAGCTGAAAGCGAACAAGCTGTTCGCGCATATTCCGGTGATCATGATTTCGGCGATGGATGAGATCGAGAGCACGGTTAAATGCATTGAAATCGGCGCGGAAGATTATCTTCCCAAGCCGTTCAACGCGGTTTTGCTGAAAGCGCGGATCACCACGTCCCTGGAAAAAAAGCGTCTGCGCGACCGGGAGCAACAGTTCGTTGCCCAATTGCAGGTGGAACGGGAAAAATCGGAACGACTGCTTTTGAATCTCATGCCCAAGCCGATCGTCGACCGGATGCGCAGCGGAGAAGTAAACATCGCCGATAGCTTCAGCGAAGCCACGGTTCTCTCGGCGGATTGCGTGGGGTTCAACCAGTTGAATGACGATTTTGTGCCCTTGCACATGGTGCAGTTGATGAACGACATCTACTCCGGATTTGATTGGCTCGTCGACATCTATGGCTTGGTGAAGATAAAGTCATTCGGTGACAAATACATGGTGGTGGGGGGCGTGCCCATGTCCCGGCCCGACCACGCCAGCGCCGTGGCGGACATGGCCTTGGAGATGCTCCGCGTCACCGGCCGTTTTAACGCGCGCAACAAGGTGGAGTTCCATATCCGGATCGGCATCAGCACCGGTCCGGTGAAGGCGGGGATTGTTGGCCGCAAGAGTTTCTTCTATCACCTGTGGGGGGAAGCCGTCGAAACCGCCATGCAAATGGAATCGCTGGGGGCTCCCGATTCGATCATGATGGCCCCCACGACGTTTGAACGCCTGAGCAACCAATACCTTTTCGAAGAGCGGAGCCCCATGGAAATTAAGCATCAAGGCTGGGGGAATCCCTATTTGCTCACCGGTCGGATCTAGGGGGGCAAGCCTTGAAGTGGTGAGGAGCTGAAATGACAGCGCTGTTTTTAAAACGTGGCCAATGAGCCGTAAGCATGGATAACCCCGCCCCATTCATGGACCGCATCACCATCGTGCATGGGGATATCACGCAGCAACCGGTGGAAGCGGTGGTCAACCCCGCCAACAGTTCCCTCCTCGGGGGAGGAGGCGTGGACGGGGCCATCCATAAGGCCGCCGGACTGGAACTGTATGAGGAGTGCAAGAAGCTGAAGGGCTGCGCCACCGGGGAGGCCAAGCTCACGCATGGCTTTGGGCTGCGCGCCAAATGGGTCATCCACACGGTCGGTCCGATTTGGAAAAATGGCACCCGCAGCGAGGAGGAAAAGCTGGCCAAATGCTACCGCAGTTGCTTTGAATTGGTCGAGCAAAACGGCATTGCCACGGTCGCCTTTCCCGCGATCAGCACGGGTGCTTACGGATTCCCCATGGAGTCTGCTGCCCGCATTGCCCTGACCGAAACGGCCCGATTTCTCCAAAAAAACCAGCGGGTGGAGAGAGTTTTTCTAGTTTGCTTTACCCGGAACAACTACGAAATCTATATGCAGGCCATCAATGACACCGTCGTTCCCACGGCGAAGGTCTGATCCCACCGCCCGTGAAATACGGGGTGGCCGACGGGGTGGCCGGGCGACGGCGTCCTCACCGCGCCAGGGACGGAGCCCAAACCAGTTACGTTCGTGGCCATGGGAGGACCGCCTGCCGCACCCGGTTGTGTTCCCCATCGGCTGATCAGTTCTCAGGGTTGGGCCGAGGCTGGATTGATCAGGATGATGAAGTCCATTTTAAACGTAAGTTTCTCCCCTTCAAAAGTTCCGGCCCCACCAAAGTGGGCTGGTTCCAGCTCCAACCTGAGCAAGCGCAAATGCGGGAAGCTGTTTTCGAGGTCGGATAAGAATTTTCCAAAGTCGTGGTAATATGCGGTTCCACTCATGGAATAGCTCGCCGCATTGTAAGGAATGGTGGGGAGAACACCCCAGGTCTGCTCACGCGGGGGATCCAGACCGACAATATTGATTTTGGCGGCGGCGGCAAAATTCTGGAAAGTACGGATGGCCCACCGATACACATCCCCCGTAGCCATCCGGACCTCAAGATCCTGGAGGCGCTCGTTCGCGTTGGCCAAATCAGTCTTGAAACGATCCGCCATTCCGGCGAGTCGCCGGGTTTTTTTGATATCCGACTTTACCTCGACAATCCGAACGCCGGTTTCGCCGAGACTATCCTGGAGCGAGCGAATCAGCCCAAAAAAAATCAGGGCGAACACCAACGCCGAACCCAGGATCAGAATGATCAACCGCTGACGTTTTGACTTGGCCGTGCTAATCATGGCCGACAACCCTTTCCGCGTAGTTGCATTCAATGGTAAAAAGGGTGAAGGAGATCGCCGGGTCGACGGGATCGACTTGTGGTGGAAACCGGTTCTTCAGAATGATCGGGTTACTCTTTCGGAGGCTGTTCCGGAAATGGGGTGTCGCGGCAATGGCTTCGATGAATTTGTCCACGTTCGCGGAATCGCCAAAGTTCTTGGCCTGGATGGTTAGGATGATTTTCTCCGTGGAAAACCCCGGTTTGCCGGGTACCGGCTTGTCGTCCTGCATGGTCGGCTTGGACGCCTCGGAATTAACCACCAGTTGGTCCAGCGTAATGTGAACAATCTGGATATCCTCCACCAGGGACAACTGGAGGGCATCAAGGGGCCGGGCCCACACAAATCGATTGGTGCTATGTTGGACCAGGTTGGTGATCACAATTTCCACTTCCGCCGCCTTCTTGGAAAACTGCGTCGTGGCATTGGCCGCCTTTTCAAAGGTCCGGAGCTCGGCGATGCTGCGGTCCAATTCGGAGTGCTTGGCACTCAGCTGCCCCCCCAAAACTCCCGCCCACCCCAGCAGAAGCACGACCACGGCCGTGGCCAGCTGAAAGCCGCGCCGGACTGGATCGCGCCGCCGGGCCTGGGCCGCCGCGAGCTGGTCCGCGAGTAAATTTATTTGCGGCAATTTGGAATCCAGACAGGTGACCCCGGCACCGATCGCGGCGGCCAGCTGGGTCGCATCGCGCTCCACCTCCCGGGCTTTTGGCGGCGGCAGCTCAAGCGTCAGGAAACTGGTCGGGTCCCAGCGCTTGCAGGGCGTTCCCAAATCCGCATGCAGCGTCTGGATGATGAAGTCGGAACGTGCCGAACCACCCGTGAGAAAAACCTTCGTCACGGTTTTCACTTCCTGGTCTTCAAAAAAATCAATCGCCGCGCGCAGCTCACGACCCAGTGGGGAAATAACTGCCTGCAACTTCTCCTGAACCTTCTCCGGCATGGCCACCTTGACCCCTTCGGCGGCGGGATAACTCACACTCATGGCGTCAGCCAGACCGCTGGTGAACTTGTCGGCCCCAATCCCCACCACCCGGGTTAGCTGCGGTTCGCCGTCCACCAGGATGCTGATCGTCGTGGTGACAAAACCCAGATCCACCATCGCCACCACTTCCCGTTGCACCAGATCGGTCATCGCCAGCCGAGCCGCGTTGGCCAGACCAATCTGGCTCAGCGTGATATGGTCCACCACCCACCCCGCTTCCTCGGCGGCCGATTGCAACTCCTCCACAACCTTGTTCTTCGCCCCGGCAACCAGGGTTTTAGGGCTGCCGGTCGAAGCGGCTACCGCCGGACTCCCCCCGGCGCTGAGGGGATTCCGGACGCCACAATCGAACACAAAATCCGGCAAGTCCTGGTTGAGGTAACGGAAACTGTTGAATTTCAGCATCCGCCGTAATTCCGCAGGCGGAAGGGCCGGCAGATCCACGTTGCGCAGCAGGGACTCACCCATGCCGATCACGACGACCGCTTCTTTGACCTCGACCCCGAGCGCGCTGCGGACATTCTTGAAATGATCCGTGAGCGCCTCATGGCTCAGGCCTTTCTCCGGACGCGGAGTTTCCAAAAGCACATAATTGAGCAATACGAAACCATCATTTTGACGCCGCAGGTGCACGGCTTTCGTGGTGCGCGTGCCCAGACAAATAGCCACGATTTCCTCGAGTTCCTTGGTAAAGGCAGAAAAAATTGGCGCAGCCATTGGTCTTTGTTTAACATCCCGCCGGTAAGTTGCAAGCCAGACGGTTTTTTGGAGGTTGCCGGAGGCCGGACTCAGCTGGTCCACCGGGTCGTTTGGTATTATTTCTTGGGTGGGGACGGCAGGGATGGCACCCCGACCTGAAATGAACCCAGCAGGTTTCCGAATGCCCGGTGGTATTTGGGGAATTGCTGGCTGGCCGTGGTCAGGTTGAACTCCAGCCTGCCCCCCGAAAAATAGACAATGGCAACGCGCATGCTTACGCGGGCTTTCGGATTGATCGATCGTTCCAGGTCAAAGCCCTGCCCCACCTCCCCGCCGCTGAACATGGGGAAATCGCGGAGAATTTTGGCATCCGGGTAGCGCACCATAAGTTGCTCCTTCAACTCCGCCACCGTCGGCTTCGGGGCCGCCACCGTATCGGCCGGCAAAATGCTGAAACTGATGCTGGCCCCCAGATCCTTGGATACCAGGGTGACTTTGCGCTCGCGGGCGTCGTGCGAAACATTCCAACCGGGCGGCGACAAGAATGAAAATCGGTTGCTCCCCGCCAGCACCAGGTAGCTGGGCACCTTCCCTCGTTCCGCAATCTCCTCGAATCCCTGGATCAAACGAAACTCCTGCGCCTGGGCGCGCAGCCCGCCGGCCAGGCAAAACACCGACAAAAACGCGAGGATCACCCGGCCGCTGGAGGCGGATGCGGCGGTTGGCCTGGGGTCAGCCGGACGTCGTGGGCGGGCGGCTTGGATTAAATCGTGATCCATTTGCTGCGAATAATGGTGCGCACTTCCGGCGTGCCCGGTGGTAGTTTGGCCGGATTCAAAAAGTTTGGATCCCGGCTGAAATTGCGCTCCGCCGGCGGCTTGAAAATATGGTTGTTGTTGCCCCATTGACTGCTCGCCTGACGGCTGGGATACACCGCCACAATCGAGCCATTGAAGGTGAAGTTAATACCCGACCAGTCCTCCAGCAGGCGATGGAAGTTCTCCACGCCGCCGCTATAATAACTGCCGTCACTGGGCACAATTCCCGCGATGATCGCGGCGTTGATGGTGGTGGCGGTCGCCTTGCGTTTGCTCCACGTCGTGCTGGAGCTATTCTTATCGACCCAATTATCCGACAATATTGTGATGGCATCGGCAATTAAAGAGGCCGGCACGGTGGTCGTGGTGTTGGTGGTGCCGACATACGCCGAGGGCGCGTTATAATGGCCTTGGACATAAAGCGCATTGGGGGTGGCGATCGTCAACCCGTTCGCCGGCAGGGTCTGTCCATTGCCCAACCGGACCACGGATAGGTATCCATTTAAATAACGCAAATCGGCGATATAGATAATCCTGGCCTCCCGCCCAAGAACCGCAGTCAGATTACTGTATTCCGACACCAATTTGCTGATATCCACGTCCGTGGATTGGACGTAGGCGTATTCGCGATAGTCTGCGAAGCTGACGTATTCAGAGTTGCCGATGCCAAAAAGCTTGCTGCCGTTCGTATCCACAATGCTTCGGCTTTGCATCCAGGGCACGACGGTGTTGAAGCCATTGTAGGCACCGCTGGTGGCAAACACGCCATTTTCCTTGATCAGAATTATGAGGTCCGCCTTGTTGTAATACCGCTGTTGCCCGATCAGTGAACTCGCGGACTCACCGGCGGGTGGCATGTCAATCAGCGCCTGTAACGCATTGGCGTCATTGGTGGCTCCAATCGGGAGGTTCAACGCCTTCACGCCCCCATCGTGCTCGCCCTGATACACCACGCTCCCGAGGGTCCGCCAAACCGGATCGTTCGGGCTATTTTCCAACTGGATGGTTCCCGCCGCCGTCACATGCGTTTGGAACGTCGTGGCACCCGCCGGTTTGGTATAAATTCCCCGATTGGAATGCACCCGACCATTGAGCGTCAAATCGGTGGAAGGATTGATTTCGAGGTCCAGCCCGTAGAAAATCGCGAATTGAAAGAGTGGGATCGAAGCCACCTGCAGATCCTGCTGGACGCTTACCCGCACGACCGGCGTCTGATCCAATTCGCTAATCCGGCCGGACAGCCGGTAGCTGGCGTTGCTCCCATAAAGGCCGGTATACTTGGTGTTTAAGAGCCCGTAATTCCAATTGGTGGTGCGCTGGACCAGAAACCGATTGGCATTTCCCGAGCCATCATCCACCGCAAACTGACTCCATAACGACGCCTCGCTCGACTGCGTGGTATAGGTTCCATAGCCACTGGGTGACAGGCTCGTCATCCCCCCCCCTTGCGACTGGAAATCATTGGCAATCTGCGCACAAACGCGATCCGCCAAACCCTCGGCCACCGCCGTGACGGTCAAGTAGCGGTTCTTGCGCTGAGCCTGTCGCGAATTGCTGTCCACCCAGTTCATCGCGGCACCCAGGACCAGCAGGCTGATGGCGGCAAAGCCAAGAACCAGCATCAGCGCGTAACCTGACTGCGCTTTGCTGCGGGATGAAAACTGAACTCGCATTATTCCTGGGCGCGCCGGTTGATTTTGGCTTGTACCTGATACGTGCTGTTGGTTCCGCTGGTGGCGGCCGAAGCGCCCGCATACTTTAAACCATAAAATGACAGGCTCACGCCAACTATGCCACCATTTTGGTTGTTGGCCAGCACGGTTCCAGCGTAGTTCTCCAAAGAGAAAATCGAGCCGCTGGCGATGGATGAAACCACGTTCGAGGCTGTGCTGCTACCGTTGGTTATTCGTTTGAGTGCCGTGGTCGCCGCGTCCCAGTAATAGCGGACGAATACGTTCGTGTTGACCGAGGAGTAAATCTGGATCGCATTGCCCTGCTGGGGCTGGCTTTCGGCCGACCGGGTAAAGGTGCTCAGGCTCCCGGTGCCGATCTGCAAATTGTACGCGGATTTAATATCCGAAGTCAGCAAATCGACCACCAGGCTTGAAGTCCGGTTGGCGTCCAGTTTGGATTGGGTGGCATCAAACATCTTCAGCCCATACAGGTGACTGACCACGCTGCCCGCCACCACCATCAGAAAAATCGACACCGCAATCAGCGTCTGCGTCAGAGTAAAACCCCGCGCCGCCAGCCGAAGGCTGCCTGGACTCGGACCGGTGCTCAACGCTCGGACGCGCATGGCTCAAGGGCTTCGAAAGGTGGTCACGGAATTGGTTTGGGGCTCGCGCGAAAGGTAGGACCAGGAACTATCCACCCGGATCATCTTCAGGGGGGGATTGGCCGAAAGCGTCGTGATGGTGGTCCGATTGGTCACATACGCGACCGTGGCACCCGCCCCGGAAAGATCCAACCGGGCCGTGGTGACCGGGAAATTAGCGCTGACCATTTCGTCGCTGGCAGGCAATGACAGGGGCTCCCAACGAGCCGCCCGCACGTTTTCAATTTGTTGCAGGGCCGCCGTTTGGGCCGCCGCCGAATAAGCAGCCCACTCCGCTCTCCGCGTCTTGGTCACATATCCAGTCGCCACGCCGCCGATGGTTAGCGCGGCAACCGCCATGGATACAACGACTTCCTCCAAGGTCATACCGGCGCAACGCCGGCAACTTGGCCGGCTGTTGATAGTCAACTTCCGAGCGTTTGGCCGCACGAACGCACGAACCAGCACCCGCCGAATGATCAACGTGAAGGCGGTGCTCGTTTCGTCGCATTTAAACAGGATTTTCATCAACCTGTAAGAATAGACCAGTTTAACCGCGCCCTGTCTGTACGTACTTTCACCTATTTTCAGAGCAATTATGACGTCCACACGCGACCAATTTCAACTCAAACTCGAGCACAACTCGAACTCTAGTACCTTGACGGGAAGGACCGGCTGGGGGAGACTGCCGACCGGAATTTGAACGTGCGATCGCTCCCTATTCGGATCGGTGCCGCTGGCAAACGCGGTGCTGGATCTTTTGTGACTCATGGCAACATCATCCAAGACCGAGATCAAGATCCTGCTGGCGGATGACCACGCGATTGTCCGGCAAGGGGTCAAGGGTTTGCTGGAAACCCAACCGGGATTCAAAATCACCGGCGAAGCCTCGGACGGACTGGAGGCAGTGCGGTTGGTTCAGCGACTTGAACCTGATATTTTGGTGGTAGACCTTGGAATGACCGGGTTGAACGGCCTGGAAGTCACCCTTCAGGTTAAACGGCGCTTCCCCGACGTCGGCGTTATCGTCCTTTCCATGCAAGCGGATGAGACGTATGTGGAAAAGGCCCTGAAAAATGGCGCGGATGCCTACGTGGTGAAGGACGCGAATTCCGCCGAGCTGATTAAGGCGGTGCGCGAGGTGCGGGCTGGCCGGCGCTATTTGAGTCCTCCGTTCGAGATCAAATCCTTCTCGGCGCGCATGGACAAACACCCCACGGGCAAGCAAAAACCTTACGATACGTTGACCTCCCGCGAACGCGAGGTGTTGCAGTTGGTCGCCGAGGGCCATACCAATGCGGAGATCGGCGGCCGGCTGTTTATCAGTGAACGTACCGTCGAAGTTCACCGGTCGAAATTAATGCACAAACTCAGCCTGCGCAGCCAAAGCGAAGTCATCCATTTCGCCGTCCGCCAGGGGATCGTCCAAGCCTAAGCGCCAGTTTCAATCAGGCCCAAAGCCGGAACGATGCAGTTGGGAAGGAAGACAACCGCAGATGGACGCAGATGAAAACAGCCGATCGAGCAGCAGAAATTGCGTCACCCTTCGGTGAATATTTACGGGCACCACTTTCCGCTCTTCCAGCTGCGGTTTCGCTTCGGTTTCGTCTGCATGGTTCCGGCTAAGGCCGGGGATAATCCCGCCACAGCCAGCGCATCGCCTCCGGAAAGATGGCATTGCCATGCCGCGCGCTATGCACCCCTTCGCCGAAAACAAACTGGTAATCGTATTTCATGAACTTAAGCGATGAGGCCATCAGTTGGTTCGCAATCGGCCAACTTCCCGCACCGTTGTCAACGTCGTTGGCACCATCCTGCAAATAGACGCGCAAGGGCCGTGGCTCGGTCTTGCGCAGCAAATAAGCGTAGGCGTGCCCACCCCGAATATTGGTGAAACTGCCGACCGCCGAAAACACCTTGCGAAACTCTGCGGGGCGCTCCCACGCCACGGTAAAAGCACAGCTGCCCCCGGAACTGCTCCCGGCGATGCACCGCCCCGCCGGATCCTTCGTCAAATTGTATTTCTGGCCTACCACCGGCAGAATTTCCTGCATGAGAAAACGCGCGTAAGCGTCTCCCAGGGAATCATACTCAAAACTGCGATTCGAACGCGCCGGGGCCCCCTCTTTCGCTGGGAATTGTCCCGGCAGAATAAAAACACCGATGGTCACAGGCATTTCCTTTTTGGCGATGAGATTGTCGAAGACCGTCGGCGCGGAATAACCAATGCCATCCTGGCAGACAAAAACGCAGGCCGGTTTGGCTGGATCGTATTGCTTTGGGACATAGACCCAGTAATCCCGCACCGTGCCCGGGAATACCTTGCTCTCGTTCCACGAATACTTCGTGACCTCACCCTTCGGCACCCCGGCTTGCTCCTTCGAGTCCGGCCCCAGCACATACTGGTCGTCCGGCGAAGGCGCTTTATTTTCGGCGGCCGACAGCGTGAGGGCACCAACCAGCAAAAACAGCCCGGTCGCGCAGCGGTGCAAAAATTGGTTCATGAGGCCATTCTCCGGAGCCAGCCCGGGTTGTCAATCCACGAGGAACAGCAAAACCCGCCCAGCCTCATTTTTTTGCCGGCGCTTCCACCGAGAAGGGCTTGAAAAAAATCGCCCCCTTCGCCTGGGTCTTCCGGCGAAAGATGGAGTCGCCGCAAAGCACATAAAGAAATTCCCGGTTGGGCCCGCCAAATCCCACGCTCGGCATACCCTTTTCTGACGGCTTGGGGAGCACCCCGCACAACCGGCCGGTGGGATCGTACACCTGCAGCCCCAGCGAGGTGGTAACATAATAGCGCCCTTGCATGTCCGTGGTCATGCCATCACCCGCGCAGGACGACTTGTAAACCGGCGACCGGCCATCTTCACTTTTGCCATTCACATCCACCTCGGTGCGCATCGTCATATACGGCGACTTGCCGGAGAGGCTGCCATCCGGGTTGATGCGAAAGGTCCAGACATACGGCCCGCGATAGTCCGACACCGCCAGCATGCCCTGGTCTGCGGACAGCGTAATCCCGTTCGGCGCGGCAATCCCCACGTCCACGGCCTTCTTCTCCCCGGTCTGGGGATTCACCCAGGTCACTTGATGCTTGCCCGTCTCGGTGAAATAGATGTGCCCCTTGTGCGTGACCACCAGATCATTCGGCTGCACATCCTCGGCCAGCACCGTCATCGCGCCGCCCGGCACCGTGAAGGCCAGCAATTGCTTGGTCGCCCCACGGCAACCATAAAGCCGCCCGTCCGGGGCGAACTTCATGCCGCTAATACGAGCCGCGTTCGTGGACTGGAGCAGCGGCGCAATCTTCCCGTCCAGACCGATCTTGAAAATGCCTTGGGCACTTTTCAGGTCGGAGAAATAAAAATTTCCCTGCTCATCGGAGCACGCCGCATCGGCGGCCCCCAGCTTGTCGGCGACGAGTTGCCAGCCTTCGCCCTCGATGAGCAACTGGGAAAGCGGCATGTCCTGCGCCCAACTGCGCGGGATCGCCAGCGCCAAACCCACCCAAACCAGCAACCGCATTCTTGAGGTGTTCATATCAATTAATGGAGCCAGTCAGCCATCCATCACGGCTGGTAATCCCGCCACAGCCATTTTAGCGCCTCCGGAAAAATACTGCCGCCATGCTTGCTGTTGTGACCGAAGCCCGGCACGTAATCAAAGCGCACATCGTATTTCATGTATTTGAGCGATGACGCCATCATTTGATTCGCCAGCGGCCAGTTGCCGAAAGGATTGTCGAGATCGCCGGCCGCGTCTTCCAGGAAGATGCGGATCGGCTTCCGCTCGGTCTTCCGGATCAGATACGGATAAACGTGTCCGCCCCGCAAATCGACAAAGCTGCCAATGGTGGAAAGCACTTTACGAAACTGGTCGGGCCGCTCCCACGCGACGGTGAACGAGCAGATCCCCCCGCTGCTCGCCCCGCAAATTGCCCGGCCCTCGGGATTTTTCGTGAGGTTATAACGCTGGCCGACCTCCGGCAGAATTTCGTCCACCAGCATGCGCGCATAGCGGTCGCCGAGCGAGTCGTACTCCACACTGCGATTGCTCGCCTGCCACGGGCTTGCGGGCGTGGGCCGTTGCGGATTATGGCCGGGGTTGATGAGGATGGCGATGGTCACTGGCATCTCGCCCTTGGCAATGAGATTGTCAAAAACAATGGGCACCCGCCAGCTGCCTTTCGCCCCCACGTAATCATGGCCATCCTGGAAGATCATCACACACGCCGGCTGGTCCGCCCGGTATTGCGCCGGCACATAAACCCACCAGTCGCGCACGGTGTTCGTGAAGATCAGGCTGTGCCAGTTCGTGTGCTGGGTGAGGGTGCCGGTGGGCACGCTGGGCTGCACCGAATGATAGGGCGTAGGCTGAAATTCGTCGGCCGCCTGGAGCGACCGCAAAGGGGCAAGTCCAAGCAATGAAGCGAAGCCGGCCAGGAGAATCGATTTCAAGATCAAGCGGACTCCCGCTTTTTTGGCGGCGGGAGCAAGCAATGGATCACGGGTTGCCAAGGCCAGATTCTTTCTCAAAGCCAATTCAAGATAGGCGGCATCATAAACCGAAAGTTTGTGCATCCTCGCCAGCTCAATGGTCCTTTCTCCAGCCTGAGGTCCGCTTTCTTCGTCCACTTCGATGGGAAGCAGCTTCAAAGCCTGCAAAAACGCTGTGGATTGGGCCGGCGTGGACCTCGGCTTGGCCTTGCGCTCATTTACCGCCAGTGAATTGGCCACCTCGTATTGGAAAATGGTCGGCACGGCAGCGGAATTGCCGGCGTTGAATCCTTCCAAAAGCGCCTCGGTTTCGGGGTTTGCCTCGTCGACATAATGCCAAGCCAGCGCCGTTTGAGCGTCCAGCACGTAATTCACAGCCGCCCTTCCTCAATGCTGGCTTTCAATTTTCCACCCCCGGCTGGCCGGCTCGCCCGGATCGCTGCAATGGCTTCCTGCACGCTGCCCAGTCGCCCCACCCGGGAAACAACCAGGCAAGGCTTCCCATGCTTGGTAACCACGTGGGTTTGCCCGGCTTCAACCTCGTTGGCCCGGGCTGAAAAAGTGTCCTTGTAAACCCGCAGCGAGAATACGGCTTCCGTCTTCATACTGCTAAAGTAGCTATCAGGTGGCTACATTGTCAAACCAATCGAAAACCCAGACTAAATAACCTGGGTGACGGCGCTACTTCGCGTAATCCCGCCAGAGCCAGCGCAGCGTGTCGGGGAAAATCGCGCCGCCGTGTTTGCCGCTGTGGCCGCCGTCGCCATAAATAAATTTGTAATCGTAACCCGCATACTTGAGTGCCGCCGCCATGTCTTGATTTGCCAGCGGCCAGTTGCCATGCAAATTATCCAGATCGTTCGAGCCGTCCTGCAAAAAGACCCGAATGGGTTTGGGCTGGTCCTTCGATTTCCGGATCAGGGCCGGATACCCATAGCCGCCCCGGATATTGGTGAAGCTGCCGATGTGGCTGACCACCTTGCGGAAGGCATCGGGCCGTTCCCACGCCACCGTAAACGCACAGATGCCGCCGGAGCTGTTGCCACAGATTGCCCAGCCCGCCGGATCTTTCGTGAGGTGATACTTCTTGCCGACCTCGGGCATGATTTCTTCGAGCAGGAATTTTGCGTAGGCGTCACCGATGGAATCGTATTCCAAACTGCGATTGCTCCGCCCTTTCTGGCCCGGCTCCGCCGCCGGCACCTCGCCGGGATTGGTAAAGACTCCAATCGTCACGGGCATTTCCTTTTTCGCAATGAGATTATCGAACACGACGGGCACGCGAAAACCGCCCTCCTTATTGACCATGCCGCCGCCGTCGCAGAATACCATCACCGCAGCCGGCTTCGCGGGATCGTATTGCTTCGGCACATAGATCCACCAGTCGCGCACGGTGCCGGGAAACGCCTTGCTCTGCTCCCAGCGAAGCTTGATCACCTCGCCCTGCGGCACCCCCGCTTGCGGCATTGAATCCGGCCCGAGCTTGTAATCATCGGCGCCGCGCGCGGTGAGCGCACTGAATGCAACCAGCAACGTCGAAACCAAAGCGGAACTGGTAAGGTGGAATTTCATGCCGTGGATTCTGTGGATTCTGCGCATTCTGTCAAAGAGTCTTTCGCGGGCGGCGCAGGGTCCGAAATGACCGATTGAGTCAGAACCCGCCGGTATCTTTTTCAGTGATTCAACGGGTGCTCGGGTGGCGAGCTGGAAGCCCGCCCTACGTTGCCCGGAAGAAATGAACGTCCATGCGCCCGCCACGTGGGGTCGTGAAACCGGCATATTTCAACGCCCATGGGAATCGCGCTCCCAGCGCCACAGGCGCGTCATCCCTCAGCCCAGGGCATCGCCCTGGGTCTGGCCACCACCAACGATATGCGGCCTGAAGGGCCGCCATATCCACCCGCAACCCTGCCACAATAATTCTCCCGTAGCCTGTTCATCCGTGCCCTCCGTGTCATCCGCCGTTCCCGCACCAGGATAGGGGTAGGGAGAGCGGTGGTCCGCTCCCCCTCCCTCCAAACCGGACGGGCGGATCTCCCGCATCCGGCTTTCCGGTTAGTGGTAGCTCTGACGAGA
>JAYTXL010000193.1:0-1897 GCA_043742955.1 Verrucomicrobiota bacterium | reverse complement strand
ATAATCGCGCGGGTGTTGCGTCGAGGTGAGCAGCTCCAGGTTTTCGGCGCGGCCCATGCGGGCGACTTTCTCCAATTCGGCGGGGAGCGAGTTGGTATCCACAAATTTCCATAGCTCGTCTACGAACAGAACCTTTTTGCCGGGTCCGCGTTGGGACACTTCAAAGACCCAGTGACAGAACCAGCGGAAGGCATCGCGCTGGCGCTCTTGGAACATGATGGCGGGATTAAAGACAACCCAACGGGACGCCACGGCCGCTTCGCACTGGGCCGCCGTGCCACACGGGGGCAGGCCGAGCCGTTGGGACGCTTCTAACTTCCAATCGAAAATGAAGACGCACGCGGCGGGGTTGGTGTTGGCGGGTTGCTCCGTCAAACAGGCATTCCAACCCCATTTTTTGAGTTTGAGGCCGCATCTCCACCGTTTTGGGGCGAAAAATGGTGGAGATGGAGTAGCTAAACCACAAGAATGAATCCAAGATGAATTGAGGTAATATCTTCTTTTGCTCAGGAAACTGTCATATTTCGGCGTTCTTATCGCACCTTATCCGCTCTTCCCGCTCCGGGTGTCAAATAGACCCCCGAATCAGGGGTCAAAGGGGGGTAAAGTGCCCGTTTCAGGCTCCGCAAGGGGGGGTGTCTCCGGCCTTCCTTAAAAGCTCCCTTTCCCTGCCTGCCCACGCCAGAACGCCCAGCCCGCTTGCGCGAACTGGGCGTTTGGATAAGGGGATCAGGTCAGTAGGGCAACCGCCGGACGCCGGGGACGCGGTCAAAGGCGCGGTCGCGGCTGATGACCGGCTCTCGGTAGTAGCGGGCAAAGCCGGCAATCCAGTTGTCATTCTCGCCCAGGCGCTGGCCCGTGGCGATCAAGGCGCGGTCGATTTCAGCAGCCGCATCCATAATCCCCAGATGCAGCCGGTAAACGTGCCAGCGATCAAGCCACTCGCGGGCCAGCATGGTGGTGGGAAATAAAACGGATATTTCTCCAGCCGTGATAATGGTAAGCCGGATGATTTGCGCGCGCTGGGTGTGAAAAAAACGGGTGGCCGCCCCGGGTCGCCGGCTTTCCTGTTCGTGAAAATAATCCGAGGCAAACGTGGTGTCCGCGATCATTTGCGGTTGCTCCGTCGTCCCCGGCCGGCGCGGAAAGCCTGCCATACTTTTTCATCGACGTCGGGCGGATCGTAATCCTCAAAGCTCGCCAGCAATTCGCCGCACGTCTCCGCCGGACGGCGCACGTGGCGTTGGATGACCTTGCTGAAAGAATCACCCGGATGTTTGAGGCTTAAAAGCAGACCGTAAGCCTTTTCGTCAATCGTGATGGTCTTGAATGCCATACACGAAGCATACACGAGTCGAGCCGACGGTCAACCGTTCCAGAGTCATTAGTCTCGGTGGGCAAAACGTCCAGCTCGCCCAACAACCAGATCACGCGCGTAACGGCGTCGTCTTCATACGCGATGGCCACCGGTTCCGGCTCGCGGTAACACGGTTCCCGCCTGGCGAACGCATCATGATAAAGTGGGCAGTGGTTTCCTGGTCATTCAGCGGGCGTGTGTGCCCACCATCATGGTGAGAACGCCGACGCGGAAATAAACTTGGCCTGGTTTTTTTGAAATTGTTTCTGACGGGAAAAAGGACCACGAACCGAAGCGCACCACGACACCTTCAGACCGCACCTGCCCACTCCCTCCACCACGAACAAAATGTTGACAGGATTGTGGCCTCCCCGCAGCCGTGATCCCGATCCTGTCCGAGTTGAGACAATTCAGTTGTCAAAAATATGACCCCTTTCCGCATCCACCACCGCCGGGTCGGGGAGCGTGGTCGTGTCGCCGATCTGGTCGATCTGGTTCTCGGCGATTGTGCGGAGGATACCGCGCATGATTTTGCCCGCG
>JAYTXL010000192.1:0-3158 GCA_043742955.1 Verrucomicrobiota bacterium | reverse complement strand
CCCGCACGAATGCTGCCGGCCACGTCGATCGCCAAACACTCCTTGGTAGAAGCGGCGCTCCGACGAACGGATGTCGCGAATGCGCTCGAGCAACTCGTCGAAGTAGTCGGTGTGCCCTTTGCCCGGCGGGTTCTTGAGCCGCTCGTCGTCCCTGGTGAAACCCTTCACCAGATACTCGTTCAAACGCCCGATGGCCCACTGCCGGAACTGCGTGCCCCGATGGCTGCGCACGCGGAAGCCGACGGCCAGAATGGCGTCCAGATTGTAGTGCTCGACCTCGCGGGCGATCTCCCGCCCGCCCTCGACTTGAACTATTCGATATCGTCGAATAGTTGCCCCTGCGGCCAGCTCTCCCTCGGCGAAAATGGCCTTCAAATGGTGATTCACCGTGCCCACCCCAATTTGGAACAGCTCGGCCATGAGCTTCTGCGTCAGCCAGACCGTCTCGTTCTCAAACCGGCACTGCACGCGCGTCCGACCATCCTCCGTCTGGTAGAAGATGATTTCGGATTGGGGCAAAGGTTCGTCGCTCAGGGGAGGCTCCTTTCAAATCGAAGTGCCCGGAAATCCCGGATCGTTGCCCGTGCCTGCTCGGGGATGGCCGGGTTCATCCTCCGTCTGGCCTCGCGCAAGCGGCTCACCAGCACTACCTCGCCAAATGATTGCCTCTCCGCCGCCGGTTCACCGGGCGCGATCTGCGGCCCGTGCCCGACCGCATAGCCCAGCTCCCCGAACCACGTCAGCGCGGCGTCTTCGACGATGGATTCGTTGAGAACGGACATGCGGGCATCGCTCTAGGGCAGTTTGGCTGCCTCGGCGAAGACCGCTTCAGCGTCAGAAGTATCTTGCACATTCACAACGCGAGACATGGAACCGAGAAGGGTCAGCGTCTTTTCCACTTCGGTTTGATTCCGCTGTTCTGTGGTAACATCAACAAGAAGCAGAGCTTTGTCCGGGGTGATGATCCCGGCGTTATTCAGACTCTCAAGCGTCCACGCCATCGCATCACGGCTCTTTTGAATGCGGCCCTTCGTCTTTGGAAGCGGGAAGCGTTGGAACAGCCGTTCAATCGTCCCATTGGCAAGCGCGTGGCTGAAAACATACTCCTCCTCGACACCGCGCACCGTGCATTTCACGGGATAGCGATCCTGGAAGTGGTGATGCGCCTTCAACTGACTCTTCATCAGCAATTCGTCACAACGCGCTTCAAAACTGCGATCCTTGGGTTCCTCGGACGAAGATGCCTCCTGCACCAATTGCGCGAAAAGCTGGTTTGCCACGGCGGACAAATCATCTTCGCCGACTTGATCCATCACCGCTCCGGATTCCAAGAGCATAAAGTTCCCTTGGGCCGTCTCGCGCAGGGCCTCCATGAAGGCAGGTGACGATGCCGGAATGATTTCACCGCCGCGCAGCGGCTCGATGGAATTCTCCGACAAGGCATCCCGCCAATAGCGGACCCATTGGCGATAGGCATTGTGCGAAGTCACCCAATCCGGGATGGAGCGGCCATCCACGTCACCAGGGCGGCTTGGATTCTCTGCAAGGAAACGCGCCTCAATGCCCAGCGGCGACCAGATGACCACGCCGATGTTGCGCGGCTCGAACCGGTGCATGTTCGGAATGTATTTCGCCAGGAAATATTTGGTGGTGTTCATAGCGGCAGACTCCACTGGGTAATGGCCGCAAACTCGGCCCGGTTATCATTGATCAACTCTCGGAGAGTATCACGCCGCGTCTTCAAAAAGCCAGCGGCAGCATCACATTCGGCGGCACTCAGGCCATACGGCAAAGCATCGCGACAAACCTCCTCGATGTAAAAATCAGGCGCGGATTCGATGCGCTTCATCCAGTCGTCGAAGTGAGCATCACTATTCATCGCATCCAGCAGACAATGGCGGTTCTTCCCAGACTCCAAGGGGTCTCCAGTCTTCCAGGAAATTCCCAGGCTGTTTGCGTGCCCCATCAAGCGCTCCTCGCCTTTGTCTTTCGCGTAACCAAACAACGCGTGGCTGTGGTCAAACACGCTCATCAGCGGCGTCGCGGCCAGCGCATCCAGCGCGAGGTTCTTTCGATTCCGGTCGAGATTCGCGATCCAAACGTCGAACAACAAAACCCCGGCGGAGAGCGACGGCAGCAAGCTCACGCAATCGGCCGGTTTAACCGGCGGCAGATCGTTGCCTGTGAGGTTGAAGTTCAGTGATGCGAACCATGCCTCTCCGCCTTCCTCTGCCACCACACCCAATGGCGGCACCGGCAGACGAAGAAAGCGTCCCAACTCGCCGCAGATCATTTCATTCGGGATGCAGTAAGGCGCGTTGGCCACGTTCCGCTTGCCGATCGCCCCAACAGTCAAATGGCGGCTCTCAGCGACCCCGATTTTCAGCGGGTCGCCGATGCTCAAGAGGCGATAGTTTGCGGCTGGCATTGACGGGAATTTTAGAGGGTTGAGTGGATGTCTGCGAATCCTATTCCATCCGCCACGCTCAACTCCCCGCTCAGCAGCTTCGGCAGCAGCGTGTCCCGCAGGGTGGCGAGGGTGCGGGATTCTTTTCGGAGGTGAAGCGACTTCTTCAAGAGCGGCTGCACCGCGTTCTCGAAACCTTCGAGGATTCCATCAGGCGGGCGGAGAATCGAAATCTGCCGCAGGTGCATTGGACCGAAGTTCAACTGCACGCTTCCTGCAGCCAGTGCGAACATCTCGGAGAGGAAGTATTCTGATTGGAGAAAGCCCCACACATACCCGAGCCCGACAGCTCCACGGCCGCGCATCCGAATGATGGATGTGTTGAGCATGACCGGCAGGTGGTCAGGTCGGACAATGGCGAGGCGACCAAGTGTGCCCGAGGTAGAAATGACAATATCGTCGGCAGACAGAGCAAAGTGGCTGTAGGTCTTGTCGAACTCTTCGAGGCTGATGCAGTTCGCCTTTGCGATGTCTAGGTCGCCGTCGCCGATGCAGCGAATGTTCAAAAACTTCATGCCTTCGTCGCGATATTGCCAGTTGCGCAGGCCAGGCCCTTCAAGGAAATCAATTGCTTCGGGCAAGCCGACGACCTTCCACCCTTTGGGAATGTGGCCGAGGGGCGAGTCTTCCAGATGGGCGGGGAAGAGGGCGTCGGAGGGGTCACGCGGAGGCGCGGAGGCGCGGAGGGGGG
>JAYTXL010000191.1:0-23944 GCA_043742955.1 Verrucomicrobiota bacterium | reverse complement strand
CGGGTTTTTCAATCAACAATTCGCGAGTATATGCGTCTCTACCCAAGGAAAAGGCTGCCCTGTAGCCGGTATATGTGATTCCTAGATACGCGCCCCCCCCATTTTATGGGCTATTTTGAAGGTTCGCAGAATTTTGTCTCACACCCCCTCCAACTCCCGCCGTTTTAGCTCGCTATCAAACCCCCTGGATCATATCAACATCTCCAAACTAAAACATGCGCCCGAAACGGCCGGCTTGCTGAGAACCGCCGGGAACTTCTTTGCATGAGTCCACGCGTATAGCTGGCCGATGGTGCTGATTGCCTTGTATGTCCGCTGAAAATCTGGTTGGAGAACACACCCCTCATTCCATGGCCAAGCCGGTGCCCGGAGACGCCACTCCGGCGGCTCAGACCCGTGGACTCATCACCAATGTTAGCCGCGCTTTCATCGGCAAGGATGAGGTGGTCACACGCGCGGTGCTGACTTTGATCGCCGGCGGGCATGTGCTGCTGGAAGATTTGCCCGGTTTGGGAAAAACCCTGCTCGCCAAAGCCATTGCCAAGTCGCTGGCCGCCGACTTTAAACGGATTCAATTCACCGCTGATTTACTACCTTCCGACATCACGGGCGTCACCATCTATTCGCAAGAACGGCACGAGTTTTCTTTCCGGCCCGGCCCGGTATTCACCAACATCCTGCTGGGCGATGAAATCAACCGCGCCACGCCGCGCACGCAGTCTAGCCTGCTCGAAGCGATGGAGGAACAACACGTCACGGTGGATGGCAAGATGTATCCGCTCGAATTACCATTCTTCGTTATCGCCACGCAGAACCCGGTGGAACTCGAAGGCACTTATCCGCTGCCCTTCGCGCAAATGGATCGCTTCATGACCCGGTTGACCATCGGCTATCTCGAAAAGAGCGCCGAAGTTATGATGCTGCGCACCCAGCAGGAGGCCAATCCGCTCGACCTCGTTGCACCGGTGATGAACTGCGCGGTGCTGACCCGCATTCAAACGGCGGTGCGGCACATTGCCATCGAAGAATCGCTCGTGGAATATCTGGTGAACATCGTGCAGGCCACGCGCTCGGCGGAATCGTTGGAATACGGTGCCAGTCCGCGCGGCAGTCTGGACGCGCAGAGTTACAGCCAGGCGCTGGCGTTGTTGGCGGGGCGGGACTATGTGCTGCCGGACGACGTAAAGCAGGCCGCGCGACTGGTACTGCCACACCGGTTGATCTGCCGGAAGGGCACCCGCTCCGTGACCGTGAATGCCCGGGCGGTGATTGATCACATTGTGGACTCGGTGCCGGTGCCGTTATGAATGGGTCGAGCCAGATCGTGGGCACGCCCCTGGCCAGCCCAGGATCTCGCAGGCTTAAATTTCCACTCGCATTCACTCCCATCGGATTTCTTTTTCTGGCCGTCTCGGTTTCGCTCTATTTCTCCGCGCTCACTTCCCAATCCGGCTTGCTGCTCCTGATCATCGGCATCCTGGGCGGTTGTTATGTGGTGAACCTCAGCGCGGCGCGACGGGCCGTGCGGCATCTCGAAATTCTTCCGCCTGCCAGCGCGCATTTGGCGGAAGGGGAACGACTGTCGCAGCCGTGGAAAATCACCAACGCCAGCCCGGGCGGTGCGGTTGGATTTATCAGGGTGGATTCTCCAGCGGGAGGATTATTCCAAATCAGATCGCTATCGGCGGGAGGTTCGATCAGCCGCACGCCAAATCTGACGTTTCAAAGGCGCGGCGTTTATCGCCACGGCGAAATCACCATCACCTCCCTTTACCCGTTTGGTTTGGTCCAAGCCGCGCGCCGCCTCCCTTTGTCCGGTGAAATCATTGTGCATCCAGCGTTGTACGAAACCGCGTCGCCGCTTGCGACAGGTTACGACCAAATGGTGGGAGGCAAACACAAAGGCCATCGCCACGCCACCTCCGGCGCTGGTTTCGCGGGGGTCCGCCCCTGGCAGCCTGGCGATCCGCTCAAGCAAATCCATTGGAAAAGCAGTTCCAAAGGGCTGGGGTTGATGGTGAAAACATTTGATGAGGAATTGTCCGGGCGGGTGGCGGTGATCGCGGACTGTGGGGCATCGGGCGACCCGGACACTTTGGACGATTGCCTGCGCGCCGCCGGGTCGCTGATTTTTGCGGCGTTGGATGCCGGGCATCATGTCGAGTGGCTGGATCTGGGGCGGGTCGAAGCGCAAATCATTCCGCCGTTCGCCGATGGCCATGAGATTTTGGATACCTTGGCGCGCATTGAGTTGGACAAGGATTCGCTCGCACCGGGCCGGCTGAATCGGGCGCTGGACCTGGTTTCCCACAAGAGTGCGATTTGCCTGGTGCTGACCCAAATCAACGCGGAGACGACAAGCCGCATTGCAAAGATGATCACGCAAAGACGCCGGGTGTCGCTTTATCTGCCCGCCCATGCGACGGGCGTAGTGGCGGTCGCCGGTGCAATCGTTTTCCGTTACTCGGCCCAGGACATTGTGGAGGCATCATGAAAAGCGCCCGCCACCAACTCGTCTTGCTCGGCCTCCTCTGCCAAGGCCTGGTGTGGGACAACTATTGGCTGGTGCTGGTAAACGCCGCGCTGTGGGTGAGCTGTCTGAACTTTCGCCGGCGGACCGTCCGGTTGCCACCGATGGTGGAAGTCGCCGCCATGTTCGGCGGAATGCTGGCCGGCTACTTCCTGGACCTCACCGCCGGGCAAAGCGTCCACTTCTCCGTCGGTCATGGCGTCACCATCCTGCAATGCCTGCGACTCCGACGACCGCTCGACCGTCGCGAGCAGATATTTTCCATCCTCATGGCGCTGCTGCAATTCGGCGTCGCTTGCACCGTCGTGCTCGATTACCGGTTCGTGCTGATTCTGCTGGGCGCAATGGTAATCGTTCCCCGCACGCTCATGGAACTGGAGTCCAACTCCTTTCTCCTGGCGACGGAACGGATTCCTCAGCCGCAGTTACCCGCTCCTGCAGGCGTGGGCCGGTGGGCGTTGGCCACCGTGGCTGGCGTGGCGATTCTTTTCTTCCTCACGTTCCCGCGCGGCTTCCTAGCCATGGCACTGCCCATCGCACCGCCGCGCGGCCAGGACGGCGGTTCACTGCTCGACTCGGTGATGGATCCAGCGCGCAGTGCGGCCGCGCAGTCGAGCCGCGTTCTCCTGCAAGTGGACGCGGATCGCCTGGGCTATCTACGCTGCTACGCGCTGACCGACTTTGACGGGAACCAATGGAGCCGCGACGCGCATTCCGCCTGGCGTCCAATTGATTACGCGCCGCAAGCGCAAAAAGAAAACTGGCCGGTGCGCCGGGTGCGCGCCAAAAACGCCCTCTGGCTGGGTCGCGTCCTGCCAACGGATGGCCGCGTGGCGCAGCTCAGCGGCCGTTTCTTCCGCCGCGCGTTTCAAAGCGCTCACGGTATCGTCGAGTGCGAAGCGATGTGGAACACGGCCAACAACCTGTACGAATACCGCATCCATCCGCACCCGCCGCTGGAAGGATTGCTGTCCACGCGGCGGGAGCAATTGACCCGTCACCCACCGGCCTCGGCGCGCCTGAACGCCTGGCTGGATCAAGTGCTCGCGGGGGAAACTGACCCGCTGCAGCAGGCGCGGCGGCTGGAGAAATATTTACAGACTCGATTCACTTACCGGCTGGGCGCGCCCGAACTTGACCGTTTGAATTCGCTGGAGGATTTTCTTTTCAACCAGCGCGAAGGCCACTGCGAGCGATTCGCCTCCGCGCTGGCCCTGTTGCTGCGCGTGAAAGACACGCCCACGCGCGTCGTCATTGGTTACCTGCCCAGCAGGCGCAACTGGATCTCCGGCTGGTATGACATCCGGTTCAAGGACGCCCACGCCTGGATTGAAGCGTGGTTTCCCGAACATGGCTGGGTGCAGCTCGACGCCACACCGCGCGCCAGTTTGCCGCCGTCGGGACTGGCTTTATCTGATGCAATGGAGACGATTGACTCCGCCTGGTATGCCAACGTCGTCAACTTCGATACCTCAACTCAGAACCAATTGCTGGCCATTTCCCGGCAGACAATCTCGGCCACTCCAGAGTGGCTTCTCGACCATGGGGCCTGGGTGGCCCCGCTGCTGCTGCTGCCGCTGGCGATCATGCTTGGGCGACGCTTTCGGCGCCCCCATCATGAGCGCGACACCGACCGCGCCGAACGGAGGCGCGAAGTGCAATTGGCGGAGCATGACTACACCAGATTGCTTGGTCTTCTGGCCCGGCAGGGCATGACTCGCCGGCCGCAGCTCACGCCCAACGAATTTCTCAGCCAGTTGCGACAGCATTCTTTACCGACGCTCGCGGACGTGGAGTTTATCACCGGAGTGTTTTGTGAAACCCGCTACGGCCAGCAGCGATTGACTCCGACGCGGCAGGCGGAAGTGGAACGCGCGCTGCGGCGGGTGGAGTCGGATCCGGTTTTGAAAGCAGGATTCGCCCGCAGCCCAAACCGGCTCCTCCGTCCGCCTGGCTCCCCGTAGCAGGTTTCTGGTTTAGTACCGGCGCACAACCCGACGTCTGGCCAGGTCACGGTGCGGGCGGCAAAAGAAAATCCCGATCAATCTTTTGACTTGTTAGATCGGATGAATTCCGTTTTCGTCGCTTTCAATGGAACGGCCACTAAAGCCAATCACAGCAATCATTATCAGCGTCGTACTGGCAGCGGTGACGCTGGCCGTTTTCTGGGCGGTTCGGGGGCACGATTATCTGATCTATGATGACGGAGATTATGTGAGCGAGAACAGCCATGTTCTCACCGGTTTATCCCTGGAAAATGCGCGCTGGGCCTTCACGACGAACCACGCCAGCAACTGGCATCCACTCACCTGGCTCTCGCTCATGCTCGATTGCCAGCTCTTCGGAACCGGCTCCGCCGCGCTGCACCTGTCCAATGTGGGTTACCACCTTCTTAACACGGTGCTGCTGTTCCTGCTGCTCCGGCGGATGACGCAGCAGGAATGGCCAAGCGCAATGGTCGCGGCGCTCTTTGCATGGCATCCGCTTCATGTCCAGTCGGTGGCTTGGATTGCGGAAAGAAAGGATGTATTGAGCACGCTTTTTTGGATTCTGACGACCTGGGCTTATGTCCGGCAGATCGAAAAGCCGACACCCGGAAGGCGCGCCGTCACGCTAACCCTGTTTGCCTTGGGCTTGATGGCGAAGCAGATGCTCGTCACCCTGCCTTGCACCCTGGTTTTGCTGGACATCTGGCCGTTAAGGCGCTGGAGACCGGCCGTGCCTGGGCCCGCTGGAAAATCGCCGGCCATCGCCGGACCAACGCTTCCGCGTCTGATTCTGGAAAAATGGCCATTCTTCGTTTTAGCCCTGGCCGCCAGCCTGGCTACTTTCGCAGTTCAAAAGGAACAGGCGGTGGTTTCCCTGGAACTGATTCCGATTTCCGATCGGCTCCGCAATGTGGTCGTGAGCTACGTTCGCTATTTGGAAATGATGCTGTGGCCGTCCGGACTGTCGGTAATCTACGCCTACGCGTTTCGGCGGGCGCTGCCTCTATGGCAGGTGGCCGCGTCGCTGGGGCTTTTGGCGGGGATTACCGTGGCCGCATGGCGCTGGCTGCGAGCGCGTCCGTATTGGTTGGTGGGCTGGCTCTGGTATCTGGGAACCTTGGTGCCGGTGATCGGGATCGTCCAAGTGGGCAGCCAGGCCATGGCCGACCGTTACACTTACGTGCCTTTGATCGGCATCTTTGTGGCCTTGGTCTGGGGCGCGGCGGATCTCGCGCAGAATATTCACCTCCCCAAATGGACGCTGGCTTTGGGCGCCGGGGTTGTGCTGGGTGCGTGCTTGCTGAGGACCCATCTGGAATTGCCGTTTTGGCGCGATAGCGTGGCGATTTTCACGCGCGCCGTGGCGGTAACCCAGGACAATGACATCGCCCATCACAATTTGGGCTACGCGCTGGCCAAGCGCCACGAATTCGCCGCCGCCATCACCCACTATCACACTTCGATTCGTCTCAACCCGCGCTTTGCCGATGTCTACAACAACCTCGCTGCCGCGCTGGCCGAAACAGGCAATTATCTCGAAGCGGTCGAGCAATATCAAATGGCACTTAGCCTGCGACGCAAGTATCCCGAGGCGCAGAACAACTTGGGAATGGCGCTCGGCAAACTGAATCGCCACGACGATTCGGTCGCCGCATTCCAAGAGGCCCTTCGACTGCGCCCCAACTATCCGACGGCGCGGAAGAACCTGGCCAACGTGTTCATCGAGATGGGTCGCCTGGAGGAAGGCGCGGCCATGATTACGGAATATTTACGCGATTTCCCGCGGGATGCCACCGCCTACAACAACCGGGGCATGGCCCGTGCCCGTCAAAACAAACCTGAAGCGGCCGTGGTTGATCTCCGCGAAGCCGTGCGCCTGCAACCAGACTATGCCGACGCGCTGGGCAATATGGGCATAGTGCTTTCCACCCAGCAGAAATTTACCGAAGCCATCCCGTGCTACGAGCGCGCCCTCAAGCTCAAGCCAGCGGATCCACAGGCGCTGGGAAATCTCGGGATCGCCCTCGCCTCGCTTGGTCGTTATGACGAAGCGGTCACGCACTATGCGGAATCCTTGCGGCTTGATCCCGGGCAGGCGGACGTTCGAACCGCCTGGGGACGCGCCTGCGCTGTGCGGCGAAATTACCCGGAAGCCATCCGGCATTTCAGCGAGGTGCTGCGGCTCAAGCCGCAAGACGAGCAGGCGCGACTGTTGCTGGGCGCGGCTTGCGCCAGTGGTGGGAAAACTTCCGAGGCCATCCAGCATTACCGTGCTGCGCTCAAACTCAAGCCTGACTGGCCGCTGGCCCTGAACTCGTTTGCGCGCCTGCTCGCGACCCACCCCGAGGCGCAGTTCCGGTCCGGCGCTGAAGCCGTCCGGCTGGCGGAGCGCGCCCATGTTTTGACGCACCATCGTTCCGCGCCGGTGCTCGACACACTCGCCGCCTGCTTTGCGGAAGTTGGACGCTTCAGCGATGCAGTGATGGCGGAGGAAATGGCCATCAAAATGCAACAGACACTCGGTCAAACAAATGATGTTCCGACCATGCTGGAACGCCAAGCTCTTTACCGGACGGGAAAACCTTGGCGGGAGAGCCCTTGAATTTGAAAATGGAATTTATGCTCAATCGGTTGGTCATTTCCGTGCCGCTATTCATGGTGATTCCGATGGCGCATCGGTGATGCGTTCAAAATCCCCGGAATGGAGGTGACCTGCGACTCCGGCGTGGCCCTTCCTGCGCCTTTGCCGGCAGCATCATTTACGGACGTAAACAATTGCCGCAGGCATTTCTTTAAGAAAGGACAAATCTGGTTTTGAAAACTCGGGCAGATATTTCAAAGCATAATGGCGATCCGTCCCCACCCCGAACACGACGACCTTCAGCTGCGGGGGCAGCCCCTGCAGAATATGCTCCCGGCTCAACGGATATCCCGCAAGCTCACGGTCGAACACCCCATAGCAGAAGTGATAGAGTCTGCCTTCCGCCATCAAGTGCACCAAGGGATCCCATGGGAAATAGCATTCGCCAGGATGCGTTTTGATAAAATCGAAAGCCTGATCCGCCGAATCTGACCCGCGGTGGGTATCTCTCCGGATTTCCCAGCTGGTCGCCGAATAAATCGAAAACGTGAAGACCAGCAATATTCCGCCGGACAACCGTCGAATGTTCCCCACCGAACCCTGGAATTCGAGCGCGAAAATGCGGTTGGCGACTTGGACGAGGATTAAGGATGCGGCGAGAAAAATGAAGTAACTGGAAAACGAGAACGAATTGATGTCCCCACCAATCTTCACCCGCCCCAAAATCGAAGTGGGCGCCATGCAGAGTCCGGTGAGCGCGAGTAGAATCCACGGTTGTGTCGCGAACCACGCCCGTAGCTCCACCAGTTTCGCCGCCGAAAAATAGCGTTTATAGACAAAGTAAGCCGACACAGTCCCTAATGGCACCTGGCAGAATATCAGCAATTGAGCAAATGCGTCCAACAGCACTTGCATCCGGGGCGGCACCGGGAAGACGTGCAGCCATTTGAGCGGGCCATTTTCAATAAATTGGCACCACGGGTGATGCCCGGGAATGACGAACATATTGAAAAGAACCGGCTCCACTCCCAGCCACCCCAAAAACACTGCCGAGATTAGCACGGCGCAAAGAGTCAAACACCTCAAGTAAGCGAGCCCAACGCGACGCCCTTCCCCCAACCACAAGTACAGGGGCAGGGCCAACAATATCGGCACCATGGTTTGCTTGGTCCAGACCGCCAGCACCGAGCAGAGTGCGGCCGGAATAAATGTCCGGACAGAATGTTTCCCGGTGCGTCCATAAAGAAAAAAACAGGCCAGCCCGCACAAACTGATGGCGGGCGCATCCGCGTGGATGGCGAATGCCACGTAGGACAGCGGCGGTGACGACCCGGTCATGAACATAAACCAGATGGTTCCAGTGCCCGCCAAAACCAGGCCCGGCAGCCCCTTCATTTCCGTCTTCAGATGCAAAAGTATGACCGGCAGAAAATAGTAGGCACTGGTGAGTAGCAGGCCACCCTTCAAAGCCAGTGACGGCAGTGGTAGAATCACCGTGGGCAGATAAGCGAGGGCCAGACCCGGGCCGTAAATATTTCCCAGGACAGGGCCGTTATCAGGGCCATAATACATCGCAAAGCCGTGTCCAAGGGCAAAAGCTGGTGCCAGCCGCGGCGAGTTCCAGTTGGAATAGGGAGTGTTGATCAACCCGATGATGAGGTCGCCCAAGCCGATCAAAGCCAGCAGCGGAAGAAAAGCTCCAGCGATTCTGCCCAGCGGCCCCCAATTCAGCAACCGACGGTAGAGGATGATCCCCCCAAGGACCGCCATCACGAACCCGGCCGCTGTCCCAACCTGCAGCACCAACAAATTCATAACGTAAAGAGGTCCATCAAATAACAGCGGCCGCCGGCGGAGCTTGCCTGAATCAAGAAAACGATACGCGGCTCATCTGGGGTGAATCAACTCAAACCGGTTGACGCGAAAGACCACTTAAACAAGATAAAGGGTAACCGGTGGCCGGCCGGCAATGCAATCATGACTCCATCCCGACCTGCTGATTAAATCAAACCGTCCGTCTCTGGAAAGCCACAGAGAATATTGAAGCTTTGAACGGCCTGACCGCTGGCACCTTTAACAATATTATCTTCGGCGCTCAGCACGACCAACCGGCCCGTGCGCGGGTCGAGCCGCCACGCGATTTCGAGGTTGTTGGTGCCGGCGACATTCTTCGTGTCCGGCAGCGCGGCACCCGTCAGCAGCCGCACGAACGGCTCCTCACCGTAGGCAGCCTGGTAGCAGTGCAAGACTTTTTCGTCCAACTTGGCCATCTCCGTTGGGCTGTTGAAATGCACCGCCGGAGCGAGGTAAAGGGTGGTTAGAATTCCCCGGTTGACCGGGATCAAATGCGGCGTGAATTGAATCACCACCGGCGTGCCCGCAGCCCGGGAGAGTTCCTGTTCAATCTCCGACAGGTGCCGATGTTTTGGAATCCCATACGGCCGCGCACTTTCGTGGCATTCCACAAAGAGATAATCCAGCTCGGCCTTGCGTCCGGCACCGCTCACCCCGCTCAACGAATCCGCAATGATGCCGGCGGGTTTGATCAGCCCCGCGCGCAACAACGGCAGGGTCGGCAGCAAAATGCTGGTGGGATAGCAGCCGGGAGAGGCGATGAGCGAAGCGTCCTTGATCGCGGCCCGGTAGATTTCCGGCAGGCCGTACACCGCTTGGGCCAGCAATTCCGGGGCGGGATGCGGGTGCGCATAAAACTCCTGATACACGTGCGCGCTCCGCAAGCGGAAGTCCGCGCTCAAGTCAATAACGCGGCAGCCGAGTTGGAGCAGCGGGACCGCGAACTCCGCCGCCACCCCATGGGGCAAGGCGAGAAAAACCACCTCTGCCTGTTTCGCCAGGAGCTCGGCATTCGGCGTCACAAAACGCAAGGTCTTCGCCCGTGGATGGCTGCCAAATTTTGGAAATATCTGCGCCACGCTCTGCCCCGCGTATTGCCGGGACGTCACGGCGGTCAAATCGGCGTGCGGATGCGCCAGCAGCCGCCGCACCAACTCCTCTCCCGAGTAGCCCGAGGCTCCGACAATGGCAACTTTAACGGGTGATTTTTCGTTCACAATGGCGCTGATTTGAATACGAGTCGGGATAAATAGCAATTTGGCATTTAGGAAGGTTTGGCCACGGGCTCCACAAAAAAACCCCGCCGGCACAGCCAGCGGGGTTTGAAAATTGCGCGTTGGGTTTAGCGCTTGCTGTATTGGAAACGCTTGCGGGCACCGGGTTGGCCGTATTTCTTGCGTTCGCGCATGCGCGGATCGCGGGTCAACAAGCCTTCCGCCTTTAGGGCAGGCCGCAGGTTGACATCGGCCTCGATCAGGGCCCGGGCAATCCCGTGGCGCACCGCCCCAGCCTGCCCGTTGGGGCCACCGCCGGAAACATTCACGCGCACGTCGAATTTGGCGACGGTCTCGGTAAGCGACAGCGGCAACAGCACCTGGGTGCGTTGGGTCTCGGTCAAAAAGTATTTGTCCAACGTCCGTCCGTTGACGATGAATTTGCCGGAGCCGGCCGCGAGGCGAACGCGGGCAACGGCGGTTTTGCGGCGGCCAGTGCCGAGGAATTCTTGAATTTGAGCCATATAGTGCGGATTAATTTGCGACGACCAGCGGCGTCGGCAACTGCGCGGCGTGCGGGTGTACGGTGCCTTTATACACCTTCAACTTGGTCAACAAAACGCGACCAAGACGGTTCTTGGGGATCATGCCCTTGACGGCGTGAGTGATGAGCTGTTCGGGTTGCCGCGCACGGATCTGGGCCACGGAAGCGAACTTCTCGCCGCCCTTCCAGCCGGAATATCTCATGAACATCTTCTCGTCTTCTTTCTTGCCGGTGACCCGAACCTTTTCGGCATTGATGACGACGACAAAATCACCGGCATCCAAGTGCGCGGTATAGCAGGGCTTGTTTTTTCCACGCAGCACGTCGGCCACTTGGGACGCCAACCGGCCCAAGATCGCACCGTCGGCATCCACAATGTGCCACTTGCGTTGATCTAAATTCACTTTCGGCAAATACGTTTTCATTAATATCCTTAATTAAGGAGCGCAGAAACTAGCAAACAAGGCGGTGAAGTCAATAGTCAATTCGGGAATTTTTGGGAGCGGGCTACTCACTCGCCGGCGCGCCGGAGGGCAATGGCGCGTCGCTGGCCAGCAACTGCCTTTCCAATTCCGCCACGCGCCGGATCAACTCCGGCAATTGCTGCACGGCAATCCATTGCCGCTTGGTTTGGCGATCCGGTTGCGCCGGGCAACCCAGCCACTTCCCACCGTCGGGAATATCGTGCATCACGCCGGACTGCGCGGCCACGGTCACCCGATCACCGATCTGAAGGTGCCCCGCCAGCCCCACCTGCCCCGCGAGGGTCACATAGTTTCCCAGCTTCGTGCTGCCGGCGATGCCGGCCTGCGCCACAATGATGCAATGCTCACCGATGACGACGTTGTGCGCGATCTGCACCAGATTGTCGATCTTGCTTCCCTGGCCGATGATGGTGGAACCGAGCGCACCGCGGTCGATCGTGACATTGGCCCCGATCTCCACGTCGTCGTGGAGGATCACATTGCCGATCTGCGGCACTTTGCGATGGCGGCCGGCATCAAACACATAACCAAAACCGTCCGAACCAATGACGCTGCCCGCGTGAATCCTGACCCGCTTGCCGATCTGCGTGCGCGGATACAGCGTCACGCGTGGAAACAATTGCGTGTCTTCGTCCAGAGTGGAGTTCGCCCCGAGGTCGTTTCCGCCCTGGAGCACCACGCGCGCGCCGATGCGCACGCCGTCGCCCACCACGCAGTGCGGCCCGACGTGCGCCGAGGGATCAATTTGAGCCGAGGCCGCGACCACGGCGGTGGCATGCACGCCGGCGGCAAAAAGTGGCTCCGGGAAAAAGAGCGGCAACACCTTGGCAAAGGCGATGCGGGCGTTCTTGACGCGAATCAAACTTTTCCGCGATGAAACAAATCCGTCCGCCACCAGAATCGCGCTGGCGGCGCTTTGATCGGCCGCCGCGAAGTAGGTTTCATTCTCGGCGAACGTAAGGTCGCCGGCCTTGGCCTGATGGGCGGGCGCGAAGCCGGTCAACACGGCGGTGCCATCGCCATGGATCTCCCCGCCGATCTGGGCCGCAATTTCAGCAATCGTAAAAGGCATAGCACGAAGGCGGAAGGCGGAAGGCGAAGGGGAGCTCTGCCCACCGCAACTCCTGAATTCTGAATTCTGAATTCTGAATTCTCATCCTCAGATTCCCCGCTCGTTGACGATCTGATTCTGATCGCCGAGCACGATCACGCGCGGCTGCCAATGGGTCGCCGCCGCCGCCTCCACCTCGGTGAAGCTCATGATGGTGAGCCGGTCGCCCACTTTGCCGCGATGCGATGTGGCACCGTTGAGGATGAGCGCGCCGGAACCGCGCTCGCCCGCGATCACATAGGTCTCGAAGCGCTGGCCGTTGGCCAGATTACTGCACAAAATCCGCTCGTAGGGCAGGAAACCGACGCGCTCCATCAAGTCCACCGCGATGGTGAGACTGCCTTCGTAATCCACGCTGGCGGCGGTGACCTGACCCCGGTGAATTTTTGATTTTAACAAATGTATCAGCATGCAAGCACAAGTCATTCGTTGACTTGAAAAACGGGTGTCACTATAAAGTCCGCGTTACCTAATTCAACACAAGTTTGCAAATGGCCACGGCAGTTTAACCCTTTTCTCTAAAATATGAGCAGAAAAATTCGTTATGGCATGGTGGGTGGCGGGCGCGGAGCGTTCATTGGTGCCGTGCACCGCATCGCGGCCGCAATGGACCAGCAGATTGAACTGGTGGGCGGCGCGTTTTCCTCCGACCCGGACAAATCCCGGGCCTCGGGCGCGGATCTGTTCCTTCCCGCGGACCGCTGTTACGGTTCGTTCGCGGAAATGATTCTCGCGGAGAAGGCCCGACCGGCTTCCGACCGCATGGACTTCATCGCCATCGTCACCCCCAACCACATGCATTTTCCGCCAGCGAAGCTCGCGCTCGAAAATGGCTTTCACGTGCTGAGCGACAAACCTGCCACCTTCGACCTTGCCGAGGCGAAGACGCTCGCCGCGCTCGTCAAGAAAACCGGCCTGCTCTACGGCCTGACCCACAATTACACCGGTTATCCGCTCGTGAAACAGGCGCGTGACATGGTCGCCACCGGCAAGCTCGGAAAGATCCGCAAGGTGGTGGTTGAATATCCCCAAGGCTGGCTCGCCACCCGGCTCGAGGCTAGCGGTCAGAAACAGGCCGCCTGGCGCACCGACCCGAAGCGCAGCGGCGCGGCGGGCAGCATGGGTGACATCGGCACCCACGCCGAGAATCTGGCCGAATACATTTCCGGCCTCCAAATCTCCGAACTCGCCGCCGACCTCACGACTTTCGTGAAAGGCCGCCAGCTCGACGACGATGGCAATGTATTGCTCCGCTTCAAGGGCGGCGCGAAAGGTGTGCTCCACGCGTCACAGATTTCCGTCGGTGAGGAAAATAATATTAACATCCGCATTTACGGTGAACTGGGCGGCCTCGAATGGCACCAGAAGGAGCCGAACACGCTGCTCGCAAAATGGCCCGACCAGCCGATGCAGGTTTATCGCACGGCGAACGGCTACCTCTGCGCCGCCGCCCTGGCCGCCGGCCGCACCCCGCCCGCGCACCCCGAGGGCTACCTCGAAGCCTTCGCGAACATTTACAAAAACTTCGCCAACGCTGTCCGTGCCCGCGAGGAAGGGCGCAAGTTGGCAAAGGACGACTTTGCGAATGATTATCCGAAGATTACCGATGCCGTCCGCGGCATGGCTTTCATCGAAGCCGTGGTGAAGTCGTCGAAGGCCAATTCAAAGTGGACAAAGCTGAACGTGTAACATTTTTTCGGGCCGAATAATGGGCTGAAAGCCCAAAAGACAATCGCCCAGGGCAAGCGCAGCGCCGCCCTGGGTTAACCGTCCTAACCAGCAGGAGAACCGGCTCCATCACCAGCCGCCTCCCATCTTCCGGGTCGGACGACCGAAATCGATATCGCGCTAGCCAGGGCCGCGCACCATTTTTCGACCAGATGCCAACCGCCGTTCCTGGCGATGTGGCCGTGCTTTTAACAAATTATTTTTGAGATTTGCGGTTCCAGGTCGGCGGCAAATCAACGAAATACCCCGTGACCAAGTGCTCGTCGCCGTCGTGCTGGTAGTCGACGATAAACCGACGGTTGCCGCCCACCGGGACGGAAACCGGGTAGCTGCTGTCGGCAATGGGGCGGCCATCCTCGCGGTATTGGTAGCAAGAAAAACGATCGTTCACCTGCCATTGAATCAATTGTGGATCGTCGGAGACGGCCATCGCGACGGAAACCATCCGGGCGTCCGCATACAAGACCACGGGTCGACCCTGGTGCAGGAAGATTTGGGCGGGAGACGTGGAGCGAGTGTCCCGCAAGTTGGTGCGCACGGGCCGCGTCCAGGTGTGCCCGCGGTCGCGGCTTTCAGTCTTGTAGAAGGTGCCGTCATTCTTCGGAGCGCTATTGCGGATAATGCCCACCAACCGGCCGTCGGGCAGCTCACAGGCATCCCATTCGTCACCGAGAAAACCCTCCTGGTTCTCGATTTCCACAAGCTGCCAGTTTTTGCCGTCGTCGCGGGAAACCGCCGCGAACGATTGGAGATTCGGTTCGCGATAGAAGGGCAAGACCAATTCACCCGTGGAAAGTTTGAGCGGGGCCGCCCGCGTGCGCGCATCGAAGTCACAGATCAATTGCGGCTTGCACCAGGACTGGCCACCGTCGGCGGTTCGCAACGTGAACACTCGCGATTTGTTGTCGGCGGTGTACGTGTTGAAAGCCACCAGCCAATCCGTATCCGAGAGCGCGAGAATGGCCACGTTCCGATCGTCGATGCCCGGTTCATCATAGAAGGTGCGCGGCTTCGACCACGCGCGGCCCTGGTCGTCGCTGGTGCTTAGCATGAGCTTCCCGGCGGCGGAAAAGACGTGCCGCTCGCCTTCCCGCCATACGCAGACCAGCCGGCCGCCCGGCGTGCGCGCGACCCACGGCCAACCGGGGTACGTGCCGCGATACACGACGACATCCGGCTTGCTCTTCCAGGAACTGCTGGGAAGTTTGGCCGCCGGTGCCTCCTGAGCCAGGCTCGCACCACCGAGCGTGCCCAGGAAAGCCAGCGCCAGCGAGAGCCGGTGGTGGCGGGCAAAAGCAGGTGAACAGGTGAGGGTCGTTTTCATGTGGTATATGGCAACATCATCCAACCTCGACTCAGATTTGGTGGGGAGTTGCATTTTTCGGGCAACCCTGGACCGCAGGACCAGCCTACCCCATCGATCCCATTTCATAATTAACACTTTCCAGTCGCCTGTCATCCATTTTTGCCGACCTCATTTTTCCCGTTCGACCAGCCCGACAGCCCGGAATGCGGCTGGACAATCGGGGTGGCAGGGAATTGGGTTTCTGCGGAGCCACCTGGGTTTTTTACTTTTTGCGGACAGGTTTTTGCGCTATATAAAACCAGCCAAAGCGCGTGATGAAAAAACAAAGTTGCATACTCGTGGTGGACGATGACGAAGACCTGCGCCAGTTGTTTGTCAGTTGCTTGCGCCAGGAAGGCTATCAGGTGATCGAGGCCGCGACCGGCTTGCGGGGGCTGCAACTGGCACAGACCCGCCACCCGGATTTGGTGCTGCTGGATGTGCGGTTGCCGGATATCAGCGGGATCGAAGTCTGTCGGCAAATCAAAGCCGATCCGGCGCTCAAAGATGTTTTTGTCGCGCTGTGTTCGGGCGAGGCCACGAGTGTTCAGCACAAGGTGGACGGCCTGCACACCGGCGCCGATGAGTACCTCATCAAACCTTTTGGCGTTCTCGAATTAATGGCGCGCGTGCAGACGCTGATGCGGCTCCGCAATACGACAGCCGCGCTCCGGGCGAGCGAAGATCATCACCGCCGCTTGATAGAGATCTTGCCGGATGCCGTCTGTTTGATTCACCCCGATGGCGAAATTCTCTCCGTCAACTCGCAAGCGGTGGCCATGCTCGGTTATGCCCATACGAAAGCTCTGCTCGGCAAAAGCCTCTACGACGTGACGCCGCCTGAAGACCACGAACGCATCAAGGCAGACATCGCGATGGCATTGCGAACCGGCCTCCTCCGAAACGCGGAATACACCATGCTCAAGAAAAATCGCCAATCGTTCCGCGTGGAATTGAGCGCAACCATTTCCCTGGGCCTCAACGGTCAGTCCGCCGGACTGTTGAGCGTGGTGCGGGACATCACGCAGCACAAACGCGCCGAGGCGGAATTGCGCGCGTTGCCGCAACGCATCCTCAAGGCACAGGAGGCGGAACGTTCCCGCATCGCCCGGGAGCTCCATGACGGCATCAACCAACTCATCGCCTCGGTAAAAATGCGGCTTCGCAAAGTGGAGGCCAGCCTGCCGGAGCTCAAACCGGCGGCTCGGGAAATCCTTTCCCGCTGCGACCGTCTGCTGGTCAAAGTATTGGAGGAGAACCGGCGCATCGCTCACAACCTTCGGCCCACCGATTTGGACAACCTGGGCTTGGCCGCCGCCTGCAGCAGTTTTTGCAATGAAGTCCAATCGCGCACCAATCTCCGTGTGCAATGCCAGTTTCGTTCTCCCGGCACACGCCTCCCGCCGGTGACGGAGCTTCACCTTTTCCGAATCGTGCAGGAAGCCGTCAACAACGTCGACAAACATGCCCATGCCAAAGCCATCAAATTGCAGCTGCGGTTCGAGCGCACGGTGGCGGTTTTGAAGATCCAGGACGATGGCTGTGGGTTTGATTCCAGATCTTTTAAGGTCGGCCAAAAGAAATGGCCTGGGCTTGGCCTAAGCAACATGCGTGAGCGGGCTTTATCTTTGGGTGGGAATTACGAAGTGAAATCAGCGCCAAATAAGGGCACCACCATCACCGTGCGCGTGCCGGTGAGGAATACCCAGCGCGGGACAAATCCGAAAGCGGAGCCAGGGGGGGCGAGTTCGCCCGCCGCTTGAACTAATTACGACTGTCTTCGAGCCAGCCGACGGCGTAACGAATCAGGGCATTATCGCTTTTCAATTTTAATTTCCGGCGAATGGTGGAGCTTTGCGCCTCCACGTCGGTTTTGGATAATTTAAGTTGGCGGGAGATTTCCTCGGTGCTTTTACCCTGACCCAGCGATTCAAGAACTTCCAACTCGGAATCCGTGAGCAGGTCAAGCGCCCCGACGATTTTCTCCTTTGGCGATTTCTTCAAGGAACTGCTGGTGAAGACCTCTTCGCTAACGTAGAGGTGACCCGCGAGCACGTCTCGAATTGCGGCGACAATCTCCTGAGGATCCTCCTGTTTCATAATGTAGCCGTTGCCACCCGCGCGCAGGACGCGTTGCGCGTAAAGTGCTTCGTCAAACATGGAAACGACCAGTATCTTGAGGGCGATCTTCGCCGCGCGGATTTCCTTGATCAAATCCAAACCGCTCCTACCCGGCAGACCAAGATCAATCACCGCCAAATCGGGCTTAAGTTTACGGATTTCCTTGAAGCCATTCTTAGCGTCGCCCGCCTCGCCGCAAACCGTTAGATCATCCTCGGCATTTAGCACTCGAGCCAAACCGTCGCGAAACACTGGATGATCCTCGACCAAAAAAATCCGATGGGGTGACCCGCCGCCTTGCCGTTTATAGGATCGAGCCATTTGGATTGAATTCAATAACGGATGTCTCCACTAAATCCAAAAATCTCAGGACCCCTTGACGGCTGCCATTCAGGGACGGCCCGACGCCGTCAGAAGCTGGAAAACAACTTAACCGTTAAGCGGGAGTTTCTGACGCTGCCGGCGGAGCGTGCTCGCGGCAAACGGGAGTAGCAGCAAGGCACCAGCAAGGTAGGTGGACGGCTCCGGAACGAGATTCCCAACCAGCGGATCCAGCGGGGTGATATTGTAGAGCATTTCCTGCGCCGTGCGATCCGTTGGCTGCAACAAAAATCCGGAATACGTCGCGGCGTAATTCACTTCTCCCACATAGGTTTCTGCCAATGAAATTGCTGCCGTATCCGCTCCGGAATTCACCTTGAACCTGCCCTGTGAAAAGCTCAGCGAGGGGGTTCCCCCGAAAGTGGTATCGAGCAGTGCTTCCCAGACAGCCAGTTGAAGTGCGGCTTTCTGAGTGATGGTGCCACCGGTCAAAACACTTTGGTGACGCTGGAAAATATCAGCCGCCGCATTAATGGCCGCCCGCGCGTTATTCTGTTGGGCAGGTGAGAGGCTGGCCCATAACGCGTCGCGAGCGATGCCACCATTGCCACTCCCCCAAGTCGGGACCAACCCATCCTGGTTGTTAAAAACCAACGGGTCAGAGTAAACATAGTTTCCGCCAAGAAATACCGTGCCGCCGATGTCAGTACAAACAGAGACAGTGGTCGGAAGGGTGCCACTGACCTTCGTCAGGATGATCGCTCCGGCGAGAGCATTCTCAGTATGGTTGTCCCACGTCAAATTGAAGGTCTCCAAACCGCCATTACCAATTTGGAAAGTCGTGCTGGCGTGCGCTTGAGTCCCCAACGCGACCGCCATGCCCAAGACCGTTTTTAGTAACATTTTCATTTGTTTATCATCAAATTTCCGACGCTCAGAGCTTACGGCTGACCGTTCTTCATAAAGCCCAAGGCTATTTACCCACAAAAAGCACGATGAAATCTATCGTACTTTGGGACATTTTTATACACATTTGGGACATGGGACAAAGCGGTGGATTAGTTGGAATCGGTAACTGCGGTTTACCGCCAGCGCCAGCAGTCACCGTACGGGCCTGAAATTGGCTCATCGCAAGGGGCGCGTCCCGATGCCGTTTATAAACAATCGTGTGAGCCGGCACGACCGGGCCGCCCAGGTTTTGGGACCGTGGATCAGGTGCCTGGCGCCCGCCCTTGATCACGTCAAATCACCTCGCGGCGGGGTGCTCGCCACCCGCCCGCGACACGCGCAGCCGCAACTTGGTATTGACCACCGGTTCATCCTCCTGAATCCTTGCTCCCCGTGTCAGAACTGCTTTGGTTCGTCGCCCATACCAAACCGCGACTAGAAAAAAAACTTGTGGATTACTGTGCGCGCCAAGCGATCGCGGCGACGCTGCCGTGCTACGATTCGGCGCACAAGTATCGCGGCAAGACCGTCGTGTTCCACAAGCCACTTTTTCCCGGTTACGTCTTTCTGCGACTTGAACCCCGACAGACAAATTTGGTGCGCCAAAGCGATTACGTGGCCAATCTCCTCGACGTGTTTGATCAGGAAACCTTCCAAGGGCAGTTGGAGGATATCCTGCTAGCGGTGCAGGAGAAACTCGAAGTGCGGGTGGCGCCAGCCATCGGCACGGGGACGCGGGTGCGCATCAAGTCCGGCCCGCTTCAGGGCGTCGAGGGTTGGGTGGAGCAGCGGTACGGCATGGCCACCGTGTTGTTACGGTTGGACTTCATTAACCGGGCGGCGGCGGTCAAGGTGGACGCCGACCTGCTCGATCCTATTTGATGGCCAGTTTAATAACCTAGCCGTCGCCGCCGAGGGGATGAGGGGTAGAAGGTCGGCGATCTTCATCGTGGCGTTCCGCCGCAGCGCGTCAGCGACTCCCCTTGGCCGACAGGCTTTTTCAAAACGCCCGGGCGCCGTCACACGGAAGTACAAACTGGTGGGCCCGTCAGACTCTGGTTTTCCTGAAGACCCTCCCCGTGATGGCCAGAAAACAGATCACCAAAAGAAAAGTGTCGATCCCGGCGGTTGCCATTCCAATGGCATTGAATGGTTCACGATTGGCCTGCACGACGCAGAGTGTGGCGCTGGCGAGCAAAAGTGCGGCGCGCTGCCGCACTCCGCGCGTGCTCTGGACGGAAACCCTCGCCACCCCAACCAGCCAGCGCAAATAGGCCGCCGCCAGCCAGGCCACTCCGGCAAAGGTGAAGGCGGCATAGAGCATCCCATAAGTTTGGAACCGATTCGTCATTGAATCCAAAAACAAATGCGTCCACGACCCGAGGAGCACCGAAACAGCGATCCCCAACGGCGAACCCATGGGCCCCTGGCAGAGCGGCAAAACGAATTCCCGGTACGGAGCCGGCAGGAGGCTCACGGCCGACCTGCGGACGAGGTGAAACAACCACAGCACCACCAAGCCCGCCGGCAAGCTGAGCATGAAACTACCCGGCCAAAATTCGTGCGTATACACATCCAAATTCGGATGGGCAAAGGCATGCCCAAATTTGGGCGTCCGGAAAGCATAGCCCAGATCCGGGATCAGGCTCCCGATGACCAGCGCGGGAAAACTCAGGTACCGCGGACAAAGGCAGCGTAACGGCAGGACCGCCGCCGGATGAGCCAGTGGAAATGGCATGACGCGTGGAAACTACCGGAAAACGACAGTCGATAACCAGCCCGATCTCATCCTCCGACTATCGACCGCAAGGAGGTGGGAGTTGCCGCGCGACAACAACTCCCTCCGCGTCTCTGCGGGAGGAACCAATGGCAGGCGTTATGTGCCCCTGCCACATAGCGCCGCGCGGCACAGCCGTGTCCCAAATGTGTGCTAAGATGTCTTGGAAGTGTATAGACGATAGCGAAAAGGAAAATGATACTGGTTCTGGATTAGTCGGGCGAAGAAGACCCATAAACCCAAACCTGTAAACTCAACAGCAAACTTTTATACAAAATTTTATACAAAAAATGATCAACAAAATCATCGGCCTTGCGGTCGGTGCCGGTTTTTTGTTTGGCGGGAGCACGAGTGCCTTGGCAGCCCTAAAGTTTAATGGGACGGGCAGAGGCATGGAAAGCGCTTTACCACTCAGTGCCAGTGTTGATTTCGCCTTGGCTGACGAGCATCTGGTGGTAACTCTTAAGAACACCAGTTCCCAGACTATTGGGAGGGCAACGGATGTCTTGACAGCAGTTTTTTTCAACTTTGGGGGCGGCGCCACCTTAACTCCTGTCTCCGCGCTACTGGCCGGTAGCACCGTGATCAATCGAGCTAGTGGAGCCGAAATTCCTGGCGCAACCGGGGGCGGGAATGTTGGAGGCGAATGGGGTTACGGAGGCGCGATCACCGCTCAGTATTTTGCCACACGAGTTATCTCCAGCTCCGGTTTAGGCCTCGGCAACTTCGGAGCGGCTTCCGCCCCAAATTTTGGCGGTTCGGACTTGAATGATAATGCGAGTGGGGCCCTTGCTGGTATAGATTACGGCCTAATTGGCAGTGGAAACACCACGTACACTGATGGGATCAAAGATGCATTGCTGATCAGGAATTCCGTTGTGTTTACCTTCCTAATCTCAGGGGGGACCTTCGACCCGAATCAAATTGGTAACGTGACGTTCCAGTATGGAACCAGTCTGACCGAAGGTCACTATCAGGGGACTCCCGTCTTGACCGAAGATAACCATCAAGGACCTCCCGTTCCCGAACCGACGACGCTGATCGCTGGCGCGTTGCTATTGCTGCCATTCGGGGCGAGCACGCTTCGACTGCTGCGCAAGAACCGGCCGGCGTAAGCGCAAAGCAAGTCTTCGGATTTTGGTCGTTAAACAAATCAGGCTGGTTTTTAGCCAGCCTGATTTTATTTTGCGATGCTAAGCCCGCGTGCCACGGTGCAGACTTCCCATCCGGAGGGTTCACGAAGCAGATTGGTTGGCTCACCGTCACGGGCCGGATTGCTGCACCGTCAATGCTGGAGACAGTGCCATCGCCCACCGACGGCCGGCGGCACCAGCCGCCGTGGTTCGAAGAACGCTGCGGGTCAAAGCGACCGGAACGGCAGTCGGGAAATTTGAGACTGTTGTACGTGTCGCTACCACCACTGCCTCCCGGCTCATAATCCGGCCTTCGCTTGCTCGAAGAGCTTCTTCTCTTCCGGCAGCATCGGACCTTTGAAGGCCCCGTTCAGGTAGGCCCGGGATTGCTCCTGGTTGCCGGTGGCTTTAAGAATCAGGCCGTAGTAGCCGGAGATCGCCGGGTCATTCAGTTCTTTCGGGGTAAGGGTTTGGAACACTTTCAGGGCCTCGGCGCTCTTTGCTTGCAGGTGCAGGGAATAGGCATAGGTGGAAGCGAACGCGGCGTTGGTGCGGGCATTTTCGTACACCTCGCGCGCCAGGTCGTGCGGCTTTAGCTCTTGCGCGCCCAGCAGGAAGGCGATCATGGCCAGATTGTTCTTGATGTCGAGAGCAGACGGCGAGCGCTTCAATTCCTGCCCGTAAAGCATCATCAGGGGACGTGTGCGACCGCCGAAAAACAAGGCTTGACTGAGCGCTCTGAACGCCCATTTCTCATTGGGAAACTGGTTGACGATCCGCCAGAGAAGTTCTTCGCTCTCGCTTTGCCATTTCCAACCCGACGCCACCCGCAGGAGCATGACCAAGCTCCCCTTCTCACCATTGGTGGCTTTCAGGGCCTGCTCCCACTCCCCCTTGGCAGCGGCACTCAATTCCTGCCCGCGCAGGGACCGCGCCTTGAAGGCGTGGCGGATAAATTCCAACTCGCCCCAGTTCTGCGGGTCCAGGGCGGCTTGCAGTCCCGGCCAGTCGCTCAACGCGGTGTAGCAATCGGCCGCAATCATCGCCACCGCTTGGTTGGTTTGCGTGCCCAGGGGAAGCCCGCGCAGCCACGCCAGCGTTTCGGCGGGCGACGTGTTCGCCATTTGCCAAGCACCCAACTGGGCGGCTTTGCCCGGCTCGGCGGCGGCCTCACGTTGAAAAGTCCCCAGGGCCGGTTTGTATTCGGAATTCTTGGTCTCGCGCAGCACCTCGAGGCGCAGCAGCCGGTCGGGAAAAACCGAGTTGGTTTCCTGGAGCAGCTGCCGGGACAGCGCCAGCCCTGCCTCGTACTTTTTGGCGCCCATCGCGTCGGCGGTCAATTCGCGCAAGGCCTGGCATCGAAGAAATGCGTTGGTCTGATTGGCGGCGATGCGCTGGAGCGTGCTCCGAGCCTCGGCCTGGGAAATTACATTTGTTCGGTGAAGGCGGACCACGGACAGGTTTAATTGCAGAATGGCATTTTGAGGTTCCAGCCGGGCAGCTTCGAGGAAATGCGCCTCGGCCTGAGCGGCTTGGTTGCCGGCAGCGGCGATGGCACCCGCAATGTTGTGAAAGCCTGCGGTAGCTTTTCCAGCCGAATCCACGCCTTCAAGAGCACTGTTGGCAGAGGCGAAATCACGGAAGGTCATGGCGGTCTGCGCGAGCGCCAGCCGGTCTTCGGTCGAAGTCGGGTTGAGCTCGACCACCCGGCTGCGCCAAACCAGGGCGGCGGGTGAGCGTCCGGCCTCCGTCAGTTGGGCCATCAGGCGGCAGGCTTCGACGTCCTTGGAATTGTAACGCAAGGCCCGCTTCAAAGAGAGGAGGGCCTTGCGGGGATTCTTTTCGGCCAGGTACGTGCGCGCCTGCTTGATCAGTTTGGCCTGCCGGAACGACTTGTAGCCCTGGTAGCCGGCGTAGCCACCGCCGAGAACAAGCAAACCGAGGATGACGACGAGTAACAGAACTTTTTGCACTTTGATGGTCATAAATTTACAAAAGGAACAAAGGATGTGACGGCTTCACATTTCCGGGACACTGGGAGAGTTAGTCCAAGGACTCGTCATAACTTGAGGTTAGATGTTTGCTTGCTGTTTGTCCATCTCCGGTGGGCGCGGGTCGCAACTTAATGGAAACGCGTGATTATAGTGCTCCCCAAAAACTGGACAGGGGTTGAAGCTGGTGAAGGAGAAGAAACCATAATACTAACCCGATAAAAATGATGAAACGAGCACGTAAGAAACACAGTGGGGCCTTCAAGGCCAAGG
>JAYTXL010000190.1:0-2337 GCA_043742955.1 Verrucomicrobiota bacterium | reverse complement strand
GAGGTGCGGCTGGATTTTCAAAAGCGATTTTGGGGTGCCGCGACGGGGCGTTTCGTCGGCTGGATTGATGTAACCGGGCGGGCTTACGACTTTGGATTCACGATGGTGAATACCGACGCCATCCACTACGGCCTCGCCTCGGCAGAGCAGGCGCGGAGCATCCTTGCGTGGCTCGACGGCAAACGGGAAATCGCCGACGACACCTCACGCGGCACGGATGTTTACCACTGGCGTTTCGGTGCCCGCTCGACGACGCGGCGCAACACGGACACCTACGTCTGGGCGTGGCCCAATGCCGAGAGCATCGCCTTTGGCGGCCAAGTGCAGGACGGCGGCGCGGTGCTCGGATTCAGCTATTTCGACATCATGGCGCGGCTCAAAACCAATGGCCCGGACGACGCTTGGAAGCGACTGAGCGAAGTCCTTGCGTGGTTCCGCGAAGTGCAAGGCGAAGGCGGCTACCGTGCCTACTACGCGAAGCCCGGACGCGGCACCCTGCAAGGCGGCGGGCCTGCGGGCGGGCTGGGCATGGACCAAGAGTTTTACGAAAGCGTGCTCGTGCCGCAGGTGATGCTCTATGGCTTCCTCGGCCTCACTCCAGAGCCGATGGGCTTCGCCATCGCCCCGCGTCTGCCGAAAGGCTGGCCCTCGCTCACCGTCTCGCGTGTGCGGCTGCACGACCACGAAGTTGAAATCACCGCCGAGGCCAGTGGCCGCGTGACCTTGAAGACACTCGTGAGCGGCACCGGCAGTGTTTTGATTCGCAAAGGAAGCGCAGCAAAGTTGCTCAAGCCGGAAGCGCCCGGCACCATCACGGTGCTCTGAAACGCTTCCCCCGCCCACCAGATCCCTCGTACTCGACGGCGTGAGCGGCACCGGTAGCAAACACTGCACCGGCATCACCACGGTCACGAAAAACGAAAACCGTCGTGCGATGGGTGATCACGCGGCGGGCGGCGGTTCCCAACACGACGAGCTTCACCACGGAGGGATCGATCTTCCCAGTCATTTCCAAGGCAATTCGACTATGCGCAATTCGACTATGCGCAATTCGACTATGCGCTTGGCGGAAGGCTCGTCGCCGCGTATGAATACCGGCCGTGTACTCCAGCCGATTCCGTCCGACTTGCCACCCACTTGGGCTTGGCCTGTTTCTCGCCATCACAAGTCTCGCGGCGCACGCTGCCGAACAAAGCGTCACTTCGCAAACGGCGGCACCACCGCCGTTCTATCACGACAAGCTGGACCTGCTCCATTATCTGGACGACCACGGGCGCCGGCATCCCGTCACCACCAGCAAAGAGTGGCGGACGCGGCGGCAACACATCCTGCGAAACTTTGAACTGGCAACCGGCCCGTTGCCGGGAGCAGATCGCAAGGTGGCGCAAAAGACGGTGAGTGTGGCCCTCAGTCCGGAGCATTTTGAAGCGCTGCAGGAGGCGGTGACCAACGAACGTGAGTTGGGGAAGACTCTCCAAGAAATGGAGCGGGTCTCGCGCCGGATCATCTTCGCCTCCGCCGCCGACACCCGACGGCGCAAGCGGCTGTCTAAGAAAGTTTTGGGCCTTATCTAACCGCCATTCGGGATTGACCCTTTTTTGACCCCTTTTCGTTCAGAACTGACAATTGGTTGGGGTTAATTTCGGCGCAGGCTGTAGCCTTTGGATTCCATGCTGTTGCGGAAATATTGCTGGCGCCGCGCTTCTTCGGCGGCTTGGCGCTGGCCTTCGGCGGTGCCGCGATAGACAGCGCCGGTGTCGTATTGGCCCGGAGCAAGGGGCGGCGGCGGCGGCGCGGGCTGGCTGATGGGTTGGAGTGCCATGGCGTCCATGCGGGCGGCCGCTAGATCGCGGCGCATCTGCTCGTCGGTGGTGTCAGGCCGGAACCAAGTGTAAGATCCGCCTCCGCCTCCGGAATAGCCGGGCATGGCGCAGCCGGTGAGGAGGAGACCAAGGGCGAGGGCGAGGTGGGAAAGGTGTTTCATGGCGTGGGTTTGGGTTATTTTGAGGGCTTCTTATTGGCTTCCGTGACCCGTTTTAGCTCCTCGGCAAATTTACGGCTGGGTTCCAAGACCAACGAATCGAAGCGGGCTACTATTTCGGTGCAGAGTTTCTTTAGCCCGTTGCGATCACAACCGAAGGCCCATTGATTTTCGAACACGGACTGGCTGGCGAGCGTCATCACCAAGTTCAACTGCTCCGGCTTCAGCGAATACTCGGAAAACAGGGTCTTCTCGGTGTCGTGTGGGTGAATTCAGGTGGGAAAGTCGCATTTGAGCCCCTGTTTATAGGGTAAATAGGAGCTTTTCATGCCGTGCAGATCGGTTAAGATTTGTCC
>JAYTXL010000189.1:0-11300 GCA_043742955.1 Verrucomicrobiota bacterium | reverse complement strand
TGCGGCGGGGGTGTTGACCTACACGCCGGCGGCCAATGCAAATGGCTCGGCGGTAGTGAGCGTGCGGATCCACGATGATGGCGGCACGCTGAACACGGGAGTGGACACAAGCGCGGTGCAGACGTTTACGATCACGGTGACGGCGGTGAACGACGCGCCGAGCTTCACGGTGGGCGCGGATCAAACAGTGTTGGAAGATTCCGGGCCTTTTAACTCCGAGGCAGCGTTCGCGACCAACATCAGTGCGGGCCCGTCGGATGAGTCCGCGCAAGTGGTTAACTTCATCGTGAGCAATAACAACAACGGGCTATTCAGTGGTCAACCGGCGGTAAGTGCGACCGGTGTGCTTACCTTTACGCCGGCGGCCGATGCGAACGGCTCCGCAGTGGTAAGCGTGCAGATTCACGACAACGGCGGCACGACGCCGGGCGTGGACACGAGTGCGGTGCAAACCTTCGTCATCAATGTCACGGCAGTGAACGACGTGCCGAGCTTCACGAAGGGTGTGAACCAGACGCTGTTGGAAGACGCTGGCGCGCAGAGTGTGGCCGGTTGGGCCACGGCGATCAGCAAGGGGCCGGCCAATGAATCAGGCCAGACGGTGGACTTCCTGGTCAGCAACAGCAACAACGGTCTGTTCAGCGGACAACCGGCGGTGAGCGCGGCGGGGGTGTTGACCTACACGTCAGCGGCCAATGCGAATGGCTCGGCGGTAGTGAGCGTGCAGATTCATGACAACGGCGGCGTGGCCAACAGCGGCGTGGACACGAGCGCGGTGCAGACGTTCGTCATCAACGTGACGACGGTGAACGACGCGCCGAGTTTCACGAAGGGTGCGGATCAAACGGTGCTCGAAGATGCCACCGCCGTGAGTGTGAGTAATTGGGCGACGGCGATTAGCAAGGGCCCGACGGATGAATCGACCCAAGTGGTCAACTTCATTGTCACCAATGACAATAATCCGCTGTTCAGTGTGCAACCGGCGGTGAGTGCGACGGGGGTCCTGACCTACACACCGGCGGCCAATGCGAATGGGTCGGCGGTGGTGAGCGTGAAGATTCACGACGACGGTGGCGTGGCCAGCAGCGGCGTGGACACGAGCGCAGTGCAAACTTTCGCGATCAATGTGACGCCAGTGAACGACGTGCCGAGCTTCACCAAGGGAGCCAACCAGGCGGTGTTGGAAAACGCCGGGCCGAAGACACTGGTGGGTTGGGCGACCGCCATCAGCAAGGGGCCAGCCAATGAATCAAGCCAAGCGGTGGATTTCATCCTCAGCAACAACAACACTACGCTGTTCAGCAGCCAACCGGCGGTGAGCGCGAACGGGACGTTGACCTACACGTCGGCGGCCAATATGAATGGCTCAGCGGTAGTGAGCGTGCAGATCCACGACAATGGCGGCACGTCCAACGGCGGTGCGGATACGAGCGCGGTGCAGACCTTCACCATCACGGTGGGTGCCCGGTCGTTCCTGGTCGCTTGGGGTAATGATATCTCTGGCCAGTTGGGCAACAATTCGATCGCGTCCAGTGCGGTGCCGGTGGCCGTGCTGACGAACGGCGTGCTGAACGGCAAGAGCATCGTGGCCGCTGCCAACGGTGCTAATCACAGTCTGGCCTTGAGCTCCGACGGCAAGGTGTATGCCTGGGGTAACAATGTGTTTGGTCAGTTGGGCAACAACTCGACCCGCTCCACTCGTGTGCCGGTTGCCGTGAACGTAACCGGAGCGCTGTCGGGTAAGACCGTCACCGCGATCGCGAGTGGTGGCTATCACAGTCTGGCGCTGACCTCCGAAGGTAAGGTCTATGCGTGGGGCTACAATGGCGACGGCGCACTGGGCAACAACTCGACCGTGGGCAGCACCGTGCCGGTGGCGGTGAACGTGAGCGGAGTCTTGGCGGGCAAGACCGTGATCGCCATCGCGACCGGTGATTCACACAGTCTGGCGCTGACCTCCGAAGGTAAGGTTTATGCGTGGGGCTACAATGGCGACGGCGAACTGGGCAACAACTCAACCGTGGCCAGTTTGGTGCCGGTGGCGGTGGATATGACCGGCGTGCTGTCAGGCAAGACCGTCACCGCGATTGCGGGTGCCGGCTATCACAGTCTGGCGCTGACCTCCGAAGGAAAGGTTTATGCGTGGGGCTACAATGGTGAGGGCGAACTGGGCAACAACACGACCACCGACAGTCTGGTGCCGGTGGCGGTGAACACGGGCGGCGTGCTGGCGGGCAAGACCGTCACCGCGATCGCGGGCGGCGGCTATCACAGCTTGGCGCTGACGGCTGACGGCTTGGTCACCGCCTGGGGCTACAATGGCGTCGGCCAGCTGGGCAACAACACGATCACGGACAGTCCGGTGCCGGTGCTGGTGGATCTGACGGGCGTGTTGGCAGGGAAAACCATCACTGCCGTTGCGGGTGGCGAATATCACAGTCTGGCGCGGACTGCGGACGGTCAGGTCTTTACGTGGGGTTACAATAGCGACGGTGAATTGGGTAACAACACGATGACGGAAAGTCACGTGCCGGTGGCGGTGAACACGACGGGTGCTCTGGCGGGCAAGTTCATCATCGCGTTGGGCACCGGGGCGTCTTCCAGTCATTCCTTGGCCATCTTCGGGCCGGTGCCGCCGACGGTGACCATCACCTCGTATGACTCCACGAATCTGACCCTAACCGGAGTTCATGTGTCGTTCGCGGATTCTGACGACTTGGTGGTAAAGTTGGAGGTGTATGTGGATGATGTGCTGATCGCGACCACCGAGGATCAAGCGAATGGTTACAGTTCACCGTTGATCCTTGTGGTGAATCAAGTGCTGACCGCCGGACCGCATATGATCAAAGTGAAAGTTTACGACTACAGCGGAGTCAGCGGTCAGGATGTTGGGAGCGTGACCCTCTAGGTACCTTAACACCAGCAAGTCCAAATAAGTTCAGCGAGCGGCGACCCTTCTGGTCGCCGCTTTGCTTTATGGCCTGTCCCTTGATTAGTTTTCCTTCGTTCTTCCCCGACCCATTTCATCGCCCCGGTCACCTTACGGCACCGTGGTTTCATAAACCTGCAATGGAAACGCAGTGGCCTCTTGAGGTGAAGCGAACAAATATTGATCCAAGTTGTGAAACGTCGGGTCTTGTTCGAGCTCTGCGGCGATGGCTTGCTGGCGATGAATGATAATAAGTCTGGCTCGGGACATCCGGTAGTTTGCCGGCGTCGGGTTTAGTTCGTCGCCATGCCACGGACGGTCGAGGAAAAAGGCAACATAAAGCGCGGCCCGGCCACCGGCCACCATACCGCTGCCGGCAATCGGTCCGCGCCAGCCCGCAGCTTGCAGTTTGTCCGCCAGTTGACGGGCATGAATGCTGGCGGGGTTGTCCAAGCCAGCGAGCGCCACAGCGAGGCGTAACAGGGGAAGCGCGGCGAGCAAGCTGAAAACAACCCCGAGCACGAGGCCGCGGGCCAGTTTGCGCGCGCCGAAATTTCGATCCACCAGCCAACCGATGGTGCTGAGGCCCAACGCCACCAGGAGCGGGAAAGCGAAATAGAAATAGCGTTGGTCGACGACTTTGACATAGACCGGCAAATAGAGGGCGATGAGCAATGACAGGGCGGCGAGGGCACTCCATCCCGGTTCACGGAACGAAGGTTCGCGCCACTTGGAGCGGCAGCAAAGCAGCCCGACCATGGCCAGCAAAGATACGGCGAGCCAGTCGTAGTTGACGAAAAGGAACAACGCCAGCACGGTGGAGAAATTGTCCTGAACGAGCTGGATTTGATGGGCGAAGTAAGCCCGGTTCGCGAAGGGCGACCAAAAATGATATTCCATTTTGGTGGGGTCCTCCCAGACCGTGACCCGGCCCGGCTCGGGTTGGTGAAAGTGGCGGACAAACGGATGATAACGATCCACATCTTTGGGCCCGACAATCGCGTGATTAATGCGGCCACTCGTGGAAAATGTCGGCGTTTGATATTTGAGCGAAAGCAGCGCGAGCCAGGGAGCGGCAACGAGGATGAAGACAAGCAAGGTCAGGGCCAGGCTTCGAAAAATCCGCTGCGGCTGGGCCGTTCCAACGACGCATTTGATCCCCGCCACCGCCAGGCATATGCCGAGGGCCAAAGGGAACGCCACCGCTTTGGCGAAATAGGCGAAAGCCCAACCGACTCCGGTTGCAATTTGAGCGGGGCGGCTGTCGAGCCAACGAGGCGACAGCATTTGGGCGAGGGCCAGCAGCATCAAACCGCCGACGAGCAGGTCCGGCGAAATGTATTCGACGGACCAATATATGGTTTGGAAGGTGATGATCCAGGCGCCTAGGATTTGTCCGGAGGCGGGCAGTTTGACGCTTTGAAACAGCGCGACGGAACCAAGCCAGAAGACGACGGCCGAAACCCCCATGATCAGGCGCGCGCTGTCGAGTGGCGCCATGCCGAGTTTCAGGAGCGGCGCGATGAGCCAGCTCAAGAGCGGGCCCCAGTAGCCGGAGATCATCAGATCGGTCTGGCCGTGGGCATAATATCCGGCCAGGCGCAGGTAGGCGACCGCATCGGTATTGAGCATGTGCCGGTTGGCGGTGCCCGCACTCAGCAATAGGACAATTTGAAAAACCAGTGCACCCAACAGACCATGGCGCAACCTGCGGGTGGCGGGCGGAGCGTTGGGTTTATGGATCGTGGGTGGATTGGCTGGGTCAGCGGGGCGTGCCATGGTGGACGGATATTTTTGCCATTAAGTCACGCGTGATTTGATTTGTCGATTGACTACTGCGCGGCATCCGGGGAATTTTAGGCGAGATTTATGGCAAGAATTCAACGTGCTCTCCTTTCCGTTTCGGACAAATCCGGCCTCATCCCCTTCGCGCAGACGCTGATCGCCTCCGGCGTGGAATTGATTTCCACGGGCGGCACCGCCAAGGCGCTGCGCGACGCCGGCCTGCCGGTGCGGGACATCAGCGAACACACGGGCTTCCCGGAAATGTTGGATGGCCGGGTCAAGACGCTGCATCCCAAGGTTCACGGCGGGCTGCTTTATATTCGAGGGAACGCGGCGCACGAGGCGGCGGTGCAACAGCACGGCATCCAGCCGATCGACCTCGTGGTGGTGAACCTTTATCCCTTCGAGCAGACGGTGGCGAAGCCGGATGTAAGCCTGCACGACGCGATTGAGAACATTGATATTGGCGGGCCGTCCATGCTGCGCAGCGCGGCGAAAAATCATGACAGCGTCACGGTGATCACGGATCCCGCTGACTACGCGGACGTGGCCGCCCAAATCCAGGCGACCGGCAATACTACCCTCGCGGCGCGTCGTCGTCTGGCCGCCAAAGTATTTGCCCGCACGGCCGCGTATGACGCCGCCATTGCCAACCATCTGGCCGGGTCATTTGCCGAGCCGCAGATTCAGGCGCCGCTGCCGCCGCTGCTGGCGATCAACGCGCCCCAGGTCCAGCCGTTGCGCTATGGCGAGAATCCGCACCAGCGCGCAGCGCTCTATGGGAAGTTTCACGACTACTTCCAGCAGCTTCATGGGAAGGAGCTTTCCTACAACAACATTCTCGACCTGACGGCCGCCGCGAGTTTGATCGCCGAATTTTCCGGTGACCGCTCCACGCTGGCCATTCTCAAACACACCAATCCGTGCGGTGTCGGTCAGGGTGAAAACCTCCGTGAGGCTTGGGACAAGGCGTTCGCGACGGACAAGCAGGCGCCCTTTGGCGGAATCATCGCGGTCAATCAACCGCTCGATTTATCCTGCGCCGAAGCCATTGCGGAGATATTCAGCGAAGTCATCGTGGCACCGGATTTCACTGCCGATGCGCTGGCGTTGCTGCAGAAGAAAAAGAATCTACGCCTGCTCAAAGGGTTGAAGAATCCGCTTGCCGCCACGCCGTGGGATATTCGCAGCGTGGGCGCGGATTCGTTTCTCATGCAGGAGCGCGATTTGAAAATCATGATCGCGGCGGATCTGAAAGTGGTGACGAAACGTTCCCCGACAGCGGCGGAATTGCAGGCCATGCTGTTCGGCTGGCGCGTGGTGAAACATTTGAAATCCAACGCCATTGTCTATGTGGACAGCGATCGCACGCTTGGCATCGGCGCGGGGCAGATGAGCCGGGTGGATTCCAGCCGCATTGCCGTTTGGAAAGCCGGTGAGGCGACGCTTCCCCTGCGGGGCAGCGTGGTTTGCAGCGACGCGTTTTTTCCGTTTCCGGATGGTTTGATCGCCGCCGCCGAAGCCGGGGCCACCGCCGCGATCCAGCCGGGTGGTTCCGTGCGCGACGCCGAGGTGATCGCCGCCGCGGACGCGCGCAATGTAGCGATGGTGTTCACGGGCGTCCGGCATTTCCGCCATTGAAGCTGGCGCGGCGTAAGTGATACCCATTACCAATGACTGCCGGTAAATAGCAGGCCGTGCATTCACGCCGTGCGATTCCGGCCTAGTGGCACGGGCGTCCCGCCCGTGAGTTTCTTTGGCGGCGACCCTTGCGCTGGCGGGAACACACGGGCGAGACGCCCGTGCCACTACGGATCGCCGAGGCCGCATGACCGCGCGGCCATCCATCGATCATCACCGGGAATTGGTATGATTCGGCGAACCGGTTTGAAACCTTGCGCCATGTCGAAAGCCGATCAATTAAATTGTCCGCCGCCCCAAGCTCCCATTGCTGGCGGTCAACCGTTGCGGGGGCCCGAGTTTCTGGCGGCGGTTGTTTGTTCCGGCTTTGGTCTGGTGCTGGCCCTGCTCCCGCATCTGATCTGGTGGTTCAAGCAAGGCAGCCCGAACTGGATCGCCAGTAATGATGAACTGGTCTGCTATTACCCCGTGGCCAGCCAGGCCTATTTCAATCACCCGTGGTATTTGAGCGATTCCACCTTTGTCACCGGCGGCGCGACCATGTATCCGTGGCTCCAGTTTGTGCCCGCCATCGGGCTCGCGAAATGCTTCGGGCTGGGGCCGCTGGGTATCGGCCTGGTCTGGCGGGCGTGGGCGGGGATCAGCATGGCCTTGGGATTGTATCTCCTCTTTCTGAAATTCCTCAAACGACCGTGGGTCGCCGCGCTCCTTTCGGTGATGTTAATATCCGACGCGGGCATGGCGTGGGGTCGGCCCGCGCTCAATCAAGCCATCATCTTCGTCCAGATGTGGCAGGCCAATCCGCCCGCCTGGTTTTTCAACGGGCATCCCGTGTTGCTGTTGCACTGGCGGCTGATCACGCCCGGCGTCAGCCTGTTCTTTTTATTGCTGCACCTTTGGTTGACGGCCAAGACACGTGAGGAACCAAACTGGAAAAGCATCGCGCTGGCGGGTGCGAGTTTTGGTCTGCTGTTCTACGTGTATTTTTATTTCTGGACGGCGGCCGGGCTGGCGCTTGTGCTGGCGCTGGCTTTGGACGCCGGGCGGCGTAGGGTTTATTTTCACGCCGGCTGGATCGGTGGATTGATCGGGTTGCCCGCCCTCATCCAGGGAATGTTGCTCAAACAGGCCACCGGTTTGGACTGGCTGCAAAGACTGGAATTGTTCATCCCCATTCCGCGCTGGAGCGAATTCTCGTTTTCCAAATTGGGCGCGCTCATGTTGGTGGCGAGCCTTGTGTGGGTGCTGGTCCGGCGCAAGGAACTGATCCATTTATGGGCGTTGCCGGCCGCCGGTTTTCTCCTGCGAAATGAGCAAATCCTGACCGGTATTCAAATGGACAATGGCCATTACGGTTACGTGTGGGGTCTTGGGCTTTCGATTCTTTTCGGGCTGCTGGCGGCCGAGACTTTACTGCCGGCGGTTTCGCGATCGCCGTGGACGCAGCGGGGAATCCTCGCGCTCTGCGGCTTGCACATTCTGACGGGCGTCGGGTTCCGCGCGCTGGAGGCGACGCGCAGCCAGCAGATGTTGGAAATTCAAAACCATCTCGCGCGCTATCGCGAACAACGCCGCGCGGCGAGCGTGCCTCCGCTGGCACCCAACGCCGTGGTGGCGGGCGCGGCGGAGTTTGTGGACTTTGCCGTAGTGCTGGAAAATGTGCGGCCCCTGGAACGAACCGCGTTTCTGAGCGCGAATATTCGCAACGCAGAATGGGATGCGCGCGTGGCGTTGAACAGTTTTCTGGAAGGACGCGATCGCGCGGCGTTCGCCGTCGAGCAGGAGATGTTTTTCAACCAAGTGGTGACGGGGCCTTGGGTGCGCGATCCGGCGAAAAAATCGGAACGCCTGGCCAGCCGGCACGCGGCGTTCGACGCGGTGATCGCGAATCCGAACGAGGCCATGAATCACTTTGGCGTGCGTTACGTTGCGCTGCCGGTGGGAGGAACGCGGCCCGCTTATCTCGCTTCCCGGTGGCGTCCGCTGCAAACGGGGCCGCATTGGGAGGTGTGGGAACGCGTGGTGCGTTCCACACCCTGAGCCGTCCAGCGGTCTTCAGGCCATTAACGACCGTGTTCTACCGGACCACCTTCGCTTTGGGTTTTTCGTGTCCTTGGTGGTGAACCTCGAGCTTGGGCTAAACAGTGAACACTTTTCTGCCCACAGTTCGGGCGTCATCCATCGACCTCGGAGCGCGCCTCGTTTTTCCGGTAGTCGCCGCGGCTGAAATATTTTTCCAGCCAGACATAGAGGCAGATGAACAGGTAGCGGCTGCCCATTTCCTTGATCTTCAATTTGGATTCGCCCGTCCGGCGATTGCGCCAGGTGATGGGGATGACCGTCCAGGAATACCCGCGCACGATGGCCTTGAGCGGCAGTTCCACCGTGAGATTGAAGTGCGGTGAAATCAGCGGGCGGCAGCCTTCGATGACCGTGCGGCGATAGGCTTTGAAGGCATTGGTGGTGTCGTTGAGCTTGATCCCAAAAATCAGCCGGATGAACAGATTGGCGAGACGGTTGAGCCAGAGTTTCAACGGCGGATAATCCACCACGCCGCCGCCTTTGACGAAGCGGCTGCCGAACACGCAGTCCACGCCCGCGTTGAGCGCCGTCCAGTAGCGCACCACATCGCGGCAATCATCCGATTCATCGGCCATCATGATCACCACGGCATCGCCGCGCATTTCCGCCAGGCCGATCACAATCGCGCGACCAAAACCGTGCGGACCGGGATTCTGCACCGGCCGGACCTGGGGAATCCGTTCCTGCAACGACAACAGGATGAGCCAGCTCGCGTCCGTGCTGCCGTCATCCACCACGACGATTTCATGGGGAACTTCGCGCAACCGGAGTTCGAGGTGCAGATGTTCGACGGTGGAGGCGATGCAACCGGCTTCGTTGCGCACCGGGATGACCACGGTCAACAAACGCAAAGCCGATTCCGCTGAAACTGGTTCGCTCATACGACGCCGGAGCGTTCGAGCCAATCCGGGTTCTGCTCCGCGTGGCCGGCGATTCCTTGGAGGATGGTTTCCAAGCTAATCTGTGGTTGCCAGTCCCACTGCGAGTGCGCGAGGGTCGAATCCAGCACGAGCCACGGAACATCAAAAGGTCGCGGCGCTTCCTCGCGCCGGATCTCGCGGTGGCCAAAGCGCGCGGCACACCAATCGCTCAGTTGCGCCAGCGACATGCTTTGGGCCGCGCCGCCGGAAACATTCTGGATTTTCGCGTGGTTGGCGGCGGGATTTTCCATTTGTTGGCGCAGTAACGGAATCAGGTCGGCGGGATGAAGACAATCGCGCACCTGATAGCCAGTTCCGCCGAAGCCAGTATATTTCAACGGCAGTCCACGAAGATAACCGTTGATCCAATAAGTAAAAATCCCCTGATCCGGACGGCCAAATTGCCCCGCGCCCGCCATCACGCCGCAGCGATTGATCCACACCGGAAAGTTGAACGCCTCGCCGTATTCCAGCGCCAGCGTCTCCGAAGCGAGTTTGGTGCTGCCGTAAAGCGACAGCGGCGGAGTGACGGGAAAATCTTCCGCCACCCCGCGCGGCGAACAGCCGTGGGGCAACGCCGCGCTGGCCTTGGGTCGAAACGCCTGGTTTACCGTTTCCATTTCGAGGCCGGCCAGCGCCCGCAGGGAATACACGCGGCTCGTGCTCAACATGAGAAATCCGGCGCGATGGCGCTTGCAGTGTTCGAGCACGTTGACGGTGCCCCAAAGATTGTGCTCCGCCAGTTGCCGGCTCGCGCCTGTGGAATTCAAACCCGCGAGCACGCTGGCATTGGCGGCGGCGTCGATGACCCAGTCGGTGGCGGGCAAACTCTCCAGATCGGAAGCCAGCCGGATGTCGGCGTGAATGACTTTGATCCCTTCGCGTTGCAGGGCGAGACGATTCCACTCCGCGCCCGCCCGCGACAAATTATCAACGCCGACAATCTCGATTCCAGTCGCGCGCTCACGCCACCCGCGCGCCAGCGTGCTGCCCACGAATCCGCAAATGCCGGTGATCAGGATTTTCATGGCTGCAACTTTACTTCATCACTTTGACTGCGAAGCCGGCGGCAAACTGGGGTTTCGATGTGCATCGCGCGCGGGCAAGCTCACCGACACGCGGTGAAAATTTCTTCCAAGGTGCGGCGCAGATCATATTCGTAATGCCAGCCGGGATAGTGCGTCTGGAATTTGGTGACATCGCTGATCCACCAGATGTGGTCGCCGCTGCGATTGGCTGGCTCGTAAGTCCAGGCCAGTTTTTTCCCGGCGATGGTTTCGCACAGTTCAATGGCTTCAAGCATTGAGCAATGGGAGTGGCGACCACCGCCCAGATTATACACCTCGCCACCACGCGGGTTTTGGAAATATTCCCAGAAGGCGGCGACGAGGTCATGGCTGTGAATATTATCGCGCACCTGCTTGCCGTGATAGCCAAAAACTCGATACGGCGTCCCGGCCGCGGTGCATTTCATCAGGTAGGAAAGGAAACCGTGCAGCTCGGTTCCCGCATGGGCGGGGCCGGTCAGACAACCGCCGCGAAACGCCACCGTTTTCATGCCGAAATAGCGGCCGTATTCCTGCACAAGCAGATCCGCCGCCGTTTTGCTGACGCCGAAGAGCGAGTGCTTGGTTTGATCGACGGACATCGTTTCATCGATGCCGCGAAAATACGGATGATTGGCCGGCAGTTCCCAGCGCTTTTCCAATTCAACCAGCGGTAGGGAATTGGGCCGGTCGCCATAGACCTTGTTAGTGCTCGTGAAAATGAAGACCGCTTCGGGACAATGCCGCCGCGTCGCTTCAAGAAGATGGAGCGTACCCACGGCGTTGACGGTGAAATCGGTGAGCGGCTCGCGCGCCGCCCAATCGTGGGAAGGCTGCGCGGCCGTATGGACGACCCCGAGGATCGCCGCGCCATACCGTTGAAACAACGCCTCGACG
>JAYTXL010000188.1:0-1565 GCA_043742955.1 Verrucomicrobiota bacterium | reverse complement strand
AGCGGGTCCGTCCCCTTCGCCGGGGCAATCGTAAACGGAATGCCCTTGCTGTTCAGGTAGGTGCGCGCCTCGTTGGTCGGGGACGGCGCAAGCTTGCCCCCCGCGATCTGGCGGAAGGCCGCTCCCATCGCATCAAACGTCGTCGCCACCGCGCCCTCCGCCTCATTGCTGTAGAGCGTGACGGGCGTCGCCGTCACCGCTTCTTCCAGCGTGGGATTGGCATAGTGCGTGATCGCCTTGAAGATGGGTTGATAGGTCAGAACGGCGAGCAGACATCCGCCCAGGATAATGACCTTGCGGCCGATCCTATCGGATAGCTTGCCGAAGACGATGAAGAACGGCGTGCCAATGAGCAGTGCGATGCCAACGAGAATGTAGGCGGTCAGCACGTTCACTTTCAACGTCGCCGTCAGGAAGAAGAGCGCGTAAAACTGACCGGTGTACCAGACCACGCCTTGACCGGCCGTGGAGCCGAGCAGGGCGAGAACGACCAATTTCAGGTTCGCTGGATTGGTGAAGCTGTCCGAAAGCGGGCTCTTCGACCCCTTGCCGCTTGCCTTCATCTCGAGAAACAACGGCGACTCATTCAACTTCAGCCGGATGTAGACCGAAATGCCCAGCAGAATGAAGGACACGAGAAACGGAATGCGCCAGCCCCATGCTTCAAACGTTGTCAAGCTCGCGGGATTCGTGGCGTCGACCTTGTCCGTCATCCAGAACCGCAGAGGCCCGATGACGATCAGCGACAGGAAGAAACCGAGCGTCGCCGTGGTTTGAATCCACGCCGTGTACGAACCGCGCTGCCCCATCGGGGAATGCTCGGCTACGTAGGTCGCCGCGCCACCGTACTCACCGCCGAGCGCGAGGCCCTGCAGGACGCGCAACAGGATGAGGATGGCCGGCGCCAGCCAGCCGATCTGCGCAAACGTGGGAAGCAAACCGACAAAGGCCGTCGATGCACCCATCACGACGATGGTGATAAGGAACGTGTACTTGCGGCCGATCAGATCGCCGAGTCGCCCGAAGAAAAGGGCGCCGAACGGTCGGACCGAGAATCCGACGCCGAAGAGCGCGAGACTCGCGAGGAAGCCGGCGGTTTCATTGCCGGGCGGGAAGAACAGTTTCCCGAAAAATGCCGCCAGGGTTCCGTAAATGTAAAAGTCGTACCACTCGAAGACCGTGCCGAGGGACGAGGCGAAGATAACCATCTTGTGGCCCTGGGAGATTGGGGCCGTTGATGCCGTTGATGCCATGTTTAGGGGGTTCCTATGCTATGAGGTGATGATGTTTGGGGGCTAAGGAAGCACCCGGGAAATCCGCAACCGGTCGGTGGAGACTTCGCCGCAAAGCAAATGCCTCCAACTGGATCGAACGGGACGCCCGGGGCCTTGAACGCGCCGGAGAATGCGCAACCCGCCCGAACGAATCAAGCCCAATTTCAGCGAAGTCTCGCCAGACCGCTCCACGGGCGACGCCGCGAGGCCGGCCAATTCACCCGGGCACTAGAACAGCTCGTACGCTTCCACCAGTGCGACGCCTTCGCCGCCGCTCTTGCCTCGCACGAT
>JAYTXL010000187.1:0-4375 GCA_043742955.1 Verrucomicrobiota bacterium | reverse complement strand
TCGCGCTCGACGAGGAATGTCGCATCGGTTTCGAGGTGCGTTATGACAACGGCCAGAAGGCGGAGGTCTCCTGGGCCTTCGTGCGGGAGCTTCAACCCAAGAAGTGAGCAACCAATTTCCCGGCGCGCAGGCGCTGGAAACCCCGCCGCGTGGCGGGTGGTAGTGACGGACAAACGGTAGCAATCATGTAACGACAAACTCTAAAAATCATTTTGCGTAGCTTCGGCTGCGGGTCTCGTAAGAAAACCGCGAATTTTCAATTGCAAGAGACCGAGTCGAGCCGCGCGCCCATCGGGCGCGGCTTGATGTCACTCTCTTGCAAGGCGCTTCGCGGTGCCTCTTACGGGGGTGCGTTGAGTTCGCGCCCCTTCTGTTTCCGTGGTTGGAAGTTGCACAGGCAACCAATCATGGAATCAGACATTTCTGCCAACGAGATTCACACTGAATCTGCGAAGCTTTCAGAATTTCGGCGCTACCTTCGTAAGCTCACATCCGACGGAGGCCCGCAGTCCGAGGATTACACACGACTCACGGAAGGGTTTTCCCATCTCGTGGCGGCCAAAGCACAGGGCGCAATTTCCGTTGAGGCAGTTTGCGACCTCTTGGGCGAACTTGGGGAAGCGATGTCGCCTCTGACCATGCAGGGTTTTGCTCGCGCAAAACCGCATGGTTATTCAGGCGATTTTGAGATGATCGAAAGAATCTACTCCCAGTGGACATCACCCCGTTCAGATTTGGCCAAGTGGGATCATTACTTCCATGCTCAAGCAGCCCCAAAAGCAGTTAGAAATAGAAAGGAATACTTCCGAGGTTGGCTGAAGACCGTTGAAGCAAGGTTTGGCGGAACAGAGGTTCGCGTTCTCAATGTTGGCAGTGGGCCAGCCCGCGATGTCCTTGAAGTGTTTACAGCCAATCCGAACAGCAAGGCGGTGATTGAATGCCTTGACCACGATGAGAAAGCTAACGCATTCGCATCAGCCCTGTGTAACGGCTTTGCGGATAGGATTGTGTTTCATCACTCGAACGCTCTCCGATTTCATCCCGCCCGGAAGTATCGCGCCATCTGGTCAGGCGGATTGTTCGACTACCTCAATGACAGATTGTTTGTGCTCCTTCTACGCCGTCTCATTCGCGCGTTGGACACCGACGGTGAACTTGTCATTGGCAATTTTTCAACCACGAACCCGACCAGGCCGTATATGGAAATTGTTGGGGAGTGGTTTCTGAACCACCGGACGACAGCGGAGTTATTGGCACTAGCCGCAGAAGCCGGAGTGAATTCCGCAGCGATGTCCATCCGCAAAGAGTCAGAGGGGGTAAATCTCTTTCTGCATATCACGAATGTGCCGCAAAATGAAAACCAATGCTGAACTCAAATCCGCCTCCGAATATGTCAAGGTCTTGCGACCATTGTTACCGCGCCATGTTTTCACGCCCGATACGAGGAGTCTTTGGCGAGTGGCGCTGCATCTTGTCCTCGTCTTCAGTGGCTACTTGTTGTTTAGGCAGACTACGTCAATCTGGGCTTGGATTTTGAGTTCATTGCTTATCGGCCACAGCCTCGCGTGTCTCGCCTTTATTGCCCACGACGTAAGCCACAACGCCGTCGTTCGTGGCAAGACTTCTCGTTGGTTGCTTGAAATCCTTCTCTGGGGATTGAACCTGATTCCCCCAACTGTCTGGCACAGGGTTCACAATCAAACTCACCACCTGGAAACCAACACTGTTTCCGACCCCGACCGAGCGTTTCTTGAAAGCGAACAAACTTCGGTTACGCGAACTTACACACGTATCTTCTATCCCAACCGCCAAGCATCTTTGCAGCATCCTTTCGTTCTGGTTCACTTCGTCGCCTACATTGCTCGAAATGTTATTGCTGCCTTGTTACCGGGCGGTGCTAAACCGTCAGTAGTTCCGTATAAGCCAGCATTTTCTCTGCGGCAGCGCATCGCGACAGTTGTCGAAATTGGAATCCTTGGACTTCTCCAATACGGAATTTGGCTTTTGGTTGGTGCTGACTTGTGGCGGTTTCTGTGCGCGTCGTTGATTCCAATCTTCATCTCGTCTTCTGTCGTGATGCTCTACGTGTTCACGAATCATTTCCTAAATCCGTTGTGCGAGCACTCCGATCCGCTTGTCGGCTCAACTTCCGTCATCGTTCCAAGCTGGATGGATTGGCTGCACGACAACTTTTCCTACCACACAGAACATCATGTTTTCCCAAGCGTAAATCCCCGCTATTACCCCGAAGTCTCGCGTCTTTTGGCAGAGCATTTTCCTCAACGCTACAACCGAATTCATCTGCGGGAAGCTTGGCGCAGGCTGTGGCAGCAGGAGGAATTCATCCGCGAAGATGGCGTTGTCGCTGCCAAATCGAACCAAGGGAGTGCTTCGTGAAAACGGTTTATTTTTATGGCTGGTTGCATAGGTTTGGCAACGCCGCTTCCGCAAGCCCGCCGGCCAGACTACGGCGCAACGATTTTCAGCGTGGGGAAGGCTTGCCGGAAATCCGCTTCGTTGCGGGTGAGGAGGCCTTGGAAGCGCAGCGCAAACGCGCCAATCAAGATGTCCGCCAGCGGGCGTTTGGCCGCCAGCCCAGCGCGGCGCGGGGGAACTGGTAGGGACGTCCGTCACGCTGAGGCCGCGCGGCAGCGCAGCCCTACCGGAAGAAGACGGCGCGCACGGCGTGAAGCGCCCTACCTTTGAATCGGATTTTTCGCTCGTTGTCGGCCACGTCAATCAGCAGGCAGGTATCCACCACCCAGGCCATCAGTCACGCTCCCCGGCGCGGAGTTCGGCCATCCATTCATCCGTCGTGCGCGGCTGGGGCCGCACGCGCCGGGCGAAGCCGAGCATTGCCATCGCGCCCGGCGGAGTGGCGCCGGGCTTCACCGGTGCGGCTTGCGTTTCCAGCCACACGAGCAATTGCCGCGCGTGCGCCTCGTCGAGGCACCGCACTTTTTCCACGGCCATTTCCAACGCGCTCATGGGCGCAATGTAGCGCGGCTCGCTGTGGACGACAAACCTTAATTCCATGCAAACCACCCTGCGAACACACCAAACTCTTTTGCCATCAGCACTCGGCCGTCATCGCGGAGCGATGCCAGCCATTAGCCGGGGGTTGAGGAGCCAAGCGACGACACCCCCGGAACAAGTCCGACTGGCTGCCGACCCCAGCCGGGGTCGCAGCGTCAACGCCAGCCGTCCGGGCTGGCATCCTTCCAGGATGCTTCCGCTTTCGGGGCTTGAACCGGGGGTGTCGCTGGCGCTTAACCCCCGGCTAACGGCTGGCAAGCCTCCGGCTTGCACCGGGGAAAGACGCGCTTGCACGAAAGTGAGAGGCACCCCAGGCACGATACTTTCCTTGTTTATATCATTCATTCTCCTGCCTGCCGGTGCTTTCGCGGAAGGTATTCGGATGAACGACCAGGACGCTTTTTCCACCGCGCGGGGCAACGCTTTCACCGCCACTGCCGACAATCCGTCCGCGCTCTACTACAACCCCGCCGGCATCACGCAGCTTCCCGGCCAGCAAGTCCGCGTCGGCGCTTACGCGCTCACTTACCAGACCAGCTACCGTTCACCCGCTGGCGCGACGTCGGAGTCCCAGCGCGCTTACGAGGCGGTGCCGCAGCTTTATTACACCTACTCGCTGCCGCAGCGCCCATTGTCCTTCGGCGTCGGCGTATATGCGCCGTTTGGCCTGAGCATGAAGTGGCCGGAGAACACGGGCTTCCGGCAGGCCGCCATCGAGGGGCGCGTGCAATATCTCACCGTCCAGCCCGTCATCGCGTGGGAAATCTTCGGCGGTAGCAGCCGACGTGAGGAGGCTCACTTCAACTCGGAACGCGAAACTCGAAATGCGGAAGGGAAGTCAGAGCCTCCTGACGTCGGCTGCTACCAGCGGGGAGGTTTCGCGCCGTCGCTCTCGCTCGCCATCGGGCCGACGCTCAATTACTCGCGCACGGATTTGCAGCAGGGCCTCTCGCCCGTCGCGGGCAACGATTATTTCCGCTTCAAGGGCGACGCCTTCGCGCCGGGCTTCACCGCGGGCGCGCGCTGGCAACCGTTGGAGCAGCACGCCTTCGGTGTCACCTATCGCAGCGCGACGAAGATGGATTTCTCCGGCCACACGGACACCACGTCGGTCGCACCCGCGTTCGGGTTGCGGCAGGAGGCGAAGGCGGAATTCGAGTTTCCGCAGACGGTCACGCTCGGCTGGTCGTGGCGGCCCGCGCCGGAGTGGAACTTCGAGTTCAACGCGAACTGGACGGATTGGTCGTCGTTCAGTTCCATTCCCATCCGGCAGGCGACGCCGGTGCCGCCCATCACGTTGAACTGGGCGTCGAGCTGGTATTTCGCGTGGGGCGCGACG
>JAYTXL010000186.1:0-2933 GCA_043742955.1 Verrucomicrobiota bacterium | reverse complement strand
ATCATCCGGGAACAGGAACCGCCACGGCCCTCGACCCGCCTGAGCACTTTGGGGGACGCAGACCAAAGCACGGTGGCACAACGGCGGCAGAGCAGCCCGGGGAAACTGACGCATCTGCTGCGCGGTGATTTGGATTGGATTGTGATGAAGGCGCTGGAGAAAGACCGGACGCGCCGGTACGAGAGCGCGAGCATATTCGCCCAGGACATCCAGCGGCACCTGAAGAATGAAGCCGTGCTGGCCTGTCCGCCGAGCGCGGTTTACGTGTTCCGAAAGCTCGTGCGCCGGCACAAGCTGATGTTCGCGGCTGCCGGTGCAGTAACGGCTTCGCTCATCATCGGCCTGAGCGTCTCGACGTGGCTGTTCTTCCAGGAGAAGGCCGCCCGCACCCGCGCCAGCCGCACACTTTATTTCGCCCAGATGGGCCTCGCGCACCGGGCGTGGGACGACGACCACATCGGTGAAGCTCGACGGCTCCTCGACTTGTATCGCGACGTATCACGCCGGCCAGACTTGCGTGGCTTCGAGTGGTATTACCTCGACCGTCTCTGCCACGACGAACTGCTCACATTGAAAGGGAACACCAACAGGGTCTTAAGCGTGGCGTTCAGCCCGGACGGGAAACGGCTGGCGTCGGCAAGCTGGGATCAGACGGTGAAGCTGTGGGACGCCACGAGCGGCGAGCTGGCACTCACGTTGAAAGGCGCACCCCAAAGCCCACCCCTGCCGCGAGGATGGGACGCCACGGGCCGCGAGCTGGCACTCACGTTGAAAGGGTACAACAGTGAGGTCTATAGCGTGGCGTTCAGCCCGGACGGGAAACGGCTGGCGTCGGCAAGCGAGGATCAGACCGTGAAGCTGTGGGACGCCACGAGCGGCGAGCTGGCGCTCACGTTGAAAGGGCACACCGGCGTGGTCTCAAGCGTGGCGTTCAGCCCGGACGGGAAACGGCTGGCGTCGGCAAGCTATGATCAGACGGTGAAGGTGTGGGACGCCACAAGTAGACATGAGAACTCCCGTTAAAGCGCGGAACGAATTCTACGAACCCGAAGCGGCAGCATGGCAACAGAAGCTGGAAAAGTAGTGCCGAGCGTAATGGAACTGAAGCCCAAGCAACCCCGCCACTGTAAGCTTGGCAGTCTGGTAAGTTTGGGAATTTGGAATGGGTGGAGTAGTTGGAGCTGGAACCCATGACGCCGAGTTGACATTATCAAGAAACGCCCCTTATCCAGCGGAACTTAACGTGATGATGTTATTCGTTTTTCGCCAGGGTGGAGAGTGAACGACTGCGTAACTTTTTATGCCTGCTTTTCTTCAATACTCCATCGCAGGCTGCGTTGGTCCGGCAATCCTCCAAGGCATGGTGAATTGAGAGTCTGGCTTCGCTTCGCCGCGCAGTTTCTTTTCTTTGCATATTCGCTGTCCACTTCTGGCTTGGACCCGGATTGACCTCGCCGCCAAACGAGCGCACATGGCCGTTCATTCGCGCCAATAACAGGATTTGCTATTTTATGTTATTGGTAATACGCTGCCGCAAACCATGACATTTATGGAAATTCTATTATGAATGTGTCGCTGACGCCAGAACTGGACAAGTTCGTGAAAACAGAAGTCGGCAGCGGCCTTTACCAGACCGCGAGCGAAGTCGTCCGCGCCGGATTACGCCGTCTCAAAGAAGAACGGGAAGTGCGGATGATGCTTATGCCCGCCACGCTTGAAGAACTGGAAACACAATTGCTTCAATCGGTTGAATCGCTGGACGCGGGCAAAGGCGTGAGTGGCGAAGCAGTGGTCCGCCGACTCCGCAAGCGGATCAAGGAGGCTCGTGCCCGGGCCTAGGTTCATTCGTGTGGGTGGTCGGGCTCCCTTGGCACCTCATCGTTCGGCATAAGCTCGCCACAGCCACACCGAACGCAAAGAACCATGGCCATGCGTCTCCCGGCCGGACCCCTAAAATCAAAACTCTAAGAAGTACGGCCATCTGGGTATCCTCGTTGATCGGTCCATCCCTGGCTGAATTGAATTGTCAGGGACCGGAAAAATACAAATCATACTCCCCATGATTTTGCTCCACCTTGAATGCCATGACTGCCGTTGATTCCACCACGCTGAATCTGCTCTGGCACGATTGGGACACCCGCGAGGAAAAACTCCGCGCCCTCGTCACCGAACGGCTCGCCGCCAAACCCGCGCCCGCGCTCGACGATTCCGTCGTGGCTACCTATTTTTTTGCGCTGCGCAGTTGGAGCCTCGAACATGCCGCGAAGGAAATCAGCTATCACGCCACGAGCGGCACCAAGGACGTTCCGCCCGGCTCACTGATCGAACAATGCACTGGTAAAATGGTCGGCGTGGATGCGTGGGACGCCACCGGACGGCTCGGTCTGCTGCACGTCGCCTTTCCGTTGAAGATGCTCCTGCAACCTGACGGACACATGACCTCCTGCGACCTGCTCCACACCGTCGCCGGCGCGATCATCTTCGACATTTACGAAAACCAGGACTCCCGGCTGGTGGCGTTGAACATTCCCGAAAAAGTCCTGCGCACCTTTCCCGGTCCGGCGCACGGCCCGGGCGGTGTGCGGCAACGCACTGGATTCAAGCCCGATCAGCCCGCCTTCGGCACCATCCTCAAACCCACCACCGGCATCTCGCCGGAACAAGTCGGCGCGCTCGTGGAAGAGACCGCCGCCTGTCCGCTGTTTTGTTTCGTGAAGGAGGACGAGAACCTGTATCCGAAACTGGATTACTCGCCCGCCGCCGAACGCACGCGCCAGGCCGTGGCCGCCATCGCGCGCGCACAGGACAAACGCGGCGGCCTCGGCCTCATCTTTGCCCCGCACATCAGCGGCGCACCCCATGAAATCATCGAGACCGTCCATGCCGTGCTCGCGGCGGGCGCAACCGGGGTGATGTTCAGTGAAAGCTTCGCC
>JAYTXL010000185.1:0-2383 GCA_043742955.1 Verrucomicrobiota bacterium | reverse complement strand
CATGCACGAAAACGTATTTAGCGATCATAAACTGCACAAAAAGCTCATAGGAACCCCTGGACAAGTCGATGGCGTCGTCAATCTTGGCCGCAAGGGCTTCCTTGGCCGAGATTTCCTTGTATTCGCCTTTTTCCTCAGCCCGTTTGGCCTTCCTAATCTGGCCGCTGGTGAGGCGGATTTTATTGGGATCTCCGAATTCCAGCGTTGGCGTCAAGGTAAGATGGAATTCCTTTTCCAGCTCATGAGTGGCTTTGATGGCTTCCAGAGCCTCCCACTTCCCGTGCCAAACGTCACCCAAGTTATTGATTCGGGAGGTGGCGACGTGGACATGCTGGTCAGGGTGTTTTACGATCAGGTATGGTCGGTCTTGGGAAAGATTCATCTTCTCCATGAACCATGCGATAATTTCGTTCCATTTTTTGTCTGACACATCTTCGTTGTCGGGCATTCGCAACGAAAAGTGCGATACCGGACGTTCAATATCGGGGCGGTGTTTGCGCACCCGTCAACGACATTTATTTTTCCTCACTGACGACAACTATAATTTCCCATGGGACATGAGTTCACCGGTATGAAGGTTGAGGGGATTTCTGGCTGGTGGCGTGATGGACCAGCCGGTCAATGGCCGCCATCGTCGTCATCGGGTCTTTGAAGATTTGGTCCCATTTCGAGAACACCAGGTTGCGGGTGATCATCACACTGCGCCGCTCATAGCGTTCGGCCAGGAACGTGAACAACACTTCCATCTCCTCCCGGTCTTGTTGCACATAACCGATATCGTCCAGCGCCACGACCGCATACCGGTCGAGCTTCTTGAGCAGGGCTTCCAGTTTCAGCGCCTGCTTGGCGAGCAAAAGTTTTTGCACCAGCTTGAAGGTCGGGATGAACAGCACGGTGTGGCCATGCCGCAGAATCAACTCCCGTCCCAGTGCCGCCACGAAATGGCTTTTCCCCCGGCCCGGCAAACCGAACGCGAGCACGTTCTCCCCGCGTTCCACAAAGCCGCCTGCCAGCAGCGTGGGTAATTGTCGGCGGATCTTTTCGGGCAACCAGGCCTCCTCCAGATTGCCCAGGCTTTTGCCGTCCGGCAGCCCGGAGTGTTTGAGCAGGCGGGCGATGCGCCGTTGGCGGCGATCTTCGGCTTCGCTCTCGCAGAGGTGTTGCAGGAACTTCCGGTAGCCCCAGTGATGCTGTTCGGCCTGGGCCAAAGTATCGGCGTAAAGGGACGCCATCGTCGTCAGGTTAAAGCTCCGTAACAGCCCGGCCAGGGGATCATGCGACATGGGCGACCTCCTCCCGCAGGAACGCATCATACACGCTCAAATCCACAATGGGTGCCACCAGTTCCACCCGGCTGGGGGGACAGAGCGTGCCGCGCAAGGTGGCGGCCCGCCACGGCGGCGTGGCGGGGCACAGCAGCTCACCGAGCAAGCCTTCCACGGCATTGCTGCCCAGTTCGGCCGTCAGCTTGAGCAGCCGCAGATACTCCAGTTCGCCGGCACCCAGGCCGTGATCCTGCACCAGCCGGTCATAGGCGCGGCGATAGGTCGTGCCGGGAAACAGTTCCTCCCGGTAATGGTAGCGGGCAAACGCGCCGGGCTTGCGCAGCAGGGCCTGAATCACATGCCGGTAATCAATCACCGCCGGCCGGCCGGGCACGCGCGGGAGGTGCGCAATCGGCTCCGCGCCGTGGTAAACCTCCACGTGTTGCTCGTAAACCCGCGCCCGCAGCCGCCGGCTGATGAACCGGGCCGGCACGGAATACGTCACGCGCTTGACCCGGATGGTGCTGTGGCTGCAGACCCGGCACTCCACTTCAGCATACTCGCAAAGCCGCGTGGGCGGCAGCGCCCGCATCACCGCCAGCTCCTCCGCCACCTTGGCCGAGCGCGCTCCGCTGGCTTTGGTCAGCGCCGCGGCCAAAAACTCATCGTAAGCGGCTGCACTGGCAAAATCCCGATCCCCACGCAACAACAGATGCTGCTCCAGTCGCCGCTTCAAATGGCCGTTGTGCGCCTCGACATCGCCGTTCTCATTGGGACACCCCACATGGATGGTTCGCGGCGTCAGTCCGTAATGCGCCACCAACGACAGGAACTCCGGGTTGAAATCCCGTTTGCCTTCACCACTGATCTGATGGGTGGCGGCGCTGCTGTTATCAATCTGCAAGCGCTCGGGCACCTTGCCCAACCGGAAGAGCGCCGCCTGCAAACCCGCCCGCAACGACAATAACGACTCCGACTGACACCGCGTCGCCCACTGCCAGTTGGAATACGGCAGCACCGCCTGGCAGAGCAGATGATCCAACGGGTGCCCGGCAATGCTGATCTTCAGTTCTTTGGCGTGCGTCCAATCCAATTGCATGACCTCCCCGGGACGGTGC
>JAYTXL010000184.1:0-8809 GCA_043742955.1 Verrucomicrobiota bacterium | reverse complement strand
CCCATGCCGACTGATCCGTCGGAAAGCCTCAACGAGGCGAAGCGGGACAGTTATGCCCGGCCAACGCCGCCCCCGGCGGCAGCGGTGCCGATGCCACGACCTTCCAAACTCGCGGCGCCGGCCGCCGGGTCGCGCGAGGAACTGACCCGACCAGATCTTCCCTTCACGGCAAAATCTGAGACCGCCGAGACCAAGGCCAAGGGAACACCGGCAGCGTCTGAGTTGGCGGGCGGCGTGGGCGCCACGAGAGGCTTGACCCGGGAGAGCCGCGTGAGTCGTCAGTCCGGGGATAAATCAACTGCCGAGGCGCAACAGCAACTCCGCATCGTGATGGAACCGTCCGCCCAACCTGCCATACCCGCCCAAGCCCCCCTCCGCTCGCTCGCGCGACCGCAGGGGACGGAGACGACGCTCACCGCGGCGGCTGACAACCGCCCAGTCAAGATCCCCAGCCCGGCAAACACGGCTCCACCACGCGCAGGCGATGAATCAGGAAAAACGATGAAGCGCATGGTGCGTGGCGCCCATCCCGCTGCGGAAGAATCCCCTAACCCGCTGCCGGCACTGCCCAACGCAACCAACCTCTTTTCTTATCAATCGGTTCAAAACCTGCACGCGGCATTTGAACAGGAGGATTCGCGCGCCCGTTATCGCCGCAACCTCAACTCTCCACCCGTGCCAAATGTGCTGACCTCTTTCAGAATCGAACGGGCCGGCAATGAGGTCCGGCTCATCGATGCGGATGGCTCCACCTATATTGGGAAGATCATAAACGGCACCGCGGGATTGAACAGCTCTCCCCGGGCCGCCCAGAACGCGACCATCCCGTCGGAAGCCAGGGAAAAAGCGCCAGGGCAAACCATCACCCAGCGGGGTCTCCAGGCATTCGCCGAGCGCGTGGGAAACCCGTCTGCCACCGGTTTTGCGTTCCAGGCCTCAGGCACCAATCAGACGCTGAATCAGTCCGTCGAGTTCACCGGCATCCTCGAGTTCGACCCTGCCGAAACCAAGTTGGATGAAGGTTCCGCGCCCGCCCGGGCCAAAGCCAGAATTGAGGGGCCCGCCCCCGCCTCCGATGCGTTAGCCAAGGCGAGGGCAAAACCGTTGGAGCTTCTGCGCGGAAGGATTCACGGTCAGGCGCTGGTAGGCGGCAAGAATCAATTTGAGATCATCGCCGTTCCGGCCACGAAGTGACGCCTGGTGCCCTGAGGACTGGGTCAATGCGGCGAACGTGGCGACCGCGCGTTAATCATAAGAACTACGAAGGTGTTGCCATACGTGTTCCCAGAGACGGCTCGGATACTTCCGCGAAATCCTACTGTTGCAAAGGAGGCATTGCCGCCCGCCAATGCAGCAGTCGAACCAACCCCGCCTCCCAGTCCCACACCAGCTCCGCCTTCTGTTGCGCCCCCTCCGCTTCCAATTCCACCTCGATAACCTCCGACTCCCGCTGGTCCGCCTTGTCCATCGTAGGAGGCATTACCGTTGAGATAAATATTCCGTTTAACACACAATCCCCTTGAATCAACCAAACCACCGGCTTATTCCCAGCATTCGGAATGAACGACACCGTGACGCCCGTCGGGATGTTGACGGAGGTGTAGTGGTAAATACCATCCGGGTGGTCGGCCATGTTGATGACCGTGTTGGTCGTGGGGTTGAACGCGCCATCCGCACCCGTGCTCCCGCTGTTCACCTGCGCCTCCGCCTCCGCGCACAGGAGCAGCGCGAGCACCAGTCCGCAGCCCGGCCAGTTTTTGCGGGTCGATGCTTTCATAGTGTGTTCCCTTTATTTCTTCGGCGGCAATTCGCGGATGAAAGCCCAGGAGACCTCGGCCACCTGGCCGTTGTCGTAGTGAACCTCAAATCCGGTGCGGGTATCCTCATCGAGCAGCACGAAAACGGGCACGGCTTTGGCGGAGATTTTATTGGCCTTCTTGATGGTGGCGTGGGGTTCCAAGAACGAAAGGCCATCCTCAAACTCCACATCGAAAGCATCCTCCCAATCCAGATAGCGGACGTGGATGATGTCCACCATTTTGGCGGTGCCAAAGGGTTTCTTTAGACGGCTGGCGGTTCTCATAGTCGGCCTTCGCTTTTAAGTTTCTCGATAATTTCTATCAGCTTGCGGTCGGGAAGCCAACCTTCCAATCCACGCAGCGCGGTGATGTCGAGACGCCCGAGTTTCTTACCACTGCTGGTCTTGACGTGAAGGTGACGCGGCTCATGGTCACCTGTCCACCAAACGATGATGTAACCGCCGCGCCGGACTTTGCCCATCTTGCCGTGTGATTTTATTTCTTCGGCGGCAGTTCGCGGATAAAAGCCCAGGAGACTTCGGCCACCTGGCCGTTGTCGTAGGTGATTTTGAAATGGCTACCCAAATCGGTGTCCACTTCGACGGCCACGGGAACGGCTTTGGCGGTGATGCGATTGGCCTTGCGAATGGTGGCGTGCGGTTCGAGAAAGCAGAGGCCGTCTTCAAACTCCACGTCAAAGGCATCTTCCCAGCCGAGATAGCGGGCGTGCCGGACGCGGGAAAAGGTGGCTTTGCCGTAGTTTTTTTTGAGTTGCACCAGGGTTTTCATAGACGGCCTTCTTTTTCAAATCGTTGATAAGTTTGACCAATTTCCGATCGGGCGTCCAGCCTTCAACGCCGGTCAGTTTATCCACGTCCAAGCGTCCGATCAGCCGGTGTTTCTGGTCATAAGCGTGAATGTGGCGCGGTTCGTGGTCGCCAATGAACCATTCCAAGATGAAACCTTGTCGGCGAATTTTGCCCATGTTGCAGTGAGTCTATTTCTTCGGCGGCAGTTCGCGGATAAACGCCCACGAGACTTCGGCCACCTGGCCGTTGTCGTAGTGAATGTAGAAGCCATGCCGTAAATCTTCGTCCAGTTCGACGCGTTCGACAACGGCTTTGAGCGCAATTTTGTTCGCCTTGCGGATGGTCTGATGCGGTTCCAGGAACGAAAGGCCGTCGTCGAATTCGACAGCAAAGGCATCCTCCCACTGGTGGTAGCTGACCGCCTTGACGCGCGAGAATTTGGCCCGGCCAAACGGGGTTTTGAGCGGGTTGAGAACTTTCATAGGCGGTTTTCTTGTTGTAATTGACGGATAACGTCTAGCACCTTGCGTGGTGGTTTCCAAGCGTCGAGTGATGCCATCGTGTCCAAAACGACACGACCGAGCAACTGGCCGTTACTATCGGAAATATGCACATGGCGCGGCGCATGATCGCCAATCCACCACTCAAAAATGTAACCACCGCGCCGGACTTTGCCCATATTGCAGTGAGTCTATTTCTTCGGCGGCCATTCGCGGGTCAAGCCGCAATTCCCCACCCGGCTCAAGCCAGTAATTTCTGCACCACCTCACCTTCCACGTCGGTCAGACGGAAATCACGGCCTTGGAAACGAAAGGTCAGCTTCGTGTGATCGAAGCCGAGCAGATGGAGAATCGTCGCGTGCAAGTCATGGACGTTCACCTTGTCCTTCACGATGTTAAAACCGAAATCATCTGTCTCGCCAATGGTGACGCCGGGCTTCACTCCGCCGCCGGCGAGCCACATGGTGAACGCCTGCGGATGATGGTCGCGGCCTAAGTTGCTGTTGAGGGCGTCGGCGCCCTGGACTTGCGGCGTGCGGCCAAATTCACCACCCCAGATGACCAGCGTGTCCTTCAAGAGACCGCGCTTTTTGAGATCCATGACGAGCGCCGCGCTCGCTTTATCGGTCAGACCCGCCTGGGTCGTTACGCCGCCCTTGACGTTGCTGTGGTGATCCCACGCCTCATGGAAGAGCTGGACGTAGCGCACGCCGCGCTCGACCATCCGGCGGGCGAGGAGACAATTGTTTGCAAACGACGCCTTGCCGGGCTCCGCGCCGTAGAGGTCGAGGATTTCCTTGGGCTCCTTCGAAAGGTCCACCAACTCGGGCGCGCTTGACTGCATCCGATACGCCATCTCAAATGAATTGATCCGCGTGGCAATCTCCGGGTCACCCACGACCCCGAGCCGGTGTTCGTTGATTTCCTTAATGGTGTCGAGCGTCTGGCGTTGGAGCTTTGCGCTCAGGCCGGCGGGGTTGGAAAGGAACAGCACGGGATCGCCGGCTTTGCGGAACGGCACGCCTTGAAACACGGTCGGCAAAAAGCCGCAGCCGAAGTTGCCCGAGCCACCGCTGAGTCCGCCGCCGGAGTTGAGGACGACAAAGCCCGGCAAATCCTGCGATTCGCTGCCCAGTCCATAGGTGGTCCATGCCCCCATGCTCGGTCGGCCGAATTGCTGCGAACCGGTGTTCATGAAAATCTGCCCCGGGGCATGATTGAAGGCCTCGGTGCGCATGGATTTTACGAGCGCAATGTCATCCACCACTTTGGCAAGGTAAGGCAACACTTCGGACAACTCCGCCCCACATTGTCCATGTTTCGCAAACTTCAACTCGGGCGCGTAAATGGCTGAGTCGGGCTTGATGAACGCGTAGGTCTGCCCGCCCAGCACGTCCTTCGGCACCGGTTGGCCGTTGTATTTCTGGAGCGTCGGTTTGTAATCAAACAATTCCAACTGGCTCGGCGCGCCCGCCATGAACAGATAAATGACGTGTTTGGCTTTCGGTGCAAAATGCGGCAGCCGGGGGGACAGCGGATTGACGGCCAGCGGCGGAGTGCCCCCCATGGACTTACCGCCGCCGAGCAACGAGGCGACCGCGATGCCGCCCAACCCCACGCCGCACTCGCGAAAAAACCAGCGACGACTCAGATAGCGGCGTTGTTCCTCGGAAAAAAGATTGAGTGAGTTCATGGTTATTCCTTGGTGAAGGTTTCATCCAAGTTCAGGATGGCGCGGCTGACCGCCGTCCACGCCGCCAGCTGCACACTGGTCACCCCGGCGGGCAGCGGCGCGGGATTCTTGGGATCCGCAAAGGCGTACGTCAGGGCGTCCTTGGGCTGCGCGGTAAATTCCTGGAGCGACATTCCCAGCAGCTTGAGCAGCGACTCCAACTCCTTGGGTTCCGGTTTCCGCGCCACGCACAGACGGAAAGCGTGACTGGCGCGCGACTCATCCGTCGCCCCGCCTTCCCGGAGCGCGCGCCAGGCGAGCCAGCGGGCAGCGTTGTTGAACGTCGGTTCGTTCAACGTCGTCAACGCCTGCAAGGGGGTATTGGAGCGGGTGCGGCGGACGCAGCTTTGTTCCGCGGCTGGCGCGTCAAACACCGACATCACGGGGAAAGGCACGCTGCGCTTCCAAAAGGTGTACATCGAACGGCGGTAGCGGTCGTCCCCTTCACTGACGTTCCAGGGAATGGGCCCATAGCTGAATTGCATCACGCCGTCCGGCAATGGTGGAAACACGCTGGGACCGCCCACCTTTGGGCTCAGCAAACCGGCGGCCTGAAGCACAATGTCCTGCACGATTTCCGCATCCACCCGAAAGCGCGGGCCCCGGGCCAGCAACCGGTTGAAGGCATCTTTTTCAAACAATTCGGGAGTTACTCGCGATGACTGCCGATAGGTCGCCGAATTCACGACCAGGCGATGCATGGCCTTGAAGCTCCAGCCGCGGTTCATAAATTCCACGGCCAGCCAGTCGAGCAATTCAGGATGCGATGGCGCGTCCGCGCGCTTCCCGAAATCCTCGGGCGTCAGGACCAGTCCCTGACCAAAATAATGCTGCCAGACTCGGTTCATCATCACGCGCGCCGTCAGCGGATTGCGGCGGTCCACCAGCCAGCGGGCCAAGCCGAGGCGGCTCCGCGGCTGGCCGGCGGGAAACGCATTCAGCACCTCCGGAACATTGGCGGAAACCTCGGCCTGCGGCTTGAGATAATCACCCCGCTTGAAAATGTGCGTCGTGCGCGGACGCCACCGGTCCGTGAGCGCGAGCGTGGTGTCGGCGGCGGGCCAGTCCTGCCACAGGGCATCCCATTGTTTGGCCGCGTCTGTGAGCGCGGGCTCGGCGAACAAAAAGACCCGGAACAAATCCCGCTTTTGCTCAGGCGTGCGCTGGCCCGCAGGAGTGGCCAACCACTGACGCTGCGCTGCGCTGAGCGGGTCGGCTCGCAACGGGCCGGCGTCCGTCGTGTAGCTCAGGCGAAACCGGCCCATCATGCGGCTGGACAGCTTCGAGTTCTGGGCATTCTGCGGCAGCGCAATCCGCAGGCGGGTGCCGCCGGAAAAGCCGATCGGCTCGGCTGTTTCAAAGACCGCGCGGCGTTCCTGATTACGCCGGCCCGCCGTGAAATCGTTCGCCCAGCCGCCGTTCGTAACCACCCCATCAATGGCGTTGGTAACGCTGTAGCCCACCGCCTCGGCATCGGCCACCGCACGCTTGAAAATGACTTTGTTGGTTATGCTCCGGTCGTTGAGCGGCGACACTTCGACCTGAAATTCGGCCAGTTGAAACGTGCCGTTGCCATCCAGGCCGGGACCATTGAGCGGGAGGTTCGCATTGTTCATCGCCTCCAGCCGGAAACCGGTGATATTCGTGACGGTCGTCTCCCACCAGACCCGGATCACGCCTTCGGGTTGCACATCGCCGCCGCCCAGGAAGGACAAATCCTCCTGTTTCTCAAATTTCATCGGGGTGCTGTGCCACTCGACTGAATCAATCGGGGTCCAGTGGCCAGCGGCGTCGGGTAATCCTTGTTCCCACGCGGCCAGCTTGGCCGCCACCCCGGGCGATTCGGCCATCAACGTATCCTCGAACGCGCGAACCTGGGCCGCGATCTCAGCGCGTTTGGCAGCCTGTTCCCTGGTCGGCACCTCCATGCGCGGCTCGTCATCGTTGTTGAAGAAGGCCCAGACCTGGTAGTATTCCTTCTGCGAAATCGGGTCATATTTGTGCGAATGACATTGGGCGCAGGCCAGCGTGAGCCCGAGCCAGGTGCGCCCCACGGCATCCAGACGATCGACCATCACGTCGGTGCGAAATTTTTCAGGTTCAACCCCGCCCTCCTGATTCACCATCGAGTTCCGCAAGAAACCCGTGGCGATGCGCTGGTCGAGCGTGGCGTTGGGCAGCAAATCACCGGCGAGTTGCTCAATGGTAAATTGATCGAACGGCAGGTCCCGGTTGAACGCATTGATCACCCAGTCGCGATAGGGCCAGATGTTGCGGGTGCGATCTTTTTCGAAGCCGTTGGAATCAGCGTAGCGCGCGGCATCGAGCCAGTGCCGGCCCCAGCGCTCCCCGTAATGCGGCGAGGCCAGAAGCCGCTCGATCAGTTGCGCATAGGCATCCTTGCTTTTGTCGGCGACAAATTGATCCACCTCCTGGGGACTCGGCGGCAACCCCGTCAGATCAAGGCTCAACCGGCGGATGAGCGTGATGCGGTCCGCCTCAATCGTGGGCGCGAGCCGCTCTTTCTCCAACTGCGCCAGCACATAGTTGTCGATGGGGTTCCGCGCCCATTTCTTGTTCTTGACGGACGGGATCGCCGCCCTCACCGGGCTGACGAAAGCCCAGTGGGGTTTGGCGCTGGCCTCGGCGCTGTCGGGCCAAACCAAGCCCTGGTCAATCCAGGCGCGGAGCAATCCAATTTGTTCTGCGGTCAACCGCTCACCCTTCGGGGGCATGATGAGATCCGGATTAGAACCGGAAACATGCTGGACCAAACGGCTTTCCGCGCTTTTGCCGGACACCAACGCCGGACCCGATTCGCCGCCTTTGAGCGCGGCGGATTTGAGGTCGAGGCGCAGGCCGTTCTTCTGCTTGTCAGCCCCGTGACATTCGTAGCAGCGCTGCGCCAGCAAGGGCTGGATGTCGCGCGCAAAATCCACCTTGCGCTGCAGGGCGGGTGGGAGGTTATCCGCGGCCACCAGCGCCGCACCAAAACCGCTCGCAACGAAAAGCGCAACAATTAGGTGCATCGCGATAAATTCGGGTCGCTGAAGATTCATGAGTTGATAATAAGTTAAAACCTGCCGCCGACAAGAATGGTAGAGCACATGGACGCAAGTGTTAGACTTACCGGTTTTCATGGCTCAGCAGCTGCCTTCGTCGGCGAATAAACAACCACACCGCTACCGACACCAAAGCCTGCAAAAGCGGAACCTCAATCGGTGACATATCAATCGACGACCAATGAACGAAGGTGCGGTCGAAGTAAACCGAAAAACCGTAGCAAACGACTAGCAAAGTCGTAGCGAGAACAATCGCCTGCCGGCCGAGTGAATGCGCCGCTCTGACCGCAGCGACCAAAAGAACAAAAGGCACGAAAGTCCAGACCGTGACTGCCAACCACGCAAACTCCATCGTGCTGCGCGGTAAAATGAAATAGCCGGTCACGACTGCCCCAAGCGCGAGGAGCGACCACGACGAACAAAGTGCGAGCGTCTTGGCCATGTATTTACTTTTCCCTAACAACCATTATGTTACAATCGCGCTCCCGTCAATCAAGTGAAAGTACGCGACAGTGAAAGTACGCGGCGCGGCTCGCAACCCGATTACTCCCGGCTCATTTCCGCTGCTTGCAGTTGCGATCCCTGCAGAAGCTGCGGAGCAGCGACAGAACTTAGCCGGAATAATTCAGTTGGGAAAGAAGACAACCGCAGATGGACGCAGATAAACGCAGATGAAAATAAACGACCGAGGAGCCGAAGTTGCGTCACCCTTCGGTGAATACTTACGGGCACCACTTTCGGCGATCCCATCTGCGTCCATCTGCGACCATCTGCGGTTGCGCTTCGGTTTCGTCTGCATCGTTACGGCTTAGCAGCCTGTTGAAATAGTTAGCTTTTGAGGTTTGACCAGTTGACCGCCGAACATGGCGCTAATCCCATCGGTTATCCAGGATAGTATTGTGGCGGG
>JAYTXL010000183.1:0-14397 GCA_043742955.1 Verrucomicrobiota bacterium | reverse complement strand
GACAAGCCCATCATCTGGATTCTCGGCGGCGATCGCGGATTCGAGAACGACGAGCAGAAAGCCATCATCCGCGCGATGGCGCGCGGGTTGCGCAAAGGCGACGGTGGAAATCATCTAATAACGCTCCATCCGTCCGGCGGGTCCGGCTCAGCGAAATATTTTCACGACGAAGACTGGCTCGACTTCAACATGCGGCAGAACGGGCACGTCGCGGAATTCACCGGACGCTATGACAAAACGCGCGAGGACTACGACCGCACGCCAACCAAACCTGTGCTGGACGGCGAGCCGATTTACGAGGGGCATCCGGTGGCCTTCAACGCCAAGAATTTCGGCCACTCGATCGCGGCGGATATTCGCCGGCCCTTCTACTGGGATGTTTTCAGCGGCGCCTGCGGCCACACGTACGGACATCACTCTGTCTGGGCGATGCATGTGCCGGGCCGGGTGCCGGTCAACGCACCGCTCATGACCTGGACCGAGGCGATCCATGAACCGGGCGCCAGCCAAGTCGGCTTTGGACGGAGGCTCCTGGAATCGCGTCCCTTCCTCACGCGCGTGCCCGATGATTCCCTCCTGGTCGCTTCCGAATACCCGACGCTCATTCCCGGGGCTGGCACGCGGCGCTTCGTGGCGACCCGCGATGGCAACGGCAGCTATGCGATGGTCTACGCCCCCGTGGGTCGCGCCTTCAAAGTGCGCCTGGATAAAATTACCGGGGCGAAAGTGAGGGCGTGGTGGTTCAACCCGCGCAACGGTTCAAGCCAGCTCATCGGGGAATTCCCCAACCCAGGCCAACGTGAATTCATTTCTCCCGACCCGGGCGAGCAAATCGATTGGGTCCTGGTGCTGGACGACGCCTCGAAAGAGTATCCGCCACCCGGATCAAAGGCCTTGAAACGTTGAGGCGGAAAATTCCGCTCATGCCAAAACTTCCTGGATAACGTGTCCATGCACGTCGGTGAGGCGGCGATCAATGCCGTTCTGGCGGACGGTGAGCTTTTCGTGGTTGATGCCAAGCAGGTGCACAACCGTCGCGTGCAGATCGTAGCAATACGTTTTGTTTTCGACGGCCTGATAGCCCCAATCATCGCTGCTGCCGTGCGCGACGCCCGGCTGGATGCCCGCCCCCCAGAGCCAGGTTACAAAGCTGCCCCCGTTGTGATCACGGCCCACCCCGCCCTGCGCGAAGGGCGTGCGGCCAAACTCCGTCGTCCAGATGACGAGCGTGTCATCGGCGAGACCGCGGGATTTTAAATCCCGCAGGAGCGCGGCGATGGGCTGATCCACGCTTGCCGCCATCGGCGGAAGCTCCGTCTGGATGTTCCCATGATTGTCCCAGTTGCCGGTCGCCCCTTGGGGGCCGCTCCAGACCTGCACAAAACGGACGCCGCGTTCCAACAGCCGGGTGGCGAGCAGGCAGCGCCGGCCAAAGTCCCCGGTCACTTTGTTGTCCAGGCCATAGGTGGCGCGCACCGACGCCGGCTCGCGCAGCACGTCGAAGGCTTCGGGTGCGCTGAGCTGCATTTTGGCGGCGAGTTCGTAGCTGGCAATCCGGGCGTCGAGCCGCGAGTCGCCCGGATGGCCGGCCGCATGGGTGCGGTTCATTTTGGCCAGCAACGCCAGGCTCGCCAGATCCCCTTCAGGCTTGGCGAAACTGAATTTTTCGGACGCGAACAAATCCGGCACCGGCCGCGGGCTGGCCGCATTGATGACCGTGCCCTGGTGCAGGGCGGGCAGGAAGCCCGACGAAAAACAGCCGCGCTGATTATAGGGCAGTCCTTTGGCGTCGGGCAGCACGACAAACGTCGGCAGGTTGTCCGTGAGATTGCCCAGAGCATACGAGATCCAGGCGCCCAGGCAGGGAAAGCCGGGCAGTAGAAACCCGCTGTTCATCATGTAGGTGCCCGGACCATGAACATTCGTCTTGGATTGCATGGCCATGAGAAAAGCCATTTCGTCCACGAGCTTCGCCTGCTCCGGGAAGACGGTGCTGACCCAACGTCCGCTTTGGCCGTGTTGCGCGAATTGAAACGGGCTTTTCATGATCGCCCCCGCCGGGGCCGTGAACCCCTCGGGTTTTTCCTTGGGACCCAGCATCTGCCCATGAAGTTTTTCCAGCGCCGGCTTGTAATCGAAGGTATCCATCGGGCTCGCGCCGCCGGTCATGAAAAGCTGGATCACGCGCTTCACCTTGGCGGGGTGGTGCTGCACCCCGGCCGCCACCGCCTCGCGGGAAAACAATTGCGACAGGGCCAACCCGGCAAAGCCACCGCCCAGATTCCAGAGGAAGTCGCGGCGGCTGGAAAGAGAGTTCGGCTGCATGATTCGTTCAATCCACAAACAGGAATTCATTGCTGTTGAGCAACAGGCGGCCAAGCTCGGGCAGCCCGTGGACCCGGGCAAACTCGGTAAACTCCCGGCGTTCATCCGTCCGGGGTTCGCGCAACCAAACGAGCCGGACGGCCCGGCTCACTTGAGCCTCCAAGGGGGAGGCCTCCGCCTCGACGCGGTTCGCCAGCCGGACGCTGTGTTGAAGCACGAAGTCGTTGTTGTAGAGCGTGAGGGCCTGCAGCGCCGACACCGAAAAACTCCGCGTGGGTGCGAGCAAGCCCAGGTCCGGAAAATCGAGGGTCTCCATGAACGGATCAGCAATCCCGCGCCAGACGTGCCGGTAAATGCTGCGCCGCCCCGCACCGGGGCTCGACCAGTCGTAGGCCGGGTAGTCGAGCGCCGGGGTGACCTGCGGGCCTTTGCTGGATTTGAAGTGCCGGACGCCGGGACCGCCCATTTTCAGGTCGAGCGCGCCGGACGCCGCGAGGGTGAAATCGCGGTAGGCATCGGCATCGAGACGATGGCGGTTCTGCCGCCAGAGCAGCCGGTTGTCGCCGTCGAGTTTGGCGTCTGCCTCGCGCTGGGCGGAAGATTGGCGATACGCCGTGCTCGTCACGATGAGGCGGTGCAACTCCTTGAGTGAACCGCGGGCATCGTCGCGAAACCACACGGCGAGCCAGTCAAGCAATTCCACATGCGACGGTTCTCCGCCCATTTTCCCAAAGTCACTGGGGGTGTCGCACAGCCCGCGTCCGAAATGATGATGCCACACGCGATTCACGATGCTGCGCCACGCCAGCGGATTGTCCGGATGCGCGATCCAGTCGGCCAGCGCAGCGCGGCGTTCCGCTTCGCTCTTGGGATTCTTCAGCGCAAAACGGGCCGGTGAATGGTTGAGAGCCGCGAGTGCGCCGGGCTCCGCCACTCCGCGGGGTTTATCAAAATCACCGCGGTGCAAGATATTCACCACCTTGGGTTCGGGGAGCGAGCGCGCCTGCAGGGAGCCCTCACCGGCGGGAACGTTCACGGACGAGGCGGCGGCATAGACGATGGCTTGCCGGGGAAGTTCGACCTGGGATTCAAGGGCCACGGAGTGAAGCGCATAAGCGGCCACCAAGACGCGTTGCGCCTCCGTGCGCCCGGCGCCGGGGAGCGCGAGCGCCGAGGCAACTTCGTCGGGAATCGCCACGGCATGCGCGGGGTTGTTCGTGGTCACCGCGAGGCTGAAGGCGCCGATGAGATGCGCGCCCCCGTGCGCCTGTCGCAGAGTGACCGAAATCCGCGCGCCGGGTTTTAAAGTGAGCGGTTCCGCCAGCTCAAAGACCGCGTGATGCGCCTGCCCCACCGCGGGATGAATGCCCCAGGCGGTCTTGATGTCGCCATCGAGCGCCCGTTCAATGCCCCAGCCGGATTGATTAAAGTCGGCGGTGGCGCGGCGGATCTTTTCCAAATGGCCCTCGGTCGTGCCGGGCGCAAAGACCCGCAACTCAATTTCGGAGAGGTGCAGATTGCCATTACTCATGCGGCCGGGGCCGCGCAGCGGGAGCGAGTCGTGCGGCAGCACATTCAGCCGCAACGCTGTGATCCGCTCCAGCGCCGTGGTGGCGGTGATGGTGTAGGTGTCGCGTTCCGGCAGAGTTCCGCTGGCGAGCAGAACGCCCCCCGCAATCCGCGTCAGGGTGGCGCCTTCGGCCGAGAGAAATGTTTCCGCCTCCAACGGGTGCCAGTGCACTCCACCGCCGCGCTGAGCCAGCCATTCGTTCACCACGGGTGCATTCTCGGCCGCCAGCAAAACCGTCGCGTCGCGCCGGTCCGCCGCCGCGATCAGCGATTGCCACCGCCGCCGCTGGCGATGGACTGCCGGGTCTTCGTCATAAGCGACCTCCCCCTTCAGCACCCCGGCGAAGACGGCCTGCAGCGAGTAGTAGTCCGCCTGCGAAATAGGATCAAACTTGTGCGCATGGCAGCGAGCACAGTTCGCCGTGGTGCTCACAAATGCCGACATGGTCTGGGTTACCAGGTCATCGCGGTCGAGATAATCGAAAGTCACCGGCGCCGTGCTGAAGGTGCTCAAGTCGAACGTCCCGGCGCCAAGATAGCCGAGGGCCGGTGTGAGTTGCGGTTCATCTGGAAAGAAAACGTCCACCGCCAGCTGCTCCCGGACAAAACGCGGCCAGGGCGTGTCGTGGTTGAACGCGGCGATCACGTAGTCCCGATAACGCCACGCATGATCGCGACCAATATCATGTTCGAAGCCATGGGAGTCAGCAAAATGGATCGTATCCAGCCAATGTCGGGCCCACCGTTCGCCATGACGCGGCGAGGCGAGCAGCCACCCGACGAGTTTTTCATAGGCCTGCGGGTGGGTGTCCGCGGCGAATGCCTGCGCCTCCTCAGGCGTCGGAGGCAGGCCGGTGAGATCGAAACAGAGCCGTCGGATCAGGGTGCGTCGATCCGCCTCGGGTGAAGGTTTGAGCTTCTTTCCGGCCAGCTTGGCGCGAATAAACAAATCTATCGGGTTCAGCGCACCCGCCCCAAAGGTCGGACCAGGCTGCGGCACCTCGGGACGCACCAAGGGCTGGAGGGACCAATGGGGTTTCGTTTGATTTTGAGTACCCGCCAGGGCATCGGGCCAAACCGGTCCGGCGTCAATCCAATCGCGAAGAATTTGCACTTCCTCCGTGGTGAGCCGGGGCGCGGAGCTCTTTTTCGGCGGCATCACGATCTCCCCGTCTTCACCGCTGACGTAGCGAATGAGCGGACTGGTCCTGGCACTGTGCGGAACGATGGCCGCCTTGCCGCTGTCGCCGCCTTTCAAGGCGTTTTCACGCACATCAAGCCGATAGCCGTTCTTTTGCTTTTCCGGCCCATGACAACCCAGGCAACTGCGCTCGAGAATCGGCCGCACGTCGCGGGCAAAATCAGGGGCGGTGAACCCATGCACCGGCCACAGAAAACCAGCCGTCATGAGCGCCAGCAGGAATCGCATCGCGGAGAAATAAATTGAACCGAAACTCCCCATGACTTATGGCTCCGCCTGATCCGGCATCAACCGGGCTTCCTCCTGCCTTCGTCGCGGCGCCGCTCCGGCATGGTGATCAGGGCGCGCCGGGCGCAACTCCACCACCGCGTCGCCCTGACGGATTTGGTCCCCCGCCAGTGCCCGTTCCACCCCGCGGCCCAAACCAGCGTCCGCTTCCTTGCCCGTCCATGTTTTCATGAGCATAAACTACCGCGTCTCAGAGCGCGCAACAAGCCTGCAAATCCCTGATGGCGTTGGGTGATGCACGAGCGTCGTAATCGAGTCGCGACACCAGCGATGTCTGCCGTGTAGGTGAGGCTAACCCAGTTCCCAAGAGGGCCTTCAAGAGAAGTTTTGTGTGCTTGAGCCCGAGACGCGAGACGATCCGCTCGGTAACGATTTCATGAAACGGACGGCTCTCACATTGCGCGCAGAGTCCAGCATCAGCAGGTTAAGCTTGCGCGCACAGGTTTTGAAACAACCTTGACGCGGGCGCGCCCGTTTTGAAACGTTGAAATGTATACGCCATGCACGGCTACTTTTCCAAAAGTTGCAAAAGTTCAGGCCAGAGACATTTTAGTCCACCACCGCCGGGTCCGGACGAAAGCCAGGCCTACTGATCTCAATTACTTCCATGCCCACCCGAATTGCCAGCGCGCGGCGCGTGCCCCAAGCCACGAACATTGCCGTCAGCATTCCCACACCACTGCGCGATTGCTGCGCAGGCGCGGCAGAGCTTGTGCTTCCGGCAGGGAACCTGCGCGCGATGCTGGCAGAGCTGGCACGGCTCTATCCGAAACTGCACCGGAGCATCTGCGACGAAACCGGGGGGCTGCGCCGGCACATCAATCTGTTCGTCAACATCCACCACATGCGCGACCGCGATGGCCTCGATACCCAGCTCGCCGCCGGCGACGTCGTCACCATCATGACCGCAGTCTCCGGAGGTTAAATATATTATGAGCGACAAAATCATCCTCTGCATCGGAACCAAGAAAGGGCTCTTCGTAGCCGAATCATCAAAGACCCGGCGCGGTTTCACCCTGCGCGGTCCTTTCAACCAGGGTGTGGGCGTCTATTCCGCACTCATTGACACCCGGGGCACCCCCCGGCTCTATGCCTCGAGTTGCAATCCCTTCTTCGGCATGAAAGTGCTGCGCTCGACCGATCTCGGGAAAACCTTCAAGGAAACCAAGACTGCGCCCGCCTTCCCCAAAGACGACGGCCGTGCGCTCGCGAACATCTGGTCGCTCGAAGCGGGCAAGGACCGAAAAGAGCTTTTGTGCGGCGTTGAGCCGGCCTCGTTGTTCAAGAGTCGAGATGGCGGCGATTCCTGGGAACTGGTTCCGGGCATCAGCAACCACGAGCACGCGCGCAAGTGGCAACCCGGCAATGGCGGCCTCTGCATGCACACTATTTTGCGGTCTGGAAACCGCGTGCATCTTGGCATTTCCACCGGCGGCCATTACCTGAGCGAGGATGGGGGCGAAACGTTCTCCGCCGCGAACCAGGGTGTCGGTGCCGGGTTCACGCCCGATCCCTTCCCCGAATTTGGCCAGTGCGTTCACAAGATTGCCGGTCACAAGGGTGCGCCCGGCCGACTTTACATGCAGAACCATGGCGGTTGGGCCGAATGGGATGGGCCGGGCGGGCGACGACCGGACATCGGCGTGCTGCGCAGCGATGACCATGGCCACACCTGGCGCTCCATCGCCCAAGGTTTGCCTTCTGACTTTGGCTTCCCGATCGTTGTGCACCCACACCATCCCGACACGCTCTACGTGGTGCCGCTCGAACCCATGACGCGGACGTGCCCCGGTGGCGTGCCCGCTGTCTGGCGCAGCGAAAACGGCGGTGGCTCGTGGAAGAAACTCACGCGCGGCCTGCCTCGGAAAGACAGTTACTTCACCGTCTTGCGCGACGCGATGGACGTCGACGAATGTGCCTCACCCGCCCTCTATTTCGGCACCACCACCGGCCAGCTTTGGATGGGTCGCGACGGCGGCGAAAAATGGGAATGCCTGTTCGACGCCCTCCCGCCAATCCACTGTGTCAAGGCGGCGGTTTTGTAACGACACTCGCGACTCGACCAACTTTTACTCGATTGGGAAAGGCGACAACCTTTTGTTGCATATGCAACAAAAGCTTGTATTGCATTCTCCACTGGTTTCCTCCAGTCATCCGCCAGGCAACCCAAGCCCGAAGAACTCCTGAATCTTCTCCTCTGGTCGGCGGATCGGTTGATGCGACCGATTTTTCGCAACCTGAGCGACTCCTACGAAAGCGGGGGCTAACCCAACGGCCTCCTGCGCCAGAAGAGTATCTGCGGCTCAAAATCCGCACCTGCATGTTGCCGGAAAGCGGATGTCACCAACCTAAGTTCCGAGGATGGTTTCGCTTGATGGAGCAAATCTCAACGTTTGAGCGGACTCACGTCCGCTGCCGCCGACCAAGCCGGGCGTAATTCGTGCAATTCCAGTGAGCACAGCACTGGGCTTCCCGATCTGGAGATTACTTCCAACGATTTGTCATCATTCTTTGGAATAACACCCATCGGCATATAGACCAATCCGTCGTTGCCGAAGATTTCGATCGAAGCGCGGTCGACGAGCAGGCGCAGGCGCAATTTTCCATCCCTGGCCCGGAGCGTCGCCTGGCTACCGAGACAGGAAAGTTCCTGCTTTTTTGCATCGTAGATAATCGGCACGCCGCGAACGCGAAAACCAATCTCGGTGGCGTCGCCCAACATGAACTCCGCCCGGAGCTCGAATAATTCCGGCGTGCTGCCGGCGAGCGGATTCTGGCCGGGCTTGAGCGCCTGCGCTCCCCAGACCTGTTTCTTCGCCTGAAGTGCTTTGATTTCCTTGACCGGTTCGAAGCAAAGGCGAATGCCTTCCGGCGTGGTCCGGAGCGTGAGCTCGCAGGGAAACGTCATCATCTGGTTGAAGGGCATGCCGGGCAATTTGATGGTGGACCAGCCGATTTGAATGCGTCGACCGTCGGCGGCGGGGATGTCGCTGTAGGTCTGCGCGGCGTAAAAGGCGTTGCCGCGATGACCCGGCAGCTTCGCGGTCTCCGGCGTGAATGTCAGGCCGTCGAAAGTGCCGATCCGGTATTCGCTGCTGGCTGCGGTGAGCACCCACTTCTTGTTTTTGGCATCACCGTCCACCGGCAACTCAAACAGATCGGGACACTCGTAAAACCCCTCGATGCGGCTTTGAAACTCCCAGGCTTTCAAATCCGTGGAGGTGTAGAAGGCGATGTTGCGCGTCTTCTCCACTTCATCGTAGAGCGCCATGACCCATTTCTTCGTCGGCTCGTGCCAGATGAGTTTCGGGTCGCGCCCCTGATGCTTCACCACGGGATTGCCCGTAAAGTCCGTCCAGGTGCGACCGCGATCATTGCTGTAGGCGATGCATTCGCCCCGGCCGGTGCTGGTGTAAGCCGCCACCAGCGCGGGTTCACTCCCCGTTCGGAAGCCCGCCACATTGTGCTGATCGACCACCGCGCTGCCGGAAAATGCCCAGTCCCCGAACTGCTTCGGGTAAATCGCCTCCGGCAATTCACGCCAATGCACCAGATCGCGGCTCACGGCATGGGCCCAATGCATGTTGCCCCAATTCCAGCCATACGGATTATGCTGGAAAAAGAGGTGATACTCGCCCTGAAAAAAGACGAGGCCGTTGGGATCGTTGATCCAGCCGCGCCGCGCGGAGAAATGAAATTGAGGCCGGAGCTTTTCCTGGTACAGGTCGGCTGCGTCTTTGATGGCCTCCCCCTGCTCCACCGATTTCAAGGCCTTGGAATTTTCCGGCAATTTGTCCACCGTCAGAACTGCGCTTTTCCCTTTGTACTGGCTCATGTCCAGGAACACCCAGAATTCGGGCGGGCCATCCGCCAGTTCGATTTCAAACTCGCGGACTTTTTCACCGCCGATGCTGACGCTCATCCGGCGCAGGGGCGCGCCGGTTTTGACCGGCAGGTTAAGGTAACGATTTTTAAAAGTGAGTTCGCGTTTCGCCTCGAGCAGCAAGGTGTCCGGTTTGCGATCCGTAAAGACAATGTGATCGATGTTGATGTGACCCCAACCGCCGGTGACCTGATCTACAATCTCGAGCCGCGCGGTTTTGCCGGTTAGTTCGCCCACGTCCCACGCTCCCGGATCCAGATGCTCCGTGCCACCGGGCTGTTGGTTCGGACCGGTCGACGCCCGCACAGGTTGACCATCCACGAGCAAGTGAATCCCGGCCTTGCCTGGATGGTGCCCGCCGCCGATGAGAAAGGTAATATATTTGCGGTTGATCTTGAATTCGGGCGAGGTGAGCGTGCCGGTGGAGTCATCGCCCTTGAAAAACGAGTTCACCAGGCCATGGCCGACAAATCCCGTGACTTCCATTTGATTTGGCAGGGTGCCACGCGCCGGGCCGGGGCCGAACGCCTCTCCCGTGGTTTTCCATTCGCCATAGTCTTTGCCTTCAAAATCAGCGAAGAGGATTTCCGGTTCGGCGGCAACCACGCGATGAGTCCACACCGCAATGAATAGCAATCGTAGAAATGACATTTTCATGATCATTAACTCAAACCGATCCGAGTGTTAAAATCGTGATCTCCGGACGGACATTAAACCGCACGCGAGTTAAATGTCCCAGGCCACGATTAATGTAAAGCTTGCGTCCGCCCGACAGATCGAATTCACCTGCGGAATATCTCCGATTTTTGACCGGCAGCATGGGCGGCGGTAAGAACGGCGGCTTGCATTGTCCTCCATGGGTGTGACCCGAGAGGATCCAGCCACGATACTGCCCCCAAATGGCGCGATCGGCGGCATCCGGATTGTGGCAGAGCACGAGGCTTGCGCCGTATGAATCAAGAGCGTTCAGGGCGCGTCCCGGCGCGAAACACGGACTCCACAAATCGTCCAGGCCGGCGATTTGCAAACCCCGAACCACGCGTGTTTCGTTGCGCAACAAGTCCACGCCCTGGTCGCAGACAATGGTTTCGATGCGCGCGGCGACCTCTTTCTGGCTCCAGTTCTTACCGTAATCGTGATTGCCCAGAATCGCAAGCGTGGCGATCCCGCCCTTGGGTAAATGACTCAAGACGCGCTTCACCTGTTCGAGCTCAGTGGCCGAACGATGGCTGATGAAATCACCGGTGATTACGAGGAAATCCGGTTTCAGTGCCGCCACCCGCCTGAATTGATGAATCACATGTTTCTTGCAGGTGCCTTTCCGGGCCAACCTGGAAGGTTGCCAGCCATTAGCCGGGGGTGGAGCACAGCGATACCCCCGGATCAGAGGGCCGAGGAATTGCACCCTGAAAGCGGTGCCAGCCAGGGGTGAATCCCGCGGTAGTAGCGCTCGGTAGTGCGGTCCTCTGGCACCCCTCCCAGGTGCATGAACGCTGCGTCCTTGAGTAATGAAGCCAGTGACGAGAACTCGAGGAACAACGCGAACAGTCAAGGCCAGGCGACCCGTATAAAGTTCATTGGTTCTAATCAAGCCGCCGCCACTCACGCGAGCAGTTCTTTGATCACATGCCCATGCACATCCGTGAGGCGGCGATCAATGCCGTTGTTGCGGATCGTGAGCCGGGTGTGATCAATCCCCAGCAGGTGCAGAATGGTCGCGTGGATGTCGTAAACTTCGGTCGGGGTGTTTCGATTCAGGGGTTTGTAGCCCCACTGATCACTTTCGCCGGCGACGATGCCGCCCTTGATGCCGCCGCCACCGAGCCAGTTGGTGAAGACGTACGGATTGTGGTCACGCCCCTTGCCGCCCTGCCCGGACGGCATGCGGCCGAATTCTGTGGTCCAGAGGACGATCGTATCGTCCAGCAGCCCGCGCTGTTTCAGGTCGCGGATCAAGGCCGAAGCGCCCCGGGCGAAACCGCGCGCGAGCGGACCGTGATCGCGCTCGACGTCTTCATGCGAGTCCCAGTTGCGGCGCGGAAACCCGTTGTCATTGCCGCTCCACACTTGCACGAAGCGCACGCCGCGTTCGAGCAAACGCCGGGCCGCGAGACATTTACGACCGAAATAATCCATCTCCTCCGCCGCGTTGATTTCCTTCGGCCATTCCTTCACGTCGTTGCGAATGCCGTACAGCTCCAGAATCGCCGCGGGCTCCTTGGAAATATCCAGCGCCTCCGGAGCGGCGAGCTGCATCTTGGCGGCGAGTTCGTAGCTGTGAATGCGCGCCTCCAGCCGCGCGTCGCCAGCGCGCGTCGCCGCGTGCGCTTGATTAAGCCGCGCCAGCACCCCGCCCCCGGCGCGCTCGCTCGCGGGCGTGATGAAATCGCCGCGGGCGTCCGGGAACAGATCCGTGATCGGATTCGCGGTGCCGGGGTAAATAATCGTGCCCTGATGTTGCGCGGGTAAAAATGCAGCGTCCCAATTCTTCGTGCCGTTGGACGCCATCCCGCGATGGTCGGGCAGCACCACGAAGGTCGGCAGATTATCATTCAGCGATCCAAGCCCGTAGCTCACCCAACATCCCATGCCCGGGAATCCGGGACGATTGAACCCGGTCGATTGTAACAGCGTGCCCTGCGAGTGCACCCCGGTCTTGCCGACCAGATTATGAATGAAGGCCAACTCATCCACCACCGAGCCAAGATCGGCAACCACCTCGCCCAGCATCTTGCCGGATTTGCCGTGCGGCTTGAATTCCCATACGGGTTTCAGCCAGGGACCGAGACCATTTTGAAAGGCTTCCACGGGCTCACCAAAATCACTTGGCTGCCCATGGCGTTTAACGAGTTCAGGTTTGTAATCGAACAAATCCAGATGGCTCGCCGCCCCCGCCATGAAGAGTTGCACCACGCGTTTCGCCTTGGCTGGATGATGGAGCGTGCCACCGAGCACCCCGGGGGTGGTGCCGGCCAGCAACTTCTCGCCACCCAACAACGTGGCCAGCGCGATGCCGCCAAGTCCGCCCCCGCTGTTCCAAAGAAATTCGCGGCGCGAACTCACCCGAGCCGAAGCGGGCCGGTAATGAAAAGGTGAACTGTTCATAGGGGGATTGAATTTGAACAGGAGCAAACAGAGGAAACAGAGGAAAACTGGGATAGCTGCAGCTCACCGGACGAAACCGCCGCCCACTTCTCCGTTTCCTCCGTTATCTCCTGTTGAAAAGTCTTCCACCGGTCGGAATTTGAACAGGAGCGAACAGAGGAAACAGAGGAAAACCAGGAGCGATGACGCCCGGCATCCTGACCCACTCGCCAATTCTCCGTTGCCTCTGTTTGCTCCTGTTTAAAGGTCTTCATTGGTTGGCTCCAGGCAGAATCATCCGGTGGACACCGTCCACCAGTTTCATTTCATGGAAGTTGATGAGCAGCCCGACGGGCACGTTGAGCAATTTCATGTAGCTGAGGAGTTGCGCCTTGTGGATGGGCAGCACTTCCTGCACGGCCTTCAATTCAACCAGGACGCAGCCTTCGACCAACACATCGAACCGCAGCGGTTCATCGAATACCAACCCTTTATAGATGACCCGCACCAGCCGTTGATTGATGGCTCCCAACTTGCGCAGCGAGAGCTCATGGAGAAAGCACCTTTCGTAGATGCTTTCAATTAACCCCGGCCCCAGCTCGCGGTGAACTTCAATGGCTCCACCGATGATGTCGCTGGTGAGGCTAGCAGCTTTTTGAAACAGAGGATGCATGCTGTTTAACACGAGCTGCTGGAGGAAAACCGGAAACCATGCCGCTCACGTAATGGGTCCGATGGCCAATTCTCCGTCTCCTCCGTTGGTTCCTGATGAATAGGAATCGACATGTCGGATTTTGAACAGGAGCAAACCGAGGCAACAGAGACAGGCTGGATAAAGTGCTGCGCACCGAATGTGTCCACCGGCCGCTTCTCCGTTTCCTCTGTGTGCTCCTGTTCATTTTGGGTGGCTTATCCGGTCTCAATCAACAAACGCAAATTCGTTCAGGTTCACAATTAACCGGCAGGCGTTCGCCAAACCATGCTGGGCGGCATAATCCTTGAGCATGCTTAGCTCGGTCGCCGTCGGTGGGCGCTGCAGCGCGAGGCGCAGAGCTTGCGTGATTTTCGAGGACATATCCCCGCCGGCCGCGTCCACCCGGGCGGCAAAGTGTTTGGCCATCACGACCATGAGTTGGTTGTTGAGCTGCGCCAACGCCTGGAGCGGCGTAATCGTCTGGTTCCGCTTTTCCACCAGCATCGAAGGATCGGCGCAATCCAGCGTGGCCATCCAGGGCTGCTGCTGGCTGCGGGCGAGAAAGCGATATATCGAGCGTCGATGAATCGCCGGGTTTTCGGGATCAGCGAGCTGATATTCATAATGCGGCGAGTGCTCCGGATGGGTGACCACGAAATCCTGGAAACTGGGGCCGCCCATGGTGAGATCCAGCTTTCCGGAGACGGCCAGCACGCTGTCACGGATGGCTTCTGCCTCCAGCTTGCGCCGGTTTTGACGCCAGAGCAGCGTGTTGCCGGAGTCGAACTGGAGGGCCTTGGCATTGACCGTGGACGACGACTGCTGGTAGGTCGCGCTCGTCACGATGAGCCGGTGCAATTTCTTGAAGGAGCCACCCAGATCATCCCGGTAATATGCCGCCAGCCAGTCGAGCAATTCCGGATGCGACGGCAATGCCCCCATGCGACCAAAGTCGTTGGGGGTCTCCACCAATCCGCGGCCGAAGTGGTATTGCCAGACCCGGTTCACAATGCTCCGCCACGTGAGCGGATGTTTCGGATCGGAAATCCAGCGGGCCAGAGCCGCCCGGCGCTCGCCCTCCGGAGCGTCCTTCGCCAGCTCAAAACGTCCGGCCAACAAGTCGATGCCCGCGATCGCACCGGGCAACACTTCGCGGCCTGGCCGGCGCACATCCCCCCGGGCGAGGATGAAAATCGGACGTGGTTTGCCACCCTTCGCGCCCGTGCCCTGAAAAGACCCACTCCCCGTGTGAACTTTGCCCGCGTAAACCATATGCGGTTTGGGCAACGCCTCAATCTGCTTTTCGATTTCAATTATTTCCCGTTCCAAGGCCGCCAGTTCCACGACCTCCTT